>MNJC01000007.1 GCA_001920085.1 Actinobacteria bacterium 13_1_20CM_4_69_9
ATCCCGAGCTCGTCGGCGACGCAGGGATCGGCTTCGACGACGCGGAGGAGGTGCCGGAGGCCCTCGCCCGTCTTGCCCTCGAGCTCGAGGATCGGCGGGCGGCGATCCGTATCGCCTCGCTGCGCGAGGTCGCCGACCGCTACGTCGAGCTGTTGGAGTTGTGATCGCGCCGCACTCGCGCCTCTTCGTGGTCGGCGACCGCCTCGGCTGGTCGATCGACGACGACCGCGTCCGTCTGGTCGCGACGGCGCGGCGGCTCGGCTACAGGGTTGCGCCGAACGCAGCCCTTCGGCTCGCGCGCCGGCAGAGCGTGTTCCAGCACAATCACTTCAACGCGCTGCATCCGCGCTGGCTCGACTCGTCGCACCGCCTCGGGCTGAGCTACTTCCACGGGCGGCCCGGCACGCCCGGCTACCCCGAGTTCGACCGCGCCTACGCCGTCCTTCAGCAGAACGCGCGGCGCGTCGACCGGATCCAGGTGACGCACGCGGAAATGCACGAGCTGGTCGTCGGCGCGGGTGTTCCGCGGGAGCGCGTCTTTACCATCCCGATCGGCGTCGACCTCGAGCACTTTCCGCTTGCGCCGCCGAGGGCCGGCGGAGCTTTCGTCGTGGGCTCGTTCGTCAAGGACGGCGTGGGGATGGGCGACGGCTTCGAGCCGAAGCTGCTGAAAGGGCCGGACGTCTTCGTCGCCGTCGTCGACCGGGTGCGCGAGCGCATTCCCGCGCTCTCCGTTGTCCTGACCGGCCCCGCACGCGGCTACGTTCGCCGCGAGCTCGAGCGCGGAGGCATCCCGGTGCGGCACATGCTGCTGCGGTCGCGCAGTGAGCTTGCGCGCGGCTATCACGCCGTCGACGTGTGCGTCGTCGCCTCGCGGCAGGAAGGCGGGCCCAAAGCGGTGCTCGAGGCGATGGCGAGCGGCGTGCCGGTCGTCACGACGCGCGTCGGCCAGGCGGCGGAGCTCGTGCGCGACGGCGAGAACGGCCTGCTCGCCGACGTCGACGACGTGGAAGCGATCGCGGCCGCGGTCGAGCGGGTGCACGGCGACGCGTCGTTGCGGGCGCGCCTCAGGGCGGCGGGTCGCGCGACCGCCGAGGCGCACGCCGAGGAACGGCTCGATCCGCTCTGGGACGAGTTGCTCACGGGGTTCGTCGATGGCGCGCGCTGAGCGGTATCTCCGCGCCGGGCTGCGCTGGCTGCGCCTGCTGACGCGCCGGCACGAGCCGGCGGGCGTCCGGGTCTTCTACGGGCACGACGTCGTCCCCGGTCCGGGGGACGCAGTTGCCGGCGGCACCGGCAAGTTCCAGCGTCTCGCGCAGCGTTTTCCGAACAGCCCGACCGGCTTCTCGCTCCTCTACCTCGGCTCGACGTGGCTGCCGCGCGACGTCGGGCCGCTCCTCGCGTACGCGCGCCGCCGCCGCATTCCGCTCGTCGTCAATCAGAGCGGCGTCGCGTATCCGGGCTGGGCCGGGAGCGACACGACACGCATCAACGACCAGTTCAGACGGCCGTTGCTCGCAGCGGACCACGTCCTCTACCAGAGCGAGTTCTGCAAGCGCTCGGCCGACGAGTGGCTCGGCGAGCCGCGGGGAAGCTGGGAGATCCTCTACAACGCGGTCGACGTCCGGCACTTCGCGCCTGCCGACGGCAGCGCCGGTGCCGAGCCGCTGCTCCTGCTCGGCGGCGACCAGACCCAGGCGTACAGGCTCGAGCTTGCGCTACGGACGCTGGCACTGCTGCCCGAGGCGCGGCTCATCGTCACCGGGCGGCTCGTCTCGGACCCCGCGCCGCTCCTCCGCGAGCTCGGCCTCGCAGACCGCGTCGAGCTGGTCGGCCGCTACTCGCAGGCGCAGGCGCCGGCGCTCTTCCGGCGCGCGCACCTGCTCCTGCACACCAAGGTGCTCGATCCCTGCCCCAGCCTCGTCGTCGAGGCGATGGCGTGCGGCCTGCCGGTCGTCTATCCGGCCAGCGGCGGGACGATCGAGCTCGTCGGCGACGACGCGGGCGTGGGTGTTCCGCACCCGCAGAGCTGGGACCGAGACCAGCCGCCGGCTCCGGAGGCGCTCGCAGAAGCCGTCCGCGCCGTCCTCGCCGACCGTGACCGCTACGCGGCGGCTGCGCGGCGCCGGGCGGTCGAACGGTTCGCGGTCGAGCCGTGGCTCGAACGCCACGCGGAGGTCTTCGACGACGCTCTCAGGGGCGTCGAGCCTCGAGCACGATCGTCTCGTAGCGGTTGAGCTCGGGCTCCTCGGTCAGGTGTCCCTCGAGCTCGCCGACGGCGCCCTCGGCGACGTCGACGAAGCCGGCCGCCTCGAGCGCATGGCGCAACGTCTGCGGGTCGTAGATGAAGTGGTGCCCCCACGAGCGGAAGAAGTTGTTGACGACCGCGCCCGGCAGCGGCGCCTCGAGCTCGGGCGCGAGCGTCTCGACCGCCCAGCGGACGTAGCGCTCCTGCAGCCCGCCGCCGTCGTACAGACGCGCGAGGCGTTCGAGCGAGGGCGTCGCGATCCGGACGCGCCCGCCGCTGCGCAGCACCCTCCTGCACTCGCGGAGGCAGTGCTGTCCCTCGGCGTATGTCAGGTGCTCGAGCATGTGCTCCGAGAACACGACGTCGAAGGACTCGTCCGGCAGCGGGAACCGCTTGCGCACGTCGAGGTAGGCGAGGTCGCGGCGCCCGTAGTCGTGCAGGTCGGTGTTGAGCCAGCCCGGCAGCACGTTCTCGCCCGCGCCGAGATGAAGCTTGCGCGCGTCGTGCGCGTCGAGATAGCGCGAGATCGTGCGCCGCCGGCGCACGACTCCGAGCACCGCTTTCACGTGCTGTCTCATCCGCGATAGCCGGCGATGCGCCCGCGGAGAGTGGCGAGATGGAACCGAGCGCGTCTCGGATCGAGCACGACGCCGCCGGCCGGACGCACCAACATGCCCGCAACCGCACGGCGCCCGTAGCGATGCTTGCGGAGGATGTAGCCGATGCTCGCGCCGTCACGGGCGCCGATCGAAGCCAGGTTGACTTCCTTGCGTGCATGCTCGACGACGAGCGACGGGTCGTACTCGATCCGCACTCCCGTGTCGAGCGCGCGGATCAGGTAGTCGATCTCCTCCCCGGACGACACCGGGAGCCCCAACCGCTCGTCGAACGCGCCTACGCGCTGGACGACGCTCCTGCGCAGGAAGATCGTGAACGAGATCGCGCGGTTCCAGAGGTTGTCGCGCGTCAGCGCAGCCGCATCTGCCGTCCACCAGGGCTCGCGTCCCGTGACGCCGTCGAGATCGGCGAGCCGCGCCGCGACGCGTTCGAGCAGGTCGGCCGGATACGCGCAGTCGTCGTCCGGAAACGCGACGACGTCGGCCTCGACGCGCGTCAGGACGGCATTGCGCGCGCGGGCGAGCCCGCGGGGTGCGCGAATTCGCTCGATGCGAAGCGCCGGATGGGCGGCGGCGACCCGTTCCGTCCGGTCGTCGTCGTTCTGATCGGCGAGCAGGACGCGGAAGCCCTGATGCGTTTGCCGCTCGAGCGAGCGAAGGAACGTGTCGAGCTCGTCGATGCGATCGACGGTCGCGACGACAAGGTCGAAAGTCACGGCCGTACGCTAACGCCCGTGCCGCTCGTCTCAGTGCTGCTGGCCGTGCACGACGATTCGCGCTTCCTGCGGGACGCAATCCAGAGCATCCTCGGGCAGACGCTCGACGATCTCGAGCTGCTGGTCGTCGACGACGCCTCGACCGACTCGACGCCGACCGTGCTGGCGCACGTGGACGACCCGCGCCTGACCGTGCTGCGGAACGACCGGCGGCTCGGCCTCGCGGCGTCGCTGAACCGCGGCCTCGACCACGCGGGCGGCCGGTACGTGGCACGCCTCGACGCGGACGACGTCGCGGTTCCCGACCGGCTGGAACGGCAGGTCGAACGGATGCGCAGCGCACCGGGCGTTGCGATCGTCGGCTCCGCCGTCGTGGATCTCGACGAGGACGGCCGACGCGGGGAAACGCACGTCATGCCCAGCGGCGCGAGACCGCTGCGCTGGCATGCGCTGTTCAGCTCGCCGTTCTTCCATCCGTCCGTGCTCTTCGAGCGCGCGGCGCTCGAGCGGCGTGAGCTGCGCTACGACCCGGAGTTCCTCGAGAGCGAGGACTACGACCTGTGGGCCCGGCTGTTTGCATTCGACGACGGCGACAACCTCCGCGAGCCGCTCGTGTTGAAGCGCGTGCACGCGGGCCAGGCCTCGCAGCGCCGCGGCGACGTACAGGAGTCCTTCCAGCGACGCGTCGCACTGCGGGAGATCGGCCGGGTGGCGCCGCACGTCGACGCGGAGCGCGCCTGGCGCGCCGGTGCGCGCAAGGAAGGGGGCTCCCGCCGGGAGCTGCTCCGCCTGCTCCGTGCCTTCGAACGGAGACACGGCGGCGACTGGTCGGTGCGCGGCGCAGCGCTTCGGTCGGTGCTCCCGTGACCCGGGTCACCGTCGTCTCGCCGGAGCCGACGCCTTACCGTGCGCCGCTCTTCGATCGCATCGCGCAGCGTGTCGATCTCACCGTCGTGTACGCGGCGCACACGGTCGCCGGGCGTGGCTGGACGGTGCCGCTCGACCATCGCGCTGTCTTTCTCCGCGGTGTTCGCGTGCCGGGAGTGCGCAGGCTGGTTCGCCACGACTATCCGGTGACGCCGGGCGTGGTGCCGGCGTTGCGGCGCTCGCGACCGGACGTCGTCGTCGTCTCGGGCTGGAGCACGTTCGCGTCGCAGGCGGCCGTCGCGTGGTGCCGCGCCCGCAGCGTCCCCTACGTCCTGCACGTCGAGAGCCACGACCTCGACCCGCGGCCGGCGTGGCGCCGGCGGATCAAGGACGCGGTCGCGACGCCGGTCATCCGCGGCGCGGCGTCGGTTCTCGCCGTCGGCTCTGCCGCGCGCGACTCGGCGCTCAGGCGCGGTGCGTCGCAGGTGCGGATCTTCGCGAACACCATCGACGTCGAGCGGTGGGGCGAACGAGCGGACCGGCTGTCGCCGCGCCCGCACGAGGGCGTGCTCGTCCTCTCGGTCGGCCGCGACGTCCCCGAGAAGGGCTTCGACTTGCTGCGGGCCGCGTGCGGGGTCGCGGGCGTCGACCTGGCGATCGTCGTCGGCGGGCACGAGGAGGACGACCTCGCCCAGGCGTACGTGGACGCGGACGTCTTCGCGCTGCTGTCGCGTCACGAGCCGTGGGGCGTCGTCGTCAACGAGGCCGCGGCCTCCGGCCGGCCGCTCGTGCTCTCCGACCACGTCGGGGCTGCGTACGACCTCCTGCGCGACGGCGAGAACGGGTTCGTCGTTCCCGCGGACGACGCGCACGCGGCGGCGGCCGCGCTCCGCCGCCTCGCGGCGGACGCAGAGCTGCGCCGCCGCATGGGCGAGCGCTCGCGCGAGCTCGTGCGCGCCTGGGGGTACGAGGCTTCGGTCGAGAGCTTCCTCGAGGCGGTGCGCGAAGCTACCTCGAAGCCGTAGCGCGGTACCACGCACCGATGTCCGGGTGCGCAGCGATGAAGCGGTCGAAGTCGGCGTCGGGCAGCCCGAGCCCGGCGCGCAGGTCGTCGGGTGTCACGTACGTCTGCCCTTGCCACTGCACGCCGCGGCGATAGAGGACGAGCGGCGTCCCGTGGTGCGGGCGCTCGTAGGCCCAGGTGCGCACGAGCACGCCGTAGCCCGGATCGGAGGGGAGGGGCGTCCCGTTCTCGACCACGTAGTCCGACGTCGCCTCCGGGCCGCTGTTCCCGGGTTGGCCGGCGACGATCTGGACCCGAGGGTCGTCGCCGAGCGAGAGCCGGAGCGCATCGGAGAGGCCCGCGTAAGACGCGACGACGACTTCGTGGGCGTCGGCACGCCGCTGCAGGACGTCCGCGAGCTCGCGCCAGCCCGTGCCCGCCGCCCAGCCGCTCGCATACTCGTCGCGGCTCAGTCCCGGATAAGGCGCAGTTGCGGGATCGGCCACGACGCGCGCGTCGAATACCACCGCGGCGGCGAGCGCGACCACGACGACGAGAACGCCGAGCCGCCGCGGTCGCGTGACCCTGCCGGAGACGAAGGCGGCCGAGGCCGCGATCCCCAGCCCTGCGAACACGGCCAGCGTCGGCGTGATCGGAACGAGGTAGCGCACGAACGGGTTCGGCAGGAAGAGGATCGCGACGACCAGCGGCACGAGCAGCCAGAGGAGGTACAGGACGGCGAGGCGTCTCCGGTTGCCGAACGCGACGACGATCCCGATCACGCACGCGATCAGCAGCGGGATCGTCACGAAGCCGAGCAGCTCCGTCCCGTAGTCCCGCCACTCCGCCTGCAGCCACCGGAGTGGGTGCGCGAGGCCGTCGCCGAGGTCGCGGAACGTGCCGAGGGAGCGTCGCGCCTGCGGGTAGTCGTCCCAGTAGTCGCTCAGCGTGAGGATCAGGTACGCGGCGCCTGCGAGCAGGAGGGCGACGAGCGCGTGCGCGCCCCAGCCCACGAGCCGGCGCACGACCTGCCGCCCGCTCCAGTCGAAGACGATCAGCGATGCCGGGAAGAGCACGAGGGCGATCTCTCCCGTCTCCTTCGTCAGGAGCGCCGCGCCCAGCACGAGTCCCAGCCCGAGCGCCACCGCCATCGACGCTCGCTCGGCGAGACGAAGCTGGAGGTAGAGCGCGAGCGCGAGGAGCGCGGTGACGAGCGGCTCCATCAGCCCGAGCACGTCGTGCACCAACGCGAGCGGTAGGAGCGCGTAGACGAACGCGCTCGCGATCGCGGCGTCCCGGCCGCCGAGACGCGCCGCGAGCGCGGCCACGACGCCGAGCGAGAGGAGGCCCGCTGCGAACGACACGAGCCGCACGCTGTCGAGCGGATGGATGCCGGCGAAGACCAGCCCCGCCCCGAGCCACGACAGGAGGGGCAGCTTCCCGTACGCCAACGCCACGAAGCGGTCGTTGACGCTGTCGTGGACGCGCGTCGCCCAGGTGGCGTAGAGCGACTCGTCCAGGAACGGCGGGAAGCGCCAGAGCAGCGACAGCCGCATCGCGATCATCAGCAATGCCGCTCCGGCGAAAGGCGCGGCGGCCCGGACGCCCACGTCCGAGGGCGGCCTCACGTCACTGCTCGGTAGATCGACTCCTGCGTGTCGACGACACGATTCCACGGGCCTCGGCCGCCACCATGCCGAAGCTCTCGCCCTCAGACGCGAGGACGAAGACGTCCGCCTGCGGGTACAGATGCGCCGGCGGCTCGTCGGACACGGGGAGGACGTGGACGCGGTCGCCCGCAGGCGCCACGCCGTGGCGATCGTCCGGGCCGGCGACGACGAGGTGCGCATCCGGCAGGGCGTGCAGCGCGGCGAGCAGGTGATCGATGCCCTTGCCGGCGGCGATGCGTCCGACGTAGAGCACGAGCGGGGCATCCGGCGGGATCCCCAGCTCGCCGCGTAAGTCGCCGTCGATCCTGCTCTCGACGGGCTCCGGGAACCCATTGCCGCGCACGTGCACCTTCTCCGGCGGCACGCCCTGTGCGAGGACATCGTCGCGCTCCCGATCCGAGGCGACGACGACTGCCGCCGCGCCGCGCGCGACGCCGCGATACAGCGTCGCGTCGAGCAGCCGCTTGAGCACGACCTTGCGCAACCGCGGCCGGAACATCCCCAGCGGCTCGAAGACGTACGGCACCTGCGCGAGGCGGCACCAGGCGGCCGTCCCGGTCGTCACGGGGTCGCGAAAGCCGAAGACGTGCACGACGTCGGGGCGCTTCAACCTCGCCAGCGCGACCGGGAGGGTCGGCGTGATTCCCATCCACCGGTAGCGCAGCGGCGTGCCGAGGTAGTGCACGGTCGCGCCGTCGACGAGCCCGAGCCGCGATCTCGCCGACGGACGCTGGTGGACGTCGACGATCGTCGTCGTCAACACGTCGACGATGTGCCCGTGTGCGACCAGGCGGCGCACGAGCTCACCGGCAGCGACCACCGGTCCGCCGAACGCGCGCGACGGAGCCCACACCGGCGCTGCAAAGAGAATCCGGAGCTGGCCGTGGGGCACGGCGAGAGGCTAGTCGAGCCACCCTTGAGACTGGCCGACGGTCGCGTTAGTCTCATTCGCTTCCGCCCGTGTGGCGCCCAGACTCGCGTACAACACAGTTGCTCCTGTCGGCCGCCGTGGCCCTCTTGCTCGCGGCCGCGATCGTCGCAGCGCTCGTCGACGACGTCCGGACCAGGGTTGCGATCCTCGCGCCGATTGCCGTTGCGCTGGCGTGCGCCGCCTGGCTGGCGATCGCCCGGTGGCAGCGGTCGCGGCGGGCCCTGGGCAGCGCCGAGCGTCGTGTGGAGGACGTCCGCAGCGAGGAAGAGGCGAAGTTCCGCGCGCTTGCGGAGAACGTTCCCGGCGTCACCTGGCTGACGCACGACGGCCGGCGTCGCTCGCTGGTCTACATCAGCCCGCAGGTGGAGCAGTTGCTCGGCTACACGCCTCGTGAGTGGGAGGCGGAGCCGGATCTCTTCTCGCGCCTGCTCCACCCCGACGACCGGGAAGGGGTCCTGGCCGAGGTCGAAGCGACGACTTCCGACGGGGGGACGCGCCGCTCCGCTTATCGACTCGTCGCTCGCGACGGACGTATCGTCGGCATCCGCGAGCAGACGTCGATCGTCAGGGACGCCGCCGGGCAGCCGCTCTACACGCAGACGATTCTGCTCGACGACGCGGAGCGCCGCCAGGCCGGCGAGGAACGTGAGCGGCTCCGCGACGCAGAGCGCACTACCGCTGGGCACAACGTCGAGCTGCAGGCGCGGCTCGACCTGCTCCGCGACGTGACCGAGGTCCTCGCGTCGTCGGTCGACGCGCAGACGCCGCTGCAGCGAATCGGCGACTTCCTCGTCCGAGACTTCGCCGACTGGTTCACGCTCGACACGGCCGAGGACGACAAGCTCGTCCGCCTGGCCGCAGCCGCGGCGCAGCGGAGGGCGCACCCCGCTCCCGAGCCCGGCGAGCGCAGTCGCGAGGTCGTGCAGTCCGGCCAACGGCTCCTGATCACGTCGTCCGCCGAGAACGGGGCTCACGGCGCGGAGTTTCCGGAGCACACCTCGTCGCTCGTGTCCGTCCCGGTTCGCGGCCGTGGCCGGCCACTCGGCGTCCTGACACTGGGACGCCTCGCCCCGGCGCCCGCATACGGGGCGGACGACGTCGCCTTCGCCGAGGATCTCGCGGCGAGGATCGGGATCGCGATCGACCGCGCCCGGCTCTACCGCGAGGTCGAGGAACGCGCCGACGCCGGACGCGTGCTCGCGTACGTGGCGGACGGCGTCCTCCTCGCCGACCGCGAGGGGATCGTCCGTCTCTGGAACCCGGCCGCCGAGAAGATCACCGGCATCCCCGCGACCGACCTGGTCGGCCGCTCCGCCGCGGAGCGCATCGGTGGATGGCGTGACGCGCTCGACTCGGTGCCGGTCTCGTCGTCGCCCGACCCCGGCCATCCCGAGGTGATCGTTCCGATCGTCGGCGTCGACGGTGAGCGGTGGATCTCGATCTCGGGCGTCCGCTTCTTCCACGGCACCGTCTACGCCTTCCGCGATGTGACGGAGGTGCGTCAACTCGAGGAGCTGAAGGCCGACTTCATCGCGACGGCGTCGCACGAGCTGCGGACGCCGCTCGCGGCCGTGTACGGCGCTGCTCAGACCCTGCTGCGGCACGACTTCGCGCTCGACGAGGCCGGGCGGGACCGCTTCATCTCACTGATCGCCGACGAGTCCGAAAGCCTCGGCCGCATCGTCAACGAGATCCTGCTCGCCAACCAGCTCGACGCCGGCCGAGTCGACCTCGGGACCGAGGCGTTCGAGCCCGGGGACCTGATCGAGCGGGTGGCGGATGCCGCGCGGGTCCACGCCCCGCCCACCGTCGTGATCGAGCGGGTCGTGCCGGCCGGCGTTCCCCAGGTCGCGGCGGACCGGGACAAGGTGCGCCAGGTGCTCGTGAACCTCGTCGAGAACGCGATCAAGTACTCCCCCGGCGGCGGGCGGATCGAAGTGGGAATCGAGCCCGCCGCGGAAGCCGACGCCGACACGGTCACGTTCTTCGTCCGGGACGAAGGGCTCGGCATTCCCCCGGACGAGCAGGCCCGGATCTTCGAGAAGTTCTACCGCCTCGACCCGAACATGACGCGCGGTGTGGGCGGCACCGGGCTCGGTCTGTACATCTGCAACGAGCTCGTGAACCGGATGGGCGGCCATATCTGGGTCGACTCCAGCGAAGGCAAAGGCTCGACCTTCCTCCTCTCGCTGCCGACCGAGCCGAAGGGTTCGGCGAGGCAGCCGCCGAGGGCGGCACGGTCTTCCGCTGAATCCGATCGCTAGCCGATCCGGCACTAACCTTGCCCAATGCCTGACCCGCGCAAGCCGCGCCTGCTCGTGCTCAACCAGTACTACTGGCCCGGCATCGAGGCGACGGCGCAGCTCCTGACGGACCTCTGCGAGGCGCTCGCGGAGGACGCCGAGGTGACCGTGATCACCGGCATGTTGCACGGCAACGAAGACGCTCCGCGCCGGCTCGTGCGCAACGGCGTTCGGATCGTGCGCGTGCCGTCGACGTCGTTCGAGCGCAGCCGGCTCGTCGCCCGGGCGTCCAACTACGTCACCTATCTGACCAACGCGCTCGTCCACGGGCTGCGCGGCCGGCGACCCGACGTCGTGCTCTGCATGACGGATCCGCCGATCGTCGCGGACATCGCGTTGGTCGTCGCGAAGCGCTACCGCGTGCCGCTCGTCGTCGTCAGCCAGGACGTGTTCCCGGAGATCGCGGTGCAGCTCAAGCGGCTCGAGAACCCGGTGGCAATGCGGCTGCTCCGGTCGCTCGTGTCGCTGTACCTGCGCCGCGCCGACCGCATTGTCGCGATCGGAGACACGATGCGCCGCCGGCTCGAGGAGAAAGGCGCTCCGCCCGAGCGCGTGCGCGTGATCCCGAACTGGATCGACACGTCGCGCCTCGAGCCGCACGAGCGCGGGAACTGGTGGGCCGAGAAGCGCGGCGTGAAGGACAAGTTCGTCGTCATGCACTCCGGCAACGTCGGTCATGCCCAGGACCTCGACTCGCTGGTCCGCGCGGCGACGTTCCTGCGCGATCTCGACGACGTCGCGATCCTCGTCATCGGGAGCGGCGCACGACACAACGAGCTCGTCGCGCTCGCGGAACTGCTCGAGGTCGAGCAGGTGACGTTCCTCTACTACCAGGCGCGCGACGTGCTGCCCCTGTCCCTCTCGGCGGCCGACGTTCACGTCGTCGGGCTCGCGCCCGGCCTCGCGGGCTACGTCGTGCCGAGCCGCCTGTACGGGATCCTCGCGGTGGCGCGCCCGGTCATCGTCGCGGCCGATGCGGAGAGCGAGACGGCACAGGTGGTGCAAGAGGCCGGCTGCGGGATCGTCGTCCCGCCTGGACGGCCGGAACTGCTCGCACGCGCGATCCGTGATGCCCACGACGGCAGGTACGACCTCGGCGAGATGGGACGGCGCGGCCGCGAGTGGGTCGAGCGCGAGGCCGACCGCTCGGTCGCCCTGCGGCGTTACCGCGACCTGCTGGGCGAGCTTGCGCCGACCTGAGCTCGCCGCCGCGGCGCTGATCGCGGTGTTCGCGCTCGTCGCCGGCTGGAACGCCTACAAGTATCCGAGCGGCGCCGGCTACGACGTCACGCAGCACCGGCAGTACGCCGACCTGCTCGTCCACCACGGGGAGATCCCGGGCGCGGGCACGCGCAGCGAGTACTACACGCCTCCGGGGTTCTACGCGCTCGCGGGCGTCGCGACCGTCGTCGGCGAGCACGTCCACCCAGGCGACCCGCACAAGCTCGGCCAGGTGTTGAACTGGCTCGTGCTCGTTGCAGACGCCGGGGTCCTCTGGGCGCTCGCGCGCGAGCTCTTCCCCGGCCGCCCCTGGGTCCAGCTCGGGGCGCTCGCCTACTTCTGCTTCCTACCCGTGCTGCTGCGCGTCGGCGCGATGTTCCATCCGGAGCCGTTGTCGATGCTGCTCACCGCCGTCGCGCTGCTGCTCGCGGCACGCATGCTGCGGCGCCGGGACTTCCGCTGGCAGCTCGCCGTGGCCACCGGCGTCGCGCTCGGGCTCGGACAGCTCGTGCGCGCGTTCTCGCTGTGGACGTTCGCCGCGGTCGTCATCGCCCTGGCGGTCGCGCGTGCGTGGCGCCCGCTCGGCGTGGTCGTCGTCGCGACGGCCGTGGTGGCGTCGCCCTGGTACATCCGGCAGGCGATCAAGTACGGCAATCCGGTCTTCGACCGGCCCACCCCGCACGAGGCGGTCTGGGACCGGCGGCCGGCGAGGTTCTACGTCGGCCTCGGGTTGCCGGATGTGTTCACCGACCCGTTCCGCCCGAGCTTCCGGAACGAGGCGATCCCGACGACGTACAGCGAGGTCTGGGGCGACTACTTCGGCGTCTGGCGCGGCAGCCGCGAGCGGCAGAGCTTCCTCGGCCTCCTGCCGACGCTGCTCGCAGTCGGCGGCTGGCTGCTGTTGCTCGCGCGGTCGCTGCGTGCGCCGCCGCGCCTCGCCGCCGCGCTCCTGCCGGGCCTCGGGCTGCTCGGATACCTCTACTTCACCGTCAGCTATCCGACGCCCGACGGGGACGTGCTGAAGGCGAGCTACATGCTCACGACCGCCCCGGCGTGGGCGCTCGCGTTCGGCTACGCCCTCGATCGTCTGCCGCATCGCGCACGATTCGTCGCCGCCGTGGTCCTGGCCGCCTCGGCGCTCGCCGCGCTGCCGTTCCTGCTGTACTGACCGCCGTGACGGCCGTCCTCTTCACGTGCGCGGGACAGCGCGTCGACATCGTCGACGCCTTCAACCGCGCCGGCGCGACGACGATCGCCGCCGACGCCAACGCGCTCGCTCCGGCCCTCTACGGGGCGCACCACCACGTGCTCGTGCCGCGGGTGCACGACGACGCCTACATCCCGGCGCTTCGCGAGCTCGTGCAGCAACACGACGTGAAGCTGATCGTCCCGCTGACGGACCTCGATCAGGTCACGCTGGCGGAAGCGCGCGACGAGCTCGGCACGCTCGTCCTGCTGCCGGATGCGGAGATCGTCGAGCGGCTCGGCGACAAGTACCTGGCGCACGTCCTGTTCGAAGAGCGGGGCATCGACTCGCCGCCGACGTGGCTCCCGAACGGCGTACCCGGGGACGCGTCCTTCCCGCTGCTCGTCAAGGCACGCCACGGATTCGGCTCCCGCCACATCTACCGCGCCGAGGACCGTGCGCAGCTCGGCTTCTTCCTCGGCTACACGCCGGTCGAGTCGATCGTGCAGGCCTGCCTCGCGGGGGAGGAGTTCTCGATCGACGTGTTCTGCGACCTCGACGGCCGCTGCCTGAACGCGATCCCGCGGACGATGATCGAGTCCAAGGGCGGCGAGTCGATCAAGGGGATGACGATCCGCGACGAGCGTCTGATCGAGCTCGCACGCGACGTCGCCGAGAAGCTGAAGCTCGTCGGCCCCGCGAACATCCAGTGCTTCCGCGAGGCCGACGGCACGCACTACGTCACCGACATCAACGCGCGCTTCGGCGGCGGCTTCCCGCTGCCCCTGGCCGCCGGCGGACGGTATCCCGAGCTCGCCCTCGCCCTTGCGCGTGGGGAGCGGCCGGAGCCGCGCCTCGGCGACTTTCGCGAAGGCATCGTCATGACGCGTTTCTTCTCGGACCTCAGCCTGACCCGGAACGGCGACGGAACGCTGAAGCCGCTCACGCCGGCCGAATGAGGTACCTGGTCACCGGTGCGGCGGGCTTCATCGGCTCGCATCTCGTCGAGGCGCTGCTGGCGGAAGGCCACGACCTCGTCGCGGTCGACTGCTTCACCGACTACTACGATCCGGCGCTGAAGGAGGAGAACGCCGCAGCGTTCGACGTCTCCCGGCTCGACCTCGCGGAGGAAGACCTCGCGCTCGACGGTTTCGACGGCGTCTTCCACCTCGCAGGCCAGCCGGGCGTCCGTAGCTTCGGCTCGGCCTTCGCCGACTACGCGCGCCGCAATCTGATCGCGACCCAGCGCGTGTTCGAGAGCGCTACCCGTGCGGGCGCGCGTGTCGTGTTCGCATCGTCCTCTTCCGTCTACGGCGACGCCGAGAGCTATCCGACCGCGGAGGACATTCAACCGGAGCCGATCTCTCCGTACGGCATCACGAAGCTCGGCTGCGAGCAGCTCGCGCATGCGTACGCGACGGCGTACGGCCTCGAGGCCGTCGTGCTGCGCTACTTCACCGTCTACGGCCCGCGCCAGCGTCCCGACATGGCGTTCGCACGGGTCGTCGACGCGCTCGCGCGCGGTGCGTCGTTCGAGCTGTACGGCGACGGGCTCCAGTCGCGCTCGTTCACGTACGTCGCAGACGCGGTCGCAGCGACGGTCGCGGCGATGGATCGTGCGCAGGCGGGAGCGCTCTACAACGTCGGCGGGGGCAGCGAGGCCACGATGCGCGACGCGATCGCGACGCTCGAGGACGTCTCCGGGCTGACCCTGGAGCTCGTGACGCGGCCCGCAGCCGCCGGCGACGTTCGTCGCACGTCGGCAGACACGAGCCGCATCGAACGCGATCTCGGCTGGCGTGCGACGACGGCGCTTGTCGACGGTTTGCGCGCTCAGTGGGAGTGGGCCTCCGTTAGGGTCGCCGCACCTTGAGCTCGCGCAACGTCGATCCCGGCGCCGAGCAGGAAGTCGACCTCGGCAAGTGGTGGGGCGCGATCGTCGCGCGCTGGTGGCTCCCGGTGCTCGGGTTGGTCGCCGGCGCCTTCATCGGCTACCTGATCTCGCTCGGCGGCAAGGAGGTGTGGAAGGCGAGCGCCGACGTCTACCTCGGGGCGTCGTACAGCGCGCTCGGCGGCGTGTTGCTGCAGGGGCCGCAGGCGAACCCGTCGACGGCGAACACGATCGCGCGCGCGCAGTCGTCGATCGAGACGGCCGCTGCACGCGCCGGCATGCGTGCGAGCCAGCTGCGCGGGCACGTGTCGACGCAGGCGATCTCCACCGGCGCCGGCAGCACGCTCGTCCGGACCACCGGCAACCCACTGGTGAAGATAACGGTGCAGGCGTCGACACGCCGCCGCGCGGCTGCAGCGGCCAACGCGCTCGCGCACGTCGTCGTCGACCGGCTGGCGCCGTACGCGGACCAGAAGATCGGCACGCTCAAGCAGCGGATCGCCGACGACCAGACGCAGCTCGAGGCGATCCGTCGCGCGTCTTCGGCGGGTGACACAGTGACCAAGGTCGTCCTGGCGGTGCAGATCGGCAACGTGCTCGACGACCAGCTGCAGGCGAGGCAGTTGCTGATCCAGGCCCGGGAGATCGAGCGGCCGAAGGTGCTCACGCGCGCGGCGGCGGTCAAGGCGACGGCGCGGAGCAAACGCAACTCGGTCGTCGTCGGTGCGTTCCTCGGCTTCGTGATCGGCCTGATCGCCGCGCTCCTGTGGGAGCCGCTGCTTCGTGCTCGAAGGTAAGACCGTCGCAGTCGTCGTCCCGGCGTACGACGAGGAGGAGCTCGTCGCGACCACGATCAGGGGCGTGCCGGCGTTCGTCGACAGGATCTTCGTCGTCGACGACGCGTCGCGCGACCGGACCGCGACCGTGGCTCGCGCGGCCGGAGACGGCCGCGTCGAGGTGATCGCGCACGAGCGCAACGCGGGCGTCGGCGCCGCGATCGTCACCGGCTACCACCGCGCGGTGGCGGAGGGCCTCGACGTCACCTGCGTGATGGCCGCCGACAACCAGATGGACCCCGCTGACCGTCGCCGACTCGCAGTCGGGCTACACCGCGGCGAGCCGGGAGATCCTCGAGCAGCTCGACCTCGACCGCATCTATCGCGGTTACGGATTCCCGAACGACATGCTCGTGCACCTGAACGTCTGGAACGCGCGCGTGCGCGACATCCCGTCGCGGCCGGTGTACGGCGTGGGCGAGCGCTCCGGGATCAAGATCCGCAAAGTCGTCCCGCGGATCTCGTGGCTGCTGTTGAAGGGCTTTTTCTGGCGGATGCGCGAGAAGTACGTCATCCGTGACTTCCATCCGCTCGTCTTCTTCTACGCGCTCGGCTTCCTCATGACGTTTCTCGGCCTCGGGCTCGGGATCGCCGAGGTCGTGCTGCGCATCATGGGCAACGCAGTCTCGGTCGGCACGGTGGTGCTCGTTGCGTTGCTGCTGATCTTCGGCTCGCAATTCACGCTCTTTGCGATGTGGTTCGACATGGAGTCGAACAAGGAGCTGCGCTGATGGCCGAATGGATCTACTTCCTCCACCCACCGCGCGAGAACTTCGCGGAGACGATGACGGACGAAGAGCGTGAGGTGTGGGGCGTGCACTTCGAGCGTTTTCAGCGGTTGCTGGAAGCAGGCGTGATCGTGCTGGTCGGCCCGACGCTCGGGCCGGTCAACACCGGCATCGCCATCTTCGAGGCGCCCGACGAAGCGGCGGCGCGGAAGCTCATGGAAGAGGATCCCGTCGTCGCCGGCGGGTACGCAAGAGGCGAGCTACGGCCGTTCCGCATCTCGTTGTTGCGCGGTCGCGACGACGCCGACAGCAGTCGTGTAAAGCCCTCGTAAAGTCTGCGGCTGCCTTCGGAGGCCATGGGTAGAGTCCGGCCAATGCCCACAGCCGTCGTGACCGGCGGGGCCGGCTTCCTCGGCTCCCATCTCTGCGACTTCCTCGTGGAACGCGACTTTCGCGTCATCTGCATCGACAACCTCGACACGGGGTCGCTCCAGAACGTCGAGCACCTGCGCGGCGACAACTTCGAGTTCGTCAACCACGACGTGACGGAGTACATCGAGATCGACGGAGAGGTCGACTTCATCTACCACCTTGCAGCGCTTGCAAGCCCGATCGACTACCTGCGCATGCCGCTCCACTCGCTCAAGGTCGGTTCCTACGGGACGCATCACGCGCTCGGGCTCGCGAAGTGGAAGCGCGCGCGTTTCCTGCTCGCGTCGACGAGCGAGGTCTACGGCGACCCTCAGGTGCACCCCCAGCCCGAGACGTACTGGGGGAACGTGAATCCCATCGGCCCGCGCGGCGTGTACGACGAGGCGAAGCGCTACGGGGAGGCCCTGACGATGGCGTACCACGGGCAGCAGGGCGTCGACACCGCGATCGTCCGCATCTTCAACACGTACGGGCCGCGGATGCGTCCGAACGACGGGCGCGCGGTTCCCACGTTTGTCAGGCAGGCGTTGGAGGGCAAGCCCCTGACCGTGTTCGGCGACGGGAGCCAGACCCGCAGCTTCTGCTACGTGGACGACCTGATCCGCGGTGTCGTCGCGCTGGCCGAGTCGGGCGAGCACCTGCCGGTGAACCTCGGCAATCCGAGCGAGTTCACCCTCAACGAGCTCGCCGAGACGGTGCTGCGCGTGACGGGCTCCAAGAGCGAGATCGTCCACGAAGCGCTGCCGGTCGACGACCCGCAGGTGCGCCAGCCGGACATCACGCGTGCGAAGCAGCTCCTCGAATGGGAGCCCGAGATCCAGCTCGAGGAGGGACTGAAGCGCATGCTGCCGAGCTTCGGACGGGAGCCGGTCGTTGCATAGACGCCTCGGGGTCTTCGCAGCGATCGTTCTCTTCGCTGCGTCATTGAGCGTGCCTGCCGCGCAGGCGAAGAACCACATGCTCGTCGGCATGCAGGACGACGCGATGGTGCTGTCCGGCAACCCGGACTTCACGTTCAAGACGCTGAAGCAGCTGCGCGTGCAGATCGTCCGCGTGAACCTGAACTGGAACCTGGTTGCGAAGAGACGGCCGGCGCATCCGCAGGATCCGGCCGATCCGGCCTACGACTGGGCTCTCTACGACCGCGCCGTTCGTTTCGCCGGGCAGAACGGGATGCAGGTGCTGATGACGATCCTGTTCGTCCCGTCATGGGCGAACGGCGGCAAGCCGAAGAACGTGCCGCCCAGCAACTACAACGACTTGCGCAACTTCGCCTACGCCGCGGCGGAGCGCTACAGCGGCCACTACATCCCCAACACCGACCGCTTCGACGAGACGTACCTGCCGGCGGTGAAGTACTGGCTCGCCTGGAACGAGCCCAACAACCCGAACTGGTTGAAGCAGACGTCAGGGGGGCGCTTCGTCAGTCCCCGCTATTACGCGAGGATCTGCACGTCGATCTACCAGGGCGTGCACTTCACGAACTTCGCCGGGGAGAAGGTCGGGTGCGGCGCGACCGGGCCGCGCGGGAACAACCAGGCGCGCTCCTCTCGGCCGTCGATGTCGCCAGTGGCCTTCATGACGGCGGCGAAGAAGGCGGGTCTGCGCAGCCTCGACGCGTACTCCCACCATCCGTACTACGGCCGCCCGAGCGAGACGCCGCGCACGAGGCCGGGCGGCAACGCGATCGAGCTCGGGAACATCAACACGCTGATCGCTGCGGTCAACAAGCTCTGGGGCAAGAAGCGGATCTGGATCACCGAGTACGGGTGGCAGACGCCTCCGGACCGCATCTTCGGCGTCTCCTACGCGCGGCAGGCGGCATACGTGCGGCAGTCGTTCGCAATCGCGCGACGGAATCCGCGCATCGACCTGATGGTGTGGTTCATCCTGCGCGACGACACCAATCTCGGCATCGGCTGGCAGTCGGGGATGCTCACCTCACGGGGCAACCGCAAGCCGGCCTTCGGCGTCTTCGCGCGCCTGCCTCACTGAGCGCAGCTTGAATCGCCGTGCCCGTGGGTTGACAATCCGCGGGTGACACGCGGCGCCGCGGTTGCCGAGACCCCGCCGAGGGCGGAGCTGCTCGAGCGGTCCGACCAGCTGTCGGCGCTCCGCGAGAGCCTCGACTCGGTCGCGGCCGAAGGCAGCGGTCGCCTGGCGCTCGTGCGAGGCGAGGCCGGGGTCGGCAAGACGGCGTTGCTCAGGCGCTTCCGCGTGGACCGAGCCGGAGCAGTGCGCATTCTCTGGGGAAACTGCGACCCGCTGTTCACGCCGCGCCCGCTCGGTCCGTTGTTCGCCCTTCCCGAGCTACGGGACGTCGTCGCGCGCGACGTGCTGCCGCACGAGGTCGTCTCTGCGCTCGTCGACGAGCTGCGGCGCCCGGCGCCGACCGTCTTCGTGCTCGAGGACCTCCACTGGGCCGACGAGGCGACGCTTGACGTGCTGAGGCTGCTCTGCCGCAGGCTGGAGACGTTTCCTGCGCTCGTCGTCGGGACGTTCCGCGACGACGAGCTCGACCGCGCCCCGCTCCTGAGGATCGTCCTCGGCGAGCTGGGCACGAGCGAGCGGACTTCACGCCTGAAGCTCACACCCCTCTCGCCCGCCGCCGTGGCGACGCTCGCGCAACCCCACGGCCTCGACGAGGTCGAGCTGTATCGGAAGACCGGCGGGAACCCGTTCTTCGTGGTCGAGGCGATCGCCGCGGGCACCGACGAGATCCCGGACACGGTTCGGGACGCGGTGTTCGCGCGCCAGGCCCAGCTCAGCCCGGCGGCGAAAGACCTGCTCGGCGTCGTCGCCGTGGTGCCGCCGCAGGCCGAGCTCTGGCTGCTCGAGACGCTCGTCGGCGACGGCATCGGCGCTCTCGACGAGTGCCTCGCCTCCGGGATGCTGAGGGTCGAGGCCGGCGGCGTCGCTTTTCGCCACGAGCTCGCACGCCTCGCCGTGGAGGAGTCGGCGAACCCCACCCGGAAGCTCGAGCTGCACGGGAGAGCTCTCGCCGCGCTCGCAAGCCGCCCCGAGACGGCCCACGACGTGGCGCGCCTGGCGCACCACGCAGAGGCGGCGCGCGATGTCGACGCGGTGCTGCGCTACGCCCCGGCTGCAGGCGCACGCTCGTCCGCGCTCGGCGCGTATCGCGAGGCCGCTGCCCAGTACGCGCGCGCGCTGCGCTTCGGCGACCGGCTCGAGGCCGCGCAGCGCGCCGAGCTGTTGGAGCTCCGTTCGCGCGCGTGCTATCTGACCGATCAATACGACGAGGGGATCGCGGCGCTCGAGCAGGCGGTCGAGCTGCGACGCTCCGTCGGCGACGAGCTCAAAGCAGGCGACGATCTGCGTATCCTGGCCGAGTTCCTCTGGTGCCCGGGGCGCGTCGCCGAGGCCGAACGGCGCGCGACCGAAGCCGTCGAGGTGCTCGAGCAGCTGCCGCCCGGGCGCGAGCTGGCCGCCGCTTACGCCAAGCGCGCCTTTCTGTGCACCTGCGGCGCGCGTTCGGAGGAGGGACGCGAATGGGCCACGCGCGCACTGGCGATCGCCGAGCCGTTCGGAGACGACGAGATCGCGGTCGAGGCATACGCGAGGCTGACCGAGTTCGACGGCACCGTCGGCCTCGAACGAGGCCTGGAACGCGCTCGCAAGGCGGGTTTCTCGGAGCTGGTTGCCAACCGGTACGTCCCGCTCGCATTCGTTGCGGTGGAGGAGCATCGCCACGCCGACGCGACCCGCTGGCTCGATGAGGGAATCGCCTACTGCAGCGAGCGGGGCTTCGAGCTGTTCCGCCTGTACCTGCTCGCGGCCCGCGCGCGACTCGAGCTCAACCTGGGGCATTGGGGCGAGGCGGCGGAGACGGCCGCCAACGTGCTGCGCGTTCCGCGCACGTCGATCTCGCCGCGCATC
>MNJC01000058.1:0-1184 GCA_001920085.1 Actinobacteria bacterium 13_1_20CM_4_69_9
GGATCTCGTCGTTCGCCAGCAGCTTGGCCGAGGAGCTCGTGAACTTGTCCGTGTCGAGCAGCTGCTGCCTCGACCAGACCGTCAGTGCCGAGACGAGCGCGAGCAGGCTGGCGAGGACGATCAGCGCCCAGACGGCGACGGAACGGCGGCGCGTCATGCCCCCACGATTGCGCCCCGACGGGTGAGGGTCGTTCATTCGGACAGGGTGAGCGCCCGTCACCCGGAGCCGACGCACCCTTGCAGCAACGAATCCGGAAGGAGGCGACGCCGTGATGATGCGGAGACGACGTCCGTTGATGCGGGCGGCAATGGTCGGAGGGACGGCATACGCGGTGGGGAAGCATTCCCAGCGGGCCGGCGATCGTGAAGAGGATCAGGAAGTGCGGCTCGAGCAGCTCGAGGCACAGCAGTACGCCCAGGCCCCGGTGACGGCACCGCCCGGCGGCGGCCCGACCGACATCGCGGAGAAGCTGACGCAGCTCAAGGCCCTCCAGGACCAGGGAGTGCTGACTCCGGAAGAGTTCGCTGCCGCCAAGGCGAAGCTGCTCGGCACCTAACGACGAGACAAGGGAGAGAGCAATGTCATTTGGCCCAGTTCAGATCCTCGTCATCGGCTTCGGCGATGCCGAGTTCAAAGGCACGATCCGGGCCGAGCTCGAGCGGCTACGCGAGCACGACGTCGTGCGCCTGATCGACCTGCTCGTCGTGCGCAAGGACGAGGACGGGACGATCGAGCGCCTGCAGCAGAGCGACCTCTCGCAGGACGAGGCCATGGAGTTCGGCGCAATCATCGGGGCGCTGATCGGCGTCGGCGCCGACGGCGAGGAGGGCGCGGAAGCGGGCGCAGTGCTCGGAGCCGCAGCGATGGAGGGCGGCCACGTCTTCGAAGGCACCGACATGTGGTACGTCGACGACGCCATCCCACCGGGCACCGCGGCGGCGATCGCCCTGCTCGACCACCGCTGGGCAATCGGATTGCGCGACGCGATTCGTGAGGCAGGCGGGTTCCACCTGGCGGACGCTTGGGTCCACCCGGCCGATCTGATCGCGATCGGCGTCAAGAGCGCGGAAGAGACGGCGGTGAGCTGATGTCGACGTTCCGGCCGTCGATCACTCCGCGGTCGGCTCACCCGACCCCGGTCGAGCTCCAGGGGGAGGTCGACCGCCACAGCTGGCTCGACCTC
>MNJC01000058.1:1222-9872 GCA_001920085.1 Actinobacteria bacterium 13_1_20CM_4_69_9
GCGATCGTGGGGATGGTCACGGCGTTCGTCAACGCGATCTCGCAGCTCTCGGCGTCTCACACCTTCGCCGTGTGGGCGATCACGATCGTCGCCATCGACGTGCTGATCATTTACGGGCTCGCCAGGTACGGCGGTGGCCGTGGACGAGCAACCTAACGACGACGCCGCACTCGGCATCGTCTTCGCGACCGCCGGCATGGGGCTGGCGGCCGCGCGCCTGATCGCGCGTACGCCTGGCCTCACGTCCTACTTCGAACGAGCGGCCGTGCGCGGGCGGGAGCAGGTCGGAACGACGGCGGAACAGCTCGTCGTCGTGTTCGAGCCCGAAGCCGAGCGGATGCTGCAGCAGTTCCTCGACAGCCCGGAGTTCGACCGCGCGCTCGAGCGTGTGCTGACGAGCCCGAAGGTGCGGGAAGCGCTGGCGGTTCAGACGACGACGTTCGCCGGCGAGCTGCTGTCGAACCTGCGCACTCGCCTGCGGGCGCTCGACCGGCGCTGCGCGGGGCTGGCGTCGCGAGGTCTCGCGTTCGCCGTCGACCTGACGCTCGCGCAGGTGGTGTTCCTGATCGGCTCGGCGCTCGTCGGCCTCGTCGCCGCGCTGGTCGGGGGTTTGCGACCCACGTGGCTCTTCGAGGCTCTCGCCGCTACGGGTTGGTTCCTCGTGGTGGGCGCGTACTTCGCGTTCTTCTGGACGGTGGCCGGGCAGACGCCCGGTATGCGGCTCGTGCACCTTCGCGTCATCGACCACTTCGGCGAGCCGCCGCGCCTGCTGAGGTCGATCGTCCGGTTCGCCGCGCTGATCGTCGCGATCATCCCTCTGTTCGCCGGATTGCTGCCGATCCTGTTCGACACACGGCGGCGCGGCTTGCAGGACTTCGTCGCGAGAACGTTCGTCGTGCCGACGTGAAGCGCGTCGTGGCATTCGTCGTGCTTGCACTCGCCGTCACCGCGGCGCTCGCCGCGTGCGGCAGCAACAAGGAGTCGCCCGCAGAGGCGAAGCAGCACCTCTGCGCGAGCCTGGACGACTTCGCCGCCTCGGTCGTCGCGCTGCAGGGCGTCGGGCTGAGCTCCTCCGAGGACGAGCTGAAGTCTTCGCTCGACGACATTCAGGCGGCGTGGGACAAGGTCGTCGGCGACGCGAAGGACGTCAAGACCGCGAACACGGACACCATCAAGTCGACGTACGACGACCTGAAGAGCGCGGTGCAGAACCGACCCACCGACAAGCCGGTCACGGAGGTCGTCGCGGGGCTGCAGCCGAAGCTGACGGCGTTCGCCGAGGCGTGGAAGCAGTTCGCGGCGAGCGTCGAGTGCAAGACCTCCTGAGACCGAAACGCTCCGCAGCCGGCGTCACCCCCGCTGAGTGACGCCCGGTCACCCAGCACGTGCCGAGTGTGACGAGAGCCATGCCTCGGGAGCGTCCGTCTCGCGTCGGCCCGGCCACCTCGGTCGTCGAACGGCCTGCCGCCGACTCGGACGCTGACCGGGATTGGGACGGCATGGCATCGCTGCCGGACGGGGAGTTCCTGATGGGGAGCGAGGACCGCCTCGCATATCCGGACGACGGGGAAGGCCCCGTCCGGCGCGTGCGCATGAGCTCCTTCCGGATCGACGTCTTCGCAGTCACGAGCGCGGACTTCAGCCGCTTCGTCGACGACACCGGCTATGTCACCGAAGCGGAGAGGCTCGGCTGGTCGCTCGTCTTCGCGGGACTCCTCCCGGACGGCTTCCTGCCGCTGCGTGGCGTCGGCCGAGCTCCGTGGTGGCGCCAGATCGAGGGGGCTTACTGGCGCCACCCGGAGGGTCCCGGCTCGAGCGTCGCCGGCCGCGAAGACCATCCCGTCGTGCATGTCACGTGGAACGACGCCCGTGCTTTCGCGACGGCCGTCGGCAAGCGACTCCCGACGGAAGCGGAATGGGAGTACGCGGCGCGCGGCGGGCTCGAAAGCGAGCCCTACCCGTGGGGCGCAGAGCTCGAGCCGGGCGGCGAGCACAGGATGAACCTGTGGCAGGGCACCTTCCCGCGCCGGAACACCGGCGCGGACGGCTACGAAGGCACCTGCCCCGTCGGCGCCTTCCCCTCGAACGGCTACGGCCTCTACAACATGACCGGCAACACCTGGGAGTGGTGCAGCGACTGGTTCTGCCGCACGTTCCGGGCCCGTGGCCGGCGAACGAGGCAGCGGGGCCCGCCGGCCGGCACGCACAAGGTCGTGCGCGGCGGCTCATATCTTTCGCATCCGTCCTACTGCCGTCGCTACCGCGTGTCGGCCCGAAGCGCGCTCACACCGGACACCTCGGGCGGCGACCTGGGCTTCCGCTGCGCGGCGTCCTAGCGCCGCAGCGCTGTCTCGAGCGCCTGTAGCCGTGCACTCAGGTCGTCGAGCTTCGCCATCAGCTCAGCGTCTGCGGGATCGCCCATCCGCTGGCGCACGGTCTCGAGGAACGCGGCTGTGATCACGGCGGTCACGACCGTCAGGAAGCCGATGCCGCTCAGCATGAGGATCGCGCCGATGACTCGCCCCGAGGTATGCGTCGGCACGACGTCCCCGTAGCCGACCGTCGTCACGGTCTGCACGGCCCACCACATGCCGAGCCACACGTTGTCGAAATCGGAGGGATCGACGAGCCGGATCGCAATGCCGCAGGCGATGGTGATGGCCGCCGTGGCGGACGCGATGGCCCATCCCGCCCGGGCCGGTGTCAGCTCCCTACGCAGGAGGAAGCGGAGATAGCGGTTTCCCGTCGGCACGCGGAGCCATTCGCCGTTCCGACGCCAACGCCTCCCATCCCCCACTCACACCGTCCGGGTGAGCAGCGGTCACTCCCGCGCGCGGGACGATCCAGGCTGAAACGCGCCACGAAAGGAGTGCGATGACAACCGCACCACTCGAGAGCACCTATGAGGAGGAGGCGTCCGGCACCGGGTGGGTTGCCTTCGCGGGCACCATGCTCATCCTCGTCGGTTGCTTCAACGTGATCGACGGGATCGCGGCGCTCGCGAACTCCGATTACCTGGTGAACCAGCTGCTGTTCGCGAACCTGCACGCGTGGGGCTGGTTCTTCCTGATCTGGGGCGCGGTGCAGCTGTGCGCCGGGTTCGCCGTCTACTCCGGAGCGGGCTGGGCTGCGATCGTCGGCGTCGTGTCGGCCTTCGGCAACGCGATCGCCCAGCTGTCCTGGGCGAGGGCATATCCCGTGTGGGCGGTCTGCGCGATCGTGCTCGACGTGCTCGTCATCTACGGCCTCGTCGTGTACGGAGGGCGCCGCAACACCGCCACGTAGGCGAAGCTCAGAGCAGGTGCAGTTGACGGGCCCGGCGGACCGCGTCCTGCCGTCGCGTCACGTCGAGCTTGCGGTAGATGCTCTTGACGTGTGTCTTTACGGTGTTCACCGAGACGAAGAGCTCGGACGCGATGTCCGCATTCGACATCATCGTCGGGAGGAAGCGCAGCACCTCGCCCTCGCGCGCCGACAACGGCTCGAGCAATTCCGCAGGAAGCACGCGGGCACCGTCGCTGCCGTTCAGGTCGCGCAGCAGCTCCGACGCGAACCAGCGGTGCGAGACCCCTTTGCGCAGGTGATCGGCGAGCAGCTCGCGCACACCGCGCCCGGCGGAGAGGAAGGGGCGCCGGACGCCCTCCGGCTCGGCGCGCGCGAGAGCGCCTTCCAGCACAGCGGTCGCGCTCTCGCCGTTGCCCGTGGCTCGCAGTGCAACTGCGCGTAGGACCTCACGCTCGATCGCGACGGTCGGATAGGCCGCGTCGCACGGAGCCGTCAATGCGGTCAGCGCGCCCTCGGCGTCGCCCGAGGCGAGCAGGAGCCGCGCCCGAACCGCGTAGAGCCCCGGCGAGGACGGGCTCTCCTCGATCGCTTCGTCGATCAGCGCGGCGGCGCCGTCGTGATCGGCCGCCGCCACCATCAGGCGCGCTTCGAGCGCCGTGACGATCCGCCGCAGCCGCGCGGACTCGACGCCGGAGAGCTCCGTCGCCCCGAGTAGGCGCTCCAGTGCGAGATCGACGTCGGTGCCACGGCCTGCGAGGCAGAGCGATGCCTGGATCACCGCCGCCCACACGCGGCCGCTCGCATCGTCGAGCCGGCGCGCGGTGTCGCCCAGCTCCCGCGCGTGCGCGTCCGCTGCGTCGAGGTCGTCCCACTCGTGCTCCACGAGCGCGAGCGCGCTGAGCGAGACCGCGGCCTGGGAGCTGTATTCCCACCCGCGCGCCTGCGCGAGCTCGACGGCGCTGCGCGCGATGCGCGCGGCGCGCCGCAGTCGTCCTCGGATCAGCTGCACCCACGCCATCCCGCCCATGGCGGCGAGCTCCGCGTACGGAACGTCGGCGATGCGAGAGGCCTCGAGCGCCTCGCTGAGGTGCATGTCGGCCTCGTCGAGCTCGCCCAGCGCGACCTCGGCCAAACCCAGGTGGCCGAGCGCGATCGCCCGCATCGTCTCGCTCGCCTGCGAGGAGAAAGGTCCGCCCTCCGCGAGCTCGAGCAGCTCGTGCGCCAGCCGCGCCGTCTCGGCCAGCTTGCCGCGATTCGTGCTGTGCAGGAGCTCCGCGAAGGTGAGCACGGCCTGCAGTTGAGGCTCGGCGCTCCTTGGCCAGAGCTTGCGCGCGCGGGCGAGCCGGCGGCTCGCGCTGCGTGTGTTGCCGTTGATGAACTCGATGCTCGCCAGCACCGCCGACAATGCGGCCGACGCGTCGACGTCGCTCTCCGCGATCAGACCCAGCAGCTCGCTGCGGAAGGCGGCATCGGTTCGCGCGACGAGCTCGAACCAGCCCTCGACGAGACACAGAGTGAGCAGCTCGAGGTCACCGGCCGCAAGCGCGTGGTGGACCGCCTCCATCGGACCGCGGTTCTCGAAGTGCCACCTCGCGGCGCGCCCGTGCAACAGTCCGATCCTGTCTCTCGCGGTATGCCGAAGCTCGGCGCGCAACAGCTCCGCGAAGAGATGGTGATACCGGTACCAGGGCGGCTGTGTGTCGAGGCGCTCGATGAAGAGGTTGTCGGCGACGAGGCGCTCGGCGAGGTGACCGCTGTCCGAGCGCCCGGTCATGGCGTTGGCGAGGTCGGCGGTGAATCGCTCCGCGACCGAGGTCGCGAGCAGGAAGTCCCGCGTTTCGTCGGATTGCCGCCGAAGCACCTCGGCCAGGAGGTACTCCGAGGCCGGACGCTCGTCGAGCTCGATTGCCTCGAGCATCGTCACGCCGGGCCCACGACCCCTGTGCGCGAGCGTGAACAGGCGGATGCCCGCTGCCCAGCCCTCGGTCTGCTCGAGCAACAGCGAGAGGACATGCGGTTCGACCTCGAGCCCGAGCCCGTCGAGCAGCTCCTGCGCTTCGCCGGGTGTCATGGCCAGATCGAGCGCGCGCAGCTCCGTGAGCTCACCGCTCGCGCGAAGCAGGTGCAGCGGGAGCGGCGGGTCGTGGCGCGTGGAGAGGACGAGCCGCAGACTCGCGGGCGCGGCGCGCAACAGCTGCTCCATCGCCGCGCAGATCTCCGGGCTGCGGATGCTGTGGAAGTCGTCGACGACCACGACGAGCGGCTCCTCGAGCTCGGCGAAACTGTTCAGCAGCTGGACGACGAACGGCGCCGGCGTGCCGCTGCGCGGCCCGGCGAGCCGCCGCAGGCCAGAGCGCGCAGGCGCGACGCGGTGGACGGCGGCGAGCCACTCGGCCCAGAAAGCCGCTTCGGTCAGCTGCGGGCGTGGTGTGAGCCACGCGACCTCACGCGGGTTTCCGGCGAGCCACGAGGCGAGCAGTGACGTCTTCCCTGCGCCGGCCGGCGCGGAAATCAGCGTCAGCGGGCCCGCGACTCCATCGTCGAGGCGCTCGAACAGCCTCGGGCGATCGACGAGCGGCTTGGGCGGCCGTGGGATCACGAGATCCGCAGCCGCGACGGACCGGGATCCCTGGCGGCGTACGGTCTGGGACGCCAGGTCATCCTCCTTTTCGGGTGACTTCACGGTACTCCCACTTGGCGCGCCTGCACAAGTCGCGTCGCCACTCGCTCGTCGGGGCGCCCGAATCACCCATTCGTTCCGGGTGAGGCCACGTCACCCGCCAGAGTTCGACGTTCAACCGGTGAAGCCCAGCCGGTACGAATTCCGCGTACGTGGACGGCTGGCCGAGCGGCTGCTCTCGAGCTTCGAGGGGTTCAAGGCCGAGATCCAGCCGGTCGAGACGATCCTGAGCGGCGAGGTGGCCGACCAGGCCGCCCTGCACGGAGTGCTCGAGCAGATCGAGTCGCTCGGCCTCGAGCTCGTCGAGGTCAGGCAGGTGGACGAACGCCGCCTCCCCCTCGCTCGCGACTGACCTCTTTGCGTCAAGCCGAGCAGGCCCGCCGCGCGCAAAGCTGGCCGCATGTCACCGGACGTGCGAATCGAACGCCTCCTGCGGATGGCGGCCTCGCTCGAGGAGGCGATCATCCGCCTGGAGCAGCGGCACGACGAGCTCGCGGTCCGGAGCACGATCGTGCGCCTTCGGGTGATGCAGGGTGAAATCCTCAGCGCCGCCCATCAGCTCGAGGGTGATTTTCCGCACGTCGATTGACGTAGGCGCCCCCAGAGGCGCACACTCGAAGCATGTCCGGGCTCGAGGCCCTCGATGCTGACGTCGAGCACGCGCTCGAGTCGCTCAACGTTCCGAGCTACGTGCTCGACACAACGGGGATCATCCGCTGGCTGAACCCGGCGGCCCGGCGCCTGGTGGGCGACGTCCGCGGGCGTCAGTTCACGTCGGTCGTCGCGCCTGAGGATCGCAGGCGCGCGCGGGACGTCTTCGCGCAGAAGGTCGTCGGCAACAAGGTCGCCACCGACACGACGGGCGTGATCATCGGCGCGGACGGCGAGCGCCTCGACTGCGAGGTGAGCGGCGTGCGGCTGATGCGCGGCGGCCACGTGGTCGGCGTTTTCGGCCAGGTTCCGCAGTGGGAGATCGAGGCCAGGGAGGACGCCCCGCATCCGCACCTGACGCCGCGGCAGACGGAGGTGCTACGGCTGCTCGAGCACGGGCGCTCGACGGCCCAGATCGCGGGCGATCTTCACCTCAGCCAGGAGACCGTGCGCAATCACGTGAGGCACCTGCTGCGGGCACTCGGAGTCAACTCGCGACTGGAGGCTGTTGCAGTCGCACGTCGTCTGCATGCCGAGCAGCCCAGAGCGCGGCCTGCGTCCGTGAGCTGAGGCCGAGCTTCGCGAGGATCTTCGACACGTGGGTCCGCGCCGTTCGCTCGGTGATGCCGAGCGTCGAGGCGATCGCCTTGTTCGGCTGACCCTCGCCGAGGAGCAGCAGCACCTCGACCTCCCGCGATGTGAGCGCCGGGTCGCGAGGCGCGCGCAGCGACTCGGCCACGCGGCGCGCGACCGCGGGATCGAGCAGCAGCTCGCCGCGGTGCGCGGCGCGCACGGCGACCGCGATCTCGCTGACGTCCGCGTCCTTCAGCAGGTAGCCCGAGGCTCCGGCCTCCAGCGCCGCCTGGACTCGTTGCACGTCGTCGAACGACGTGAGAGCTACGACCTCGACGTCGTCGTACACCGCGCGGATGCGGCGTGTCGCCTCGATCCCGTCGAGCGGCTCCATCTGCAGGTCCATGAGCACGACGTGCGGGCGACGGCCTTCCGCATCGAGCCGCTCGAGGAGCCGGATCGCCGCTTCCCCACTCTCCGCGTCGCCCACGACCTCGATGCCTCTCTCGCCCTCGAGGAAGGCGAACAGGCCCTGGCGGACGACGCCGTGGTCGTCGACGACGACAACGCGAATCGTTTCCGTGAGCTCAGCGGACATCGCGGCCGTTCTCCGCCGGCAGCTCGACGCGTACGACGGTGCCGCGACCCGGCGCGCTGATGATGTGTAGGTCGGCGCCGAGCTCGTCTGCGCGGCTGCGCATCGACTCGAGGCCGAAATGCCCGTTGTGCGCCGCCGCGGGATCGAAGCCGCGGCCGTCATCCGCGACCTCGAGGATCACGCGTTTCGCCCTCGCCTCCACACGCACGCAGGCCGTGTCCGCTCGCGCGTGCTTCACGACGTTCGCGAGTGCCTCCCGGCCGATGCCGTACAGCTGCGTCTCGGCCGTCCTCGTCAGCGGCAGCGGGTCGGCCGGCCCCTCCACGCGGATGTCGATCGGGTCGTCGGCCAACGAGGCGACGTGGCGTGAGAACGCGGGCACGAGGCCGTCACCGATTCCCTCCGGCCCCCACTCGAAGATGAAGCGCCGCATCTCGCTCTGGGCGCGCTTTGCCAGCGACTCGATCGTCCCCAACGCCTGCCCCAAGCGCCCGGACTGCTCCTCGCCCGCCTCCTCGTCGAGGATGTTGTGCGCGACGCGCGCATGGAGGACGGTGGAGAACAGTGCCTGCGAGACCGAATCGTGCAGCTCTCGTGCGATGCGCCGCCGCTCCTCCATGCCCCGCTCGCTCTCGCGCCGTTTCGACTCGGCGAGCTGCTCCACCGAGCGCCGCCGCTCGGCCACGACGGCACTCAGGAACAGCGACGTCAATGCCGCGACGAGGACGTACAGCTGCGTGCTGAGCGTCCGGTTGTCGATCGGCTGCTTGTAGAAGGCTCCCACCTTGTCCGCCGTGACGCCGATCGTGATCGCGGCCGTGATCGCAGTGCACAGGGTCACGCCGGGCGGACCGAAGCGGAAC
>MNJC01000101.1 GCA_001920085.1 Actinobacteria bacterium 13_1_20CM_4_69_9
CCGCTGGCCGCGTCGAGCGTGGTCATCGCGAAGTAGCCGCCCTCGTCCAGAGTCTCCGTTCCGCTGTCGTCGCGAAAGAGGAAGTACTCGAGCTCCGGGCCGACGTTGAACGTGTCGAAGCCGAGTGACGTCATCCGCTCCAGCGCCCGCCGCAGGACATAGCGGGGGTCGCCCTCGTACGGCTTCCCGTCCGGCGTGACGATGTCGCAGATCATCCGCGCAACCTTCGTCTCGCCTTCCCTCCACGGCATCAGCTGGAAGGTCTCGGGATCGGGAATCGCCACCATGTCGGACTCCTCGATCGCGTTGAAGCCGGTGATCGACGATCCGTCGAAGCCCATCCCGTCGTCGAGCGCGCCCTCGATCTCGCTCGGAGTGACGGCGAAGCTCTTGAGGTGCCCCTCGATGTCGGAAAACCAGAGCAGGACGAACTCGACGCCCTCCTGCTCGATCCGCGCGCACACCCGCTTGCGCGTCTCCTCGCTCGACGTCGCCCGGTTCTTCGTCTCCACCTGCGCCATGAATTCCTCCCTTGAAATGCAAAAAGCCTCAGGCGCGAGCAACGCGCCCGAGGCTCCGTTGCCTCGACGATGACCGGAAGTCTATACCGTGGCGCCGTGCGCCTTCTCGTCACCGGTGGCGCCGGCTTCATCGGCTCGCACTTCGTCAAACGGATGCTCGCCGCCGGCGAGGATGTGGTCGTCCTCGACAAGTTCACGTATGCCGGGAACCCGGCCAACCTGCCGAGCGACATCGAGTGCCGTCGCGGCGACATCGCCGAGCGGGAGGACGTCGAGCAGATCGGCCCCGTCGATGCGATCGTCAATTTCGCGGCCGAGACGCACGTCGACCGTTCGATCCACGGGCCCGAGGACTTCGTGCGCACGGACGTGCTCGGCACGCTCGTCCTGCTCCGCCACGCGGCCGAGTTGAGCGCGCGCTTCGTCCAGGTCTCGACAGACGAGGTCTACGGCGACATCGAGCCCGGCTGGTCGTCACGCGAAGACGATCCCCTGCGCCCGTCGAGCCCGTACAGCGCATCGAAGGCCGGAGGGGACCTGCAGGTGCTCGCCGCCGTGCGCACGTTCGGCGTGAACGCGTCGGTGACCCGCGGCTCCAACACGTACGGGCCGAATCAGTACCCGGAGAAAGTCCTGCCGTTGTTCACGACGAATGCGCTGGACGGCGACCCGCTCCCGCTGTACGGCGACGGCCGCCAGGTGCGCGACTGGCTCCACGTGGAGGACCACTGCGCCGGGATCGAGCTCGTCCTGCGTCGAGGCGAGCCCGGCGAGGTGTACAACGTCGCCGCGAACGAGGAGCACGAGAACGTCGAGCTGACGAACCTGGTGATCGACTACGTCGGCGTCGACGCCTCGCTGATCCGCCACGTCGACGATCGTCCGGGCCACGACCGCCGCTACTCGCTCGACACGACGAAGCTCCGCGCACTCGGGTGGGCGCCGCGTCGCGGATGGGAGGACGGCATCCGCGCGACGATCGACTGGTATCGCGACAACCGCGAGTGGTGGGAGTCGATCAAGCGCTCCGACGGGTTCCGCTCGTTCTACGAGCGGCAGTACGCCGCCCGCCTCGCGACGTAGCTAGCAGCTCTGCTGCGCCTGCGCGCGGAGGCGGTCGATCGGGCCCTTCCGCCCCTCGATCGCCTCGGCCTGGTCGAGCAGGTCGAGCACGCCGTCGCAGTTGCCGAGGTGATAGCGCGTGTAGGCGAGGTTGTACTTCGCATACGCCTCGTCGAGGGCTCCGGTGCCGTCGAGCTTTTGCACCGCTGCCTCGAGCAGCGGCAGCGCGCCCGCATAGTCGCCCGCTTGCATCTTCGCGTACCCGGCACTGTTCAGGTCGACGCCGCTCTGGCCCGACGGTGCGGGCGGTGCCGAAGAGGTCGCCGGCGGACGGCTCGTCGGCGACGTCGTCACGGTGACGGGTCGCTCGACGGTCGTCACCTGGCCCTGCGTCGTCACCGTTTGAACGTGCGTGATGATCGTCGTGGGTGCCGACGGGCTCGAGCTGCCGCCTCGGGTCAGGAAGTACGCGAGCAGCGCGCCTGCGACAGCGCCCGCGACGATCAGCGCGATGAGCAACGGCCAGGCGCTCGAAGACCTGCGCGGAGGGGGCAACGTGCGCGTGGCGGCAGTCGGCGGCACGGGGGCCAGTTGCCGCGTCTGCCCGGCGGCTTCGGCGAAGGCGGAGCGCAGCGCCGCGACGAACTCGGCACAGGTCGGAAAACGCCGCGCCGGGTCCTTCGACAGCGCACGTTCGAAGCACCGGTCGAGCTCGCGCGGCAGATCCGCGCGCGCCGAGATCGACGGAACCGGGGCGTTCACATGTGCTGCCGCCTCGGCGGTCGGGCTGTCGGCCTCGAAGGGACGCGAGCCGGTGAGCAGCTCGAACGCGACGACCGCAAGCGCATAGCGGTCGCTGGCCGGCGTGGCCCGCTCGCCCTGCGCCTGCTCCGGCGACAGATAGCCCGCGGTGCCGAGCACCGTGCCGGTCATCGTCAGCGAGTCCATCCCGGCCGCGCTCGCGATCCCGAAGTCGGCGACGTACACGTTCCGCTCGCGGTCGAGGAGAAGATTCCCGGGCTTCACGTCACGGTGGACGATGCCGCGTGCATGTGCCGTGTCGAGCGCTCGTGCAGCTTGCTCGAGCCAGGTGAAGACGCGTTGGGGCGGCTGCGCGCCGCCGCTTCGAATCACGTCGTCGAGCGAACCGCCGCCGAGGTGCTCCATGACGATGTACGGACGGCCGTTGTGCTCGCCGACGTCGAAGATCGTGACGATGTTCGGCTCGCCGGAGAGGCGGGCGGCCGCGAGGGCCTCGCGGGTGAACCGCTCGCGCACGGGCTTGTCCTGGGCGTAGCGGTCGGCGAGGATCTTCACGGCGACCTCGCGACCGAGCACCGAATCCGTCGCGCGGTAGATGTCGCCCATGCCGCCGTGCCCGATGCGCTCGGCGTCGCGGTAGCGGGGCGGAAGGATGTCCGTCGTCACAGCCACTGAAGCTGAAACGAATCTGCCCGGACGCTCGTCACGCAAACGGTGAGGTCAGGTTTCCGTAAAGAAAAGCTGCTGCACATCAGCACCTTTGCTAGCCTCGTCCGAGTCCTCGCTGGGGTCACCTCGATGCGTCGAACCGTCGCGATCGCTTCCATTCTCCTGCTCGGTCTCGGTCCGGCGGCGCATGCGCGCGTAAACGCGAAAGCCGGTGCCGGCGCCGCGACGTTCGTCGTCACGGGCCACGGCTGGGGCCACGGCGTCGGGATGAGCCAGTACGGCGCGTACGGGTACGCCCAGAAAGGCGTCGGCTACGAGAAGATCGTGCTGCACTACTTCGCCGGGACGGAGCTCGGTCAGGCACCCGTTTCGAAGGTGCGCGTGTTGCTCACGAGCGGCGTCGCGACGCTGCCGATGGGATCGGCGTCGGACTTCCGCGTCAAGGACGCGAGCGGCGCAGTGCACAACGTCACGGCGGGCAAGTACACGCTCACACCCGCGCTGAAGCTCAAGGTCGACGGCGCCGCGACTGCGCGCGCGCTACCCGGTCCGCTGCTCTTCCAGCCGGGCCCGGCGCCGCTGCAGCTCAAGCACCTCTACCGCGGCTCCGTGCAGGTCGACGTCGTCGGCGGCAAGCTGCGTGCGATCAACGTCGTCGGCCTCGAGCAGTACCTGTACGGCGTCGTGCCGTCGGAGATGCCGTTCAGCTGGGCGCCGGAGGCGTTGAAGGCGCAGGCCGTGGTCGCGCGCTCGTACGCGCTCGCCACCCGGAGGAGCGGCGCGTTCGACCTCTATCCGGACACGCGCAGCCAGGTGTACCTCGGCGTCGAGCACGAAAAGCCCTCCACCACGGCGGCCGTCGACGCAACCGCCGGCCAGGTCGTCCTCTACGAGGGACAGGTGGCGAAGACCTTCTTCTTCTCGACGTCCGGGGGGCGCACAGCGTCGGCCGAGGACGTCTGGGGCGAGCCCGTGCCGTATCTCGTGTCGGTCGCCGACCCGTACGACTCGATCTCCCCGCATCACACGTGGGGACCGGTTGCCTTTACCGGCGCGACGCTCGCGAAACGGCTGAAGATGAAGGGCCGCGTCATGGACGTGCAATCACAGCTCAACTCGTCGGGACGCGTGAAGACGCTGACGGTCATCGGGTCGCAGGGAACGGTCGAGATGCCCGGGACAAGCGTCCGCACGCGGCTCGGTGTGCAATCCACATGGTTCACGGTGGGCGTCCTGTCGCTCTCCGCGCCCACGACGACCGTCGTCTACGGCTCGCGCGCGCAGCTGTCCGGGATCGCACGCGGGCTTTCGAACACAGCGCTCCAGCAGCTCGACGGAAGCACGTGGAAGAGCCTCGGAACCGTCAAGCCCGACAAGGACGGGACCGTGACGTTCTCGATCAAGCCGCCCGTGACGACGCGCTACCGGCTCGCGACCGGAAAGGTCAGTGTGCCGCCGGTGCGTGTCCCGGTCGCGCCGCTCGTGCGCTTCTACGCGCCTCGGACCCCTGACCTGCTGACCGGCTACGTTCGACCGCTGTCGCTCGCCGGCACCCGCGTGCTGATCCAGCGCCAGCAGGGGCCGGGCTGGGTCACCGCTGCGCAGGCGACGATCGCGTCGGACGGGGGCTTTTCGACCAAGTTGCAGCTGACCGACGGCGTGTATCGCGCCCGCGTCGGATCCGGGCACGGCTATGTGGCCGGGACGACGCCTCTCCTGCAGGTCTCGAACCAGTGAGGCGAGCCGCAGCCGCGGCGGCGCTCGCGCTCGTGCTGGCACCTTCAGCGTCCGCGCTGCCCGTGCGCGACGGCTTCACGCCGAGCGATCCGCTCGCGCCGCGCCAGTACTACCTCGGTCAGGATCACGCGTTCGACGCGTTCGGCGCCGAGCTGCCGGTCGTCAATCCGGTGCGCGTCGCCATCATCGACTCGGGTCTCGACGGAGGCCATCCTGAGTTCCCGCGCTCGCGGATCTGGCAGGCGCGGAGTTGGGTGGGTGGCAGCGCGCTCACCGATGAGCAGGGTCACGGCACGTTCGTCGCCGGCGAAGTGGCCGCGGCCATCAACAACGAAGGCATCGCCGGAATGGCGTTCCCGGCTCAGCTCGTCATCGCCAAGATCGCGCGTTCCGACCAGACGATCGACGTGCGCGACGAGGCACAGGCGATCCGCTGGGCGGTCGATGTCGGCGCCCGCGTGATCAACCTCTCGATCGGCGGCCTGCGCAACCCGTTCAACCCGCGCGTGGACACGTTCTCGAAGGTCGAGGCCGACGCAATCGACTACGCGGTGCGGAAGGGCGCCGTGCTGGTCGCGGCCGTCGGCAACTCCGACGAGGCGCCGCAGACCCCTTGGCCGTATGCGAGCTATCCGGCGGCACTGCCGCACGTGATCGGAGTCAGCGCGCTCTCCCCGACCGGCAACGTGCCGAGCTTCTCCGACCGCGACCGGATCTACAACGACCTGTCGGCGCCCGGGCAGGAGATCTACTCGACACTCCCCCGCGCGCTGACCTCGTTCCGGCCGCTCTGCCAGAACCAGGGCTACTCCGACTGCGGCCCGGACGAGTTCCGGCACGCCGCCGGAACGTCGTTCGCCGCTCCGCAGGTGGCGGCGGCGGCGGCGATCTTGCTTGCGCTCAAGCCGTCGCTGCAGCCGGATCAGGTCGCGAACATCCTCGAGCGCTCCGCAACCGACGTGAACGCGTCGGACGGCTGCAAGCCATGCCCGCTCCAGCGGGACTCCATGAGCGGCTGGGGCCGGCTCGACGTCTCGAAGGCGGTCGCGGCCATCGACGGCGTGCTGCCGCCGGCCGATCACTACGAGCCGAACGACGACGCGAGCCGGCACGCGGCGAGGCTCCGCGCCGCAGTCAAGTCGGTGAAGGCCACGATCGACTTCTGGGACGACAACATCGACGTCTATCGCGTCTACCTGCACAAGGGACAGCGGCTGAAGCTGACGCTCGACGGCCCGGCCGGCGCGACGTCGAACCTCCTGCTCTGGAAGCCCGGCACGAAAAGCGTCAACGACCTCCGCACCCAGAACCGGCGCGCCGCGCAGTCGATCGGCCCGGGGTCGTCGCACCGGCTCGGGTACCGCGTCGCGAAGAAGGGCTGGTACTACGTCGAGGTCAAGGTGACGACTCGCGGCTCCGGCCCGTACGAGCTCACGCTCGCTCGCTCGCGCTGAGCAGTTCGCCAGGCGAGACGTCGCGCAGGATGCGTGCGGGGTTGCCGACGACGACCACGCGGGGCGGCACGTCCTTGACGACGACGGCGCCTGCGCCGACGAACGCCTCCTCCCCGATCTCGACGGCGGGACAGAGGACGGCGCCGACCCCGACGCGCGCGCCGCGCCGCACGGTGGGGCCCTTCCGCAGCTCGTGACGCCGCTCGGTGCGGCCCATGAAGTTGTCGTTCGAGGTCTGCACGCACGGAGCGATGAAGACGTCCTCCTCGAGCGTCGCGTAGGCGGTGACGTACGCCATCGCCTGGATCTTCGTGCGTGCGCCGACGGTGGTGTCGTTCTCGATCAGCGAGCCGCGGCCGACGACGACGTCGTCGCCGATGTCGCACCGCTCGCGCACGCACGCCTGGTCGCCGACGATCACGCGCGCGCCGAGACGCGTGCCGGCGAAGACCACCGCGCCGATCGAGACGACCGTCCCCGGCCCGAGCTCGAGCGGCGGCACCTCTTCCTGCTTCGCGGTCGACCGCGCGGAGAGCGTCGGCTGCTTCCCGACGACCGCGTAGTCGAGGATCGTGCAGTCGTCCGGAACGATCGTCCCCGGAAAGACGATGGCGGTGTCGGCGATCACACGACAGCGGACTCGAGCGACGCCTGCAGCTGCTCGAGCGTGCGCACGACGGGCACTGCGTCGCGCGCAGCCTTGTGCGGGTCACCCTGGCCGGCAACGAGCTCGAGGAAGTGCCTGCACTCGAGCCTCAGCGGCTCGGTTGCGTCGACCTTCGGGCTGTAGACGTCGCCCGTGCGCGTGCGCCAGTTGTCGTACACCGTGATCTTGCGTTCGCGCTCCATGTCGTCGAAGACGGCCATCCGGTCGTTGCCGACAACGGTGATCCGCCGGATCTTGTGCGGGTCGAGCCAGGACAGGTGCATGTGCGCCATCTTCCCCGAGGGGAAGTTGAGATAGCAGAACACGACGTCCTCGACGCCTCCGGTGAGGAAGGCGTTGCCGTGTGCGCGCACGTCGCTCGGCTCCTCCTCGATCAGATGCAGCAGCACCGAGAGGTCGTGCACGCCGAGCGACCAGAGTGCATTCTCGTTCGTCCGGAACGTTCCCAGGTTCTGGCGGTTGCCGTAGACGTAGAGGACGTCACCGAGCTCGCCGGAGTCGACGATCTCCTTCAGCTTCCTGACGCCGGGGTGGTAGAGCAAGAGATGTCCGGGCATCAGCACGAGACCACGGTCCTCCGAGAGCTCGCAGAGCTCCTCCAGCTCGGCGCCGCGCATCGACGGCGGCTTCTCGACGAAGACGTGCTTTCCCGCTTCGAGCGCGCGCCGCGCCAGCTCGTAGTGCGTCGGCACCGGCGTCGCGATCACGACCGCCTCGACGGAGCCGTCCGCCAGGACGTCGTCGAGCTTGGCGGTCAAGCGCGCCTGCGGATAGCGCTGTGCGAGCTCAGCGTGCCGCCCGTCGTCGACGTCGCAGAGCCACGCGAGCTCGGAGAGATCGGCGAAGTTACGGGCGAGGTTCTTCCCCCATTGGCCCAGGCCGACTTGCGCGAGACGCGTCGCCATTCAGAGCTTCCAGACTTTCCCGTTGCCGGTGCCGTTCCTGCCGGTCGCGTTGCGGAGGTCGACCACGATCTGCGCCCGCTCGACGAGCTCGTCGTAGTCGATCGCCGTGTGCGCGGTGACGATGACGACGCCGTCGTACTCCTCCGGCGCGTACTCGACCGAGCGCATGCCGTCGAACTCGGGCACGTGCGGGTCGTGGTACGCCACGTTGGCGCCGGCCTTCTCGAGCAGCTGGATGATCTTCTCCGCCGGCGACTCGCGCACGTCGTCGACGTCCGCCTTGTACGACACGCCGAGCACGAGCAGGCGCGAGCCCTTCAGCGACTTCTGCGAGCCGTGGTTCAGCGCCTGCGAGATCAGCGAGCGGCAGAAGTACGGCATGTTCGCGTTGATCTTCCCGGACAGCTCGATGAACTCGACGTCGATGTCCATCCGCTCGCACAGCTGCGCGAGCTCGTTGACGAGCGCGATGTTGACGGCACGGAAGATGTTCTCGAGGAGCTTCGTCAGCTCGGCCGCCTCGGGCGAGCTGACGGGGACGACCGTCTCGACGGCGCCGCGGTAGAGCTCGGCTGCGCGCTCCGTGCACGCCGGCGTGACGCCCCCGACGATCTTCGGCGTGTTGTGCGTCGTCCAGTCCGTTCGGCCGGGGTCGACGCGCTCCGGTGAGAACGCCAGGTGAAAATCGTCCCCGGCAGTCAGCCCGCTGCTTTCGAGGATGGGCTGCAGCACCTCACGGGTCGTGCCGGGATACGTCGTCGACTCCAGCACGACGAGGTGGCCTTTGCGCAGGTGCGGCGCGAGCTCCTCGACGGCGGCCTGGACGATCGACAGATCCGGCTCGCGCTGGCTCGACAGCGGCGTCGGAAGCGCGACGAGGATCGCTTCGGCCTCGGCGACGTGGTCCATGTGCAGCGTCGCCTCGATCCGGCCCGCGTCGACGAGCCTCTTGAGCTCGCCCGAGGGCACGTCGCCGATGTGGCTCTCGCCACGGTTGATCCCGTCCACGACCTCCGCCTTCACGTCGCGGAGCAGCACGTTCCTGCCCGCTTCCGCGAACGCCTTGGCGAGCGGCATGCCGACGTAGCCCGCTCCGATGATTGCGACGTCCGGTCTCATCCGGCGCAAGGCTACTGACGCAGGACGGCGGCTACACTTCGCACCCGCGCTGGGGCCGTTAGCTCAGCTGGTAGAGCAGGGGACTCTTAATCCCAAGGTCGCAGGTTCGATCCCTGCACGGCCCATGGCCGATCGAAATCCGGCCCGCTTCGCGGGCCATGACGATTTCGATCGGGTTCTGCTTTCGATCCCGGCGAAGGCGAGCAACGCCGGCTGAGCCGGCATCGGCGGCGCTTGCCAGACTGAAGTGTCTTGCGTGCGCGCGTCGACGTGATCACCCTCGGGGTCGACGACCTCGAGCGTTCGCTCGCCTTCTACCGCGCGCTCGGGCTCGCTTCGCCGGGGGTGATCGGGACCGAGTTCGTCGGTGCCGACGCGAGCCCCGGCGGCGCGGCCGCGATGTTCGAGCTGGAGGGCGGGCTCACGCTCGCCGTCTACGGCCGCAAGGACCTGGAGCAGGACGCCAACGCCAGGTTCGGCGCCCCCGGCTCCGTGACCGTAGGACAGCGGGATCCACACGATGCTCAAGTCCGCGCCCCCGCGACGGACTCGAGCGTTGCCGCGAATGCTTGATCCCCGTTCCGCGGCTGACCAAAACCTGTGCTCGGAGAAACGTCGAGCCCCGACGGGGTCAAGATCCGGGGGCAGGGCGTGTGAGACGAGGGCCAGGTACCGGGATCGCTACAACGAGCGGCGTCGGGTGCCGCCTTCGAAGCTGGCGTGCGTCGAGTGTGGTGAGGAGTTCGAGGGCCGGCGCGATCGGCTGCTGTGTTCGCGGCGTTGCAAGGACCTGCGGTACGCGCGGTTGCATCCGGAGGAGTTGCGGGCGAAGCAGCGAGGGAAGTATCGGCGTCGAGTTCCGAGGGCGGCGGCTTAGGTGTCGCGGCCGCCGAGGCGTGAGCGGATGCGACGGAACCGCGTTTAGAAAACGGACGGCAGCGACTACCATTCGGGGCTGTGAAGCAGATTTGGACTGGTCGCAGGGCCCAGGCCGCCGGGAAGTACGGCGAGAGCGCGCCCATGGCCGCTGTCTGTTGCAACGCTGGCCGCACCTGCGTCACGACCAACATCTTCGGGATCGTGACCGCGGGACTCGCAGGCGCGGGTTACGCGGTCGCGAACTTCGCTCGGCGCCGCTTCACGAAAGCCACCTAGCCTCTAGCTGCGCGTCGCGAGTTGTTGGCGCGGTGTCCGCGTTGTGTTGCCAAAAACAGCTCGCAACACGAATCACAAGTAAGGCGTATGATGGTCTCCACTGGCCCTGCAGCCAGAATTCCGGCCGAAGCCCCACGACACACCGACGCGCCTCCTAGGGCACGCGAGGTAGCAGAGCTAAGGCAAACAGAGTTCGACTCCGTAGGGCCAGTTTCTATTTGCGCTGGTCAGGCTGCGGAGTAGGTTTAGGTCAATGCACGACGCTGAGATGATCGCGCAGCAATTGAGCGTGCTTGGCCACAAGCTCGATGAGCTGGAGAAGCGACTCGCGCGTGTCGAGGTAGTGAACACGCGGCTAGAAGAGGCTGCAC
>MNJC01000063.1 GCA_001920085.1 Actinobacteria bacterium 13_1_20CM_4_69_9
CAGCTCGGGGAGGAGGACGAGGTCGGCGCCGGCGGACTTGGCCTCCTCTACGCGCGCGAGGATCAGCTCGCGGTTTCCCTCGAGGTCTCCGACGATCGGATCGACCTGTGCAAGCGCCAGTTTCATAGGTTTCCGCCTCTGAGTCTAAAACATCGCAACTGTGCGACGGGCGACGGCCTCGCCGACCGCGGCGTGCGCTGCGGCGTCCAGGTGGAACCCGTCCAAGGGTGAATAGGCGACGACGTCCGCGAGATCGAGATGCTCCGCTCCGACCATGCCTGCCTCCCGCGCCAGGTAGCGCGGCAGCTCTGCAGCCTTCTGCTCGGCACCGCTGAACTCAGGCCCCAGAGGAGCGCCGAGTCGCGGTAGTCCGAGCAGGAGCACGCGCGGTGCCTCGCCGCCGGGGCCACTTCCGCTGTCGAGCACCGTCTGGGCAAGCACCCCGACACCGGCCACGATGTCCGAGGCGCCCGCAGCCAGGCGCGCTTTCAGGTCGTTCGTCCCGAGGAAGATCACGACCGCGTCGAGCGGGGAGTGGGACGCGAGGCACGGCGGCAGGTAGTCAGCGCCTCGGCGGTACGGCGAGAGCGGGTCGTCGAAGACCGTCGTCCGTCCCGGCAGGCCCTCCTCGACTACGTGCCAGCCCTCACCGAGCTCGCGCGCCAGCACTCCCGGCCAGCGGACGTCCCGTGCGAAGCGGCCGCCCAGCTCCCCGGGAACCGACCCGTACGTGTTCGAGTCGCCGAAGCAGAGGACGGTGCGTTCGGCCACCGCGCGGCTTACGGACGCCGTAGCCGGATCGCGTTCCAGTCGTGTTCGAGGATCTCGTCGATCCGCCCGCGCAGCGACTCCGGCGGGTCGTGCTCGGCGTGCAGGTAGCGACCGGAGAGCGCGTCGAACTCGCCCGAGGCGAGCGCCCGCACGAGCCGAGCCGCGCACTCCGGAGGTGTCCACGGCATGTCGTCCGGGAAGCTCGACGTCATCCCCGTCCGCACCATGCCTGGGCTGATCACGAAGACCGGGATCCGGTCGCCGAGGGCAGTTGCGAGCGTCTCGCCGTAGCGGCACACGGCGGCCTTGGAGGACGTGTACGCGGTCTCGCTCTGTCCGGGCAGGTACGCGGACCCGCTGCCGACAATCACGATCCGGCCGGAGCCGCGCTCGAGCATCCCGGGAATGACGGCACTGCAGCAGAGGTGGACGCCGAGCACATTCACCTCGAATGTCCGCCACCACACCTCAGGGTCCCGCTCCCACGGCGAACCTTCGCCCTGGGCTGTGCCGGCGTTTGCGACGAGCAGGTCGAGCGGCCCCGACTCGGAGAACCAGCGCTCGACGTCCTCGCGATTCGTCACGTCGCCGACCAGTGCGCGGCCGCCGACCTCTGCAGCGGCCGCCTCGACCTGCTCGGCGGTGCGGCCGCTGACGGCGACCTCCATGCCGGCCGCCGCGAGCTCGCGGGCGACGCTCTTGCCGATCCCGCGCCCGCCGCCGGTCACGAACGCGCGTCCCTCCAAGTCGGTCACGGCAGGAGTCTACGACGCGGGAGAAAGTTAGCGTCCGCTAACCTAGTGGGCGCTAACTTACGGACGAGGAGAAGCGCGTGAGAGCAAGGCTGGTCGCAGTGCTGTTGGCCGAGGAGAACCGCAAGTGGTGGACGCTGTTTGCGGTCGCGTTCGGCCTCTTCATGATCATGCTCGACAACACGGTCGTGAACGTCGCCCTGCCGACGATGCAGCGCGACCTCCACGTTTCGATCTCCCAGCTCGAGTGGGTCGTGATCGCCTACGCGCTCACCTTCGCGGCTCTTCTCATCACGGGTGGCAAGCTCGCCGACCTCTACGGTCGCCGCCGCATCTTCGTCCTCGGACTCATCGTGTTCACGCTCTCCTCGCTCGCATGCGGTCTTGCCCCGACTGCGGGCTTCCTCATCGGCGCGCGCACGGTGCAGGGCGTGGGCGCGGCGCTCATGAACCCCGCGACGCTGTCGATCATCGTCGCGACCTTCCCACCCAAGCAGCGCGGGACGGCGATCGGCATCTGGGCCGGCGTCTCTGCGCTCGCGCTCGCGATCGGACCGCTCGGCGGTGGGCTGATCGTCCAGCACATCAACTGGAACTGGATCTTCTTCGTCAACGTCCCGGTCGGCGCGCTCGCGATCGTCGTCTCACAACTCGTGATCCGCGAGTCGCGGGATACCTCGGTCGAGCAGAGCATCGACGCTCCGGGGCTCGTCACCTCGGGCGGCGGGCTCTTCTTCCTCAGCTACGCGCTCGTGGAGGGGAACCGGCACGGCTGGACGTCCCCCGAGATCCTCGTCTTCTTCGCCCTCGCGGTCTGTGCACTGAGTGCGTTCGTCGCGTTCGAGCGGCATCAGCGCCTGGCAATGCTCGACCTGTCGCTCTTCCGTATCGGCGCCTTCACCGGCGCGAACATCGTCGCGATGCTCGTCTCGCTGTCGATGTTCGGCGTCTTCTTCTTCGTGACGCTGTACGTGCAGAACATCCTCCACTACAGCCCCACGAAGGCCGGAGCGACCTTCCTGCCGATGGTGCTCCTGATCATCTTCATCGCGCCGATCGCCGGCCGCCTCTCGGACCGGATCGGCTCGCGCTGGCTGATGGGAGGCGGGATGACCCTGGTGGGGATCTCGCTCCTCCTCTACGAGCGCGTCACCGTCCACTCAGACTTCTGGACTTTGCTGCCCCCGATGCTCGTCGGCGGGTTCGGGATGGCGCTGACGATGTCGCCGATGACGTCGGCGGCGATGGGCGCCGTTCCCGTCGACAAAGCGGGGGTCGGCTCGGGGGTCCTGAACAGCTTCCGCCAGGTCGGAGGGTCGCTCGGCATCGCGCTGATGGGCGCGATCGTCGGCTCGTACATCCACCCCAACGTCCACGGACTCGCGGCGGCCCAGAACTACGTGGACGGCCTGCATGCGGGCTTCGAGGTCGGGTCGGCGGTCACCTTCGCCGCAGCCATCGTCGCGATCGCGCTCGTGCGGACCCGGCCCGAGATCGTCCGCGAGCACATCGCGGAGCTCGCCGCGTGAGCGTCACCGCGCCCCGGATGGCGGCTGCCGAGCGCCGTCAGCATTTGATCGAGACGGCGATCCGTCTCTTCACCGACGGGAGCTATCACAGCACCACTACCGCCGAGATCGCCCGCGCCGCCGGAATCTCCGAGCCGATCCTCTACCGCCACTTCGCCTCGAAGCGCGAGCTTTACCTCGCGGCGCTCGAGCACGTCTGGGCGAAGGCGCGCGCGGAGTGGCAGCGGGGGGACCCCGAGCTGCGGCGCCACCTGCGCGTCCATATGCGCGAGGTGCACGATTTCGTGGCCGACCTGGTCCGTAGCGGCCAGGCGCAGGGAGCGATCGCCGCCGAGCGCGACCCCGACTCGGAGGCGTGGATCATGCTCGCCGGCGGCATCCTCGGCATGGTCGGCCGGCGGGTCGGTCTCCTCAACGACCGCGAGCTGGCCGGAATCCGCGCCGCCCGGTTGTCCTGGCTGCGGGGCTGATCTAGCTCTCCTCTGTCGGGCCTGGCATGTGCCGGCACGGCACCCGTTCGCGAGCGGGCGAGGCGGACCAATGAAAAGGCCCCGGCTGCGGCTCCGGGGCCTTCTCAAGAGGCGCGCCACTCCTGGTGGGGTCTGAGGAGACGGATCTGCGGCCCACCCGCCTCGTTCCTTCACCGGGAGTTCCCGGCGCGCCCCCTGCAAACCTCGGCCTGGCGTCCGGCCTGGTTGCAAGGTGCGCTCACTATAGGAGGGTTCGAACCGCTAGTCAAGTAGCTCGGTCAAGTGATTTTGCAAGGCGTGTGGTTGACCCGCCTTTTGCGATGAATACGCTCAAAAGGGGGATGTCCAAAGTGGGCATCTTGCGCTTCAGTGAAGTATGCGCTTAGCTAGCCCAGCGCAGACATGCCAATGCGAGACACAGCCAGCCGCACAACTCGCAAGACCAGCCACGAAGGACTCCGACTGGGAGAACGCCTTCGGCAGCTTCGTGTTGCTGCGGGCCTGACCCAGAGCGAGCTCGCGGGCGACCGCTTCTCCAAGGAGTACGTGTCCCAGATCGAGCGCGGCAAGACGCGCCCGACCGCCGGCACGATCGAGTGGCTCGCCGACCGCCTCGGTGTCGATGCCGGCTTCCTCGCGAGCGGCGTCGCGACCGACGAGCGCGCACGGCTCGAAGGCGCGTTGTCACGGGCGGAGGCGCTGTACGAGGCGCATGAGGACGAGGAGGCGGTCGTCGCCTTCGAGCCGCTGCCTGCCGCAGCTCGTGCGACCGGCATGCCCGAGCTCCAAGTGCGTGCGCTCTGCGGGAGCGGCCTCGCCAAGATGAGGATTGGAGCGCATCGCTCAGCGCTCGAGCTGTTCAACGAGGCACGCGAGATCTGCGAGGCCGGATCGTTCTCCGACGTCGAGCGGGCGGAGGTCCTGTTCTGGCTCGGTTCCTGCCGCTACCAGCTCAGCAGCGTGCAGACGGCGCTCGCGCTGTTGAACGAGGCGCTGGCCCTGGCCGACCGGTCCGGGCTGCCATGCGATGCGCTCAAGGCCGACATCCTTTCCTGGCGCTCGCGGTGCTGGCAGCGGCAGCGCGACTTCGTGGCTGCGCGCGACGACGTCGAGCGCGCGCTCGAGCTGTCCCGCGGCGTCGAGGATCTCCGGACGATCGGCGCAGCCTTCTTCCAGGCCTCGCTCATCGCCGACCGCGAGGGCCATTGGGTGCTCGCGCGCAACTACGCAGAGCGGGCTCGGGAGGCGTATGCCGAGCTCTCCGACCGTGTCCACGTCGGCCAGCTCACGAACAACCTCGGCGGTCTCAACTTCCTGCTCGGCAACACCGATCAGGCGGTGACGCTGCTCAAGGAGTCGTTCTCGATCGCACTCGATCTGGGCCGCGACGCAGACGCCGGTCGGGCAGTTTCGTCCCTTGCGCAGATTCACCTGCGCATGGGCGACGTCGAGCAGGCGGAGGAGCAAGCCCGTCATGCGCTCGAGCTGCTCGACGATCGCGTCGACTACATCGACGAGGTCGGCAGCGCGCAGCTCGTGCTCGGGCGCGCCCTGCTCGAACAGGACCGCCTCGACGAGGCGGAGAGAGCTTTCACAGCAGCCGAGACATGTTTCGGCGAGCTCGGCTCCGGCAGTCACCGGGCCGCGGCCTGGGTCGCGCGCGGCGACCTGGCGGCTCGACGGGGGGATCACAAACGGGCGGCCGACCTCTACCGCACCGCGGCAGAGGCCCTACAGGACGTCCGCTTCTAGGAACCGGAAGGAGGTGACGAATTGACCAAGGGACGGCTCATCTATGTGTTGCTCATCGCGTCGCTCTTCGCTTACATGCTCGCCTGCGTGCGCCTTCCGCTCGACCACTTCGGGCACGGCATGAGTGACGGCGGCGGCCACTAGCGCATCCTCGCGGCAGCGGCGACGTGCTCTAGGCGTCGCCGTTCGCGGAGCCCATGCGCTCCATCACGACCTGCGGCACGCGAGCCGTCGGGCTTAGCCGCGTGCACATGCGGACGACCTCTGCGCAATCCTCGGGGCGGATCATCTCGTCCGGCTCGAGCCCGGACCACTGCGCCATCGGCGTGTCGACGAAGCCGGGACAGAGGGCGATCGTCCGCACGCCGTCGCCGTCGAGCTCGGCGTTGAGCGATCGGGTGAGCGCGATCACGGCCGCCTTCGTGGCGCCATAGGTCGCGAGCCCGGGCGTCGGGACGGTGCCGGCGATCGAGGCGAGGTTGACGATCCAGCCCTTCGACTCGCGGAGGAGCGGGATCGCCGCCTGCGTGACGAGGAAGAGCCCGCGGAGATTGACGTCCAGCTGTAGGTCGAGCTGCTTCAGGGGCAGGTCTTCGACCCGGCCGCCGAACCCGACGCCCGCCGAGTTCACGAGCACGTCGAGGCGCCCGAACCGATCGCGATGCTCGGCGACGACCTTCTCGCAGTCGTCCGCCTCGGCGACGTTCGCGGCGACTGCGAAGGCGCCGAGCTCGGACGCCGCGGCCTCGACTCGCTCGGGCCGGCGGGAGGCAAGCGTCAGGTCGAAGCCCTCATCCCGCAACATCCGTGCGATCGCGAGCCCGATTCCCGACGAGCCCCCGGTGACGAGTGCAGCCCGGCCCATTGCGCCTACAGTAGACGGGGTGGAGACCGAGGCGGCCGGACTGACGAGCCTCACCGTCGGCGGCGGCTGCGCGGCGAAGTACTCGGCCGCGCGGCTCGAGGAGCTGTTGAAGGGATTTGTCCCGGCCGAGGCGGAGGATCTCCTCGTCGGCCTCGACCCCGCGGACGACGCTGCTGTCTATCGGCTCGACGACGAGCGTGCGCTCGTCTTCACCGTCGATCGGCGGTGTTTTCGGGAGCGGACGAAGCTGTGCGAGCGGCGGGCGCGATCCTCGCCGGCGGCCACACGATTCGGGACACCGAGCCGAAGTACGGCCTGGCGGTCGTCGGCACCGTCCATCCGGACGGCGTCTGGGTCAAGAGCGGCGCTCAGCCTGGTGACGCCGTCTTCCTCACGAAGCCGCTCGGCACCGGGCTCGTGCTCGCGACAAAAGGCGACTTGTCGGAAGCGACTCGTTGGATGACGACGCTCAACGACCGCGCCGCCGAGGTCCTGCGGCCGTTCTCGCCGCACGCGGTCACCGACGTCACCGGCTTCGGCCTGCTCGGTCACGCGCACGAGACGGCGGACCGGAGCGGCGTCCGGATCCGTCTCCGCGCCTCCGCGCTCCCTGCGCTCGACGGAGCGCTCGAGGCGGCGCGCGCAGGCGTCCGCACGGGCGGCGATCCGCGCAACCGCGAGTTCGCCGGCGCGCACGTCTCGAGCGAGGGCGTGCCGGAGGAGCTGCTCGCTCTCGCGTACGACGCCCAGACAGCGGGCGGGCTCCTCGTGACGCTGCCGGCGGAGAAAGCGCTCTCTCTCGAAGCGGAGTTCGAACGCGTCGGCCTCTTCCTCGCGCGCGTCGGCACAGCGGAGAAGGGCGCAGGCGTCGTGCTGGAGCCGTAAGGAGCCGGGAAACCCCTCTACACTCGATTCGTGCACGCGGGGTCCGCATCGGCCGCGCTGCCACGCCGGTTGGCGCGGACGGTCTCGCCGGCCGTCTTCCGGCGCGTCGCCTTTGCAGCCGTCGGCGTGCTCATCCTCATCGTCGCCACCGGCGCGACGGTGCGCCTCACCGGCTCAGGGCTCGGCTGTCCGCACTGGCCGACGTGCACGACGAAGCACGCGCTGCCGCGCGGCTACCACTCGGACATCGAGTTCTCGAACCGGGTGGTCTCAGCGGTCACGGTCTTCACGACCCTCGTTCTTGCTTTGGCGGCGTGGCGCACCCGCGGGCTCGGCCGTCGCGGGCGCTGGCTGGCGACGGCCGTCTTCGTCGGGACGGTCGCGCAGGCGCCGCTCGGGGCCATCACCGTCTACTACGACCTCAACCCGTACCTCGTGATCACGCATCTGCTGCTCTCGTTCACGCTCGTCTCGCTCGCGGTGCTGACGCTGCTCGAGGCGTCGCGCCTCGTCCGCGGTAGCGGGACTCCGCTGCCCGGGATCGCGCGGCTCGGAGGTGTCGCCCTCGCGGTGGCTGTGGTCGGGCTCGCGGTGAGCGGGACCGCCGCGACCGCCGCAGGCCGCTTCCCGGGAAGCTCCGGCACCAAGATCGTGCCGCGGCTCGGTTCCTTCAAGCCCGAGGTCTACTGGCACGTGCGCGCGGTCGCGGCGTTCGGGGTCGTCTTCCTCGTACTCGCGGTCTGGGCGTGGATGCAGCGCGCGCGTTACCCGTGGCTGTTGCGCGGCTGCATCGGGCTGTTGGCGATCCTCGCCGCACAGATGACGATCGGCGAAGTGCAGTACCGGACCTATGGCCACGTGCCGTGGTGGCTCGTGCTGTTGCATGTCGCGACGGCGGCGACCCTGGTGGGTTGGACGGTGG
>MNJC01000133.1 GCA_001920085.1 Actinobacteria bacterium 13_1_20CM_4_69_9
AGAGGTCGACTACGACATCGCAGCGCCGAAGCACGCCTTCTTTCGCTTCCTGCTCGAACGGCGGCCGGTGCTGCTGCACGGCACCGGCCACCCGGGGATCGAACGGTTCGAGCCGCAGCGCCAGACCGACTACGACAACGAATGGACGAACGCGGTCTTCGCGACGGACGACCCGATCTGGCCGATCTTCTTCGCGACCGTCAACAGACCGGTCGCGCGCTCTTTGATCAACGCCTGCAGCCGCCGGTACGGCGAGAGCCACTATTACTTCTCCATCGGGACGGATCCCGCGCGCGCCGACGCGTGGCGCAGCGGTTGGATCTACGTCGTGCCACGCGAGACGTTCCGCCTGCATCCTTCGGGCCCCGAATGGCTGAGCCCGAGCGCAGTCCGACCTCTCGCGCGCCTCCGCGTCGATCCTGCGGACTTCCCTTTCATCGACGACGTCGTCCAGCACTCGCTCGGTGAACCCGTCGGTCGCGCCGTGGTGCGGGCGACCCTCCTGCGCGCCCTCCGGGGTAAGCTCTAGGCCGGTGGCGATCGTCGAGTCCAATACCGAGCTCGGCCGCCAGGTCGTCGAAGACGCGAAGCGGTACGTCCTGCACTCGTGGTCGGTGCAGAACGCGCTCGATCCCATCCCCGTCGCCGGCGGCGAGGGGCGCTATTTCTGGGATTTCGACGGCAAGCGCTACCTCGACTTCGCCTCACAGCTCGTCAACGTGTCGATCGGCCACCAGCATCCGAAGGTCGTAGCGGCGATCAAGGAGCAGGCCGAGAAGCTGTGCACGATCGGGCCGCCGATGGCGACCGAGCCGCGCTCGACGCTGGCGCGGATGCTCGCGGAGGTCACGCCCGGCGACCTGGAGATGTCGTTCTTCACGAACGGGGGCGCCGAGGCGAACGAGAACGCGATCAGGCTCGCGCGCTGGTACACGGGCCGCCACAAGATCATCGCGCGCTACCGCTCGTACCACGGCGCGACCGGCGGCGCGATCACGCTCACCGGCGATCCCCGCCGCTGGCCCGCCGAGCCGGGAATCCCCGGCGTCGTGCGCATGCTCGACCCGTACACGTACCGGTGTCCGGCCGGGCACCCCGACCCCTGCCCCGTGTGCACCGGTGGGCCGCACCTGGAGGAGATCCTGCAGTACGAGGGCCCGCACACCGTCGCCGCAGTGATCCTCGAGACGGTCACGGGGACGAACGGCATCATCGTTCCTCCCGACGGCTACCTGCAGTCGATCCGCGAGGTTTGCGACAAGTACGGGATCCTGCTGATCGCCGACGAGGTCATGGCCGGGTTCGGCCGCACCGGCAAGTGGTTCGGCGTCGAGAACTGGGACGTCGTTCCCGACATCCTCAGCGTGGCCAAGGGGATCAACTCCGGCTACATCCCGCTCGGCGCCATGATCGTCCGCAAGGCGATCGCCGACTGGCTGCGCGACAAGTACTTCGCCGGCGGCCTCACGTACTCCGGGCATCCGCTCGCGTGCGCGTCCGCGGTCGCGTCGATCGAGGCGTTCAAGGAGGAAGGCATAGTCGAGCACGCGGCGGAGATGGGCCCCGTGTTCGCGGAGCAGCTGCGCGGACTGCAGGACAAGCATCCGTCGATCGGCGAGGTGCGCGGCCTCGGGTGCTTCTGGGGCATCGAGCTCGTCAAGAACCGTGAGACGCGCGAGCCTCTCGTCCCGTTCAACGCGACCGGCGAGGCCTTCGCTCCCGTCGCGCGCGTCTACAAGGCTGCGCTCGATCGCGGCCTGTACCTGATGACGCACTGGAACGTCGTGGCAACGCCGCCGTCCGGCGCGCACTCCTCGTGTTCGCCGCGGGCGGTGATCTCCACCGCGAGCCGGCGCTCGACGACCCCGCGGTCCTCGAGCTCGCACGCGACCTCGACACCTCTGCCCGGCGCGAGGCGCTGCTCGCCGGATCCGACGAGCTCTCCTCGCTCGGCGACGCGGATCTCGCCTGGCGCGCCTACGCCTGCGGTTTGCTCGCGGACGCTCTGGGTGAAGAGTGAGGACGATGAGCGAGAAGCGCTTCGACGACGAGCTGGAAGAGCCGGGCGACAAGCTCGAGGATCAGGACGACGACAACGCGTCGAACGACGGCGAGCCGTGGGCGAAGACGTCCAGCGGGAACGCCGACGACGTGACGTCAGACTGACGCCCGCGACGCCAGGCGCGCGATCGCCGCGACCGCGAGCACCGCGGCGGCGACGCCGGCCGCCTCGAGCCCGACCCCGCCCGACGCACCCGTCGCCACGACGAGCACGAGACTGCCGACCAGGGCCGTGACGATCGCACCGGCGGCGATCCCCGCGATGCGCCGCAGCAGCACGGCGCCCTCGCTCCTCGACGGCGAGCGCTCGAGCGACCAGAAGCCGAGCTCGGCGGCGACGAACAGCGCGGCTGCGACGGCCGGCGCCCATTCGTCCACCGCGCCGTTGCGCACGCCGAGGAACACCGCATAGGACGCGCCGACGAGGGCGAGGCCGAACGGAAAGACCGAGCGCCAGCGCGTCGCGAGGGCGAACGCCATCAGCGCGCCGCCTGCGGCGCCGACGCTGCCGACGACTGCCGGCAGCCGCTCGCTCGACACATCCGAGTACGCGACGACCGCCGCCGCCGCGATCAGCGCGGCGGCTGCCGTCGTCACGCGCTCGCTGCTCTGGCGCGACGCCGGTATGCGCTCACCTCCTCCAACGCGGCGGCGAGCGACGTCTCGTCGCCCCAGACCGCGACCGGAATGCCGGCCCGCTCGAAGCGGCCGCGCACCGCCTCGCGATGCAGCCGCAGCAGCCGGTCGGCGAGCTCACCCGCCTCCCCACTCGGCTCGGGCAGCAACGAGAGCGGCGAGATCTCGATCACGACGAGGTCGAAGCCGCGCCCGCGCAGATCGAGCAGTGCCGCCTCGGAGCGGTCGTCGATCAGCGGCGTCAGCGCAAGCACGAGCGCCTGGGGCGGCAGCGTTCGCCTCGGAACGGTGCTGATGTCGCGCCACGCATAGCTGAGGACGATCTGGGTGTCGAGCATCGCGTCGACGATCCGGTAGAGCTGCACGGCGCCCGTCGTCGGCAAGAGCCAGTTGAGGATGCCGCCGAACGTGACGAACCCGACGCGATCCTTCTCTCGCAGATAGCGTGCGGCGAGCGTGCCGGCGGCGCGCAGGGCGGGATCGAGCGTACTGCGTTCTCCGCGGCGCGCCTCCGCGAACGAGTCGAGCAGGATGACGACGTCCGCGTTGCGCTCGGCGTGATGCTCGTTGATCCAGAGCTCGCCGCGCCGCGCGCTCGCACGCCAGTTGACATGGCGGATGCGGTCGCCGGGCACGAACGGCCGCAGGTCGGCGAACTCGATCCCCTCTCCCTTCTGCCGCGCGACGTGGTTGCCTGCGAAGACCTGCGTCTCGAGTGGCCGCAGCAGGTTCCGCACGCTCTCCTCGGACGGATACACCTTCAAGGGCACGCGGCGGTCGAGGACGAGCTCGCGCCGGAACAGGCCGAACCAGTCGTGCGTCCGCACGTAGACGCGGCCGACCCGGTAAGCGCCCCAGCGCTCGCACCGCAGCCTGTAGGTCAACTCGCGCCGCTCGCCGTCGGCGAGCCGAACCTGGACCGGGTTCTTGCCGTCTTGCATGAAGAGCTGCCGCGGGAGCTGGAGCAGAACCTCGACGCGCTCGGCGCCCACGGCCGCGACGAGCGCGACCCGGACGTCCACTTCGTTGCCCTCGAGCTTCCGCTCCGCACTGAGCTCCACCTCGGCGTCGAGACTGGGCCGGCGCGCGAGCAGGAGCCCGATCGCAGCCGCCAGCGCGAACGGCGCGGCGACCACGACGAGCTCCGGGCGTCGCGTGGCGAGCGCCGCGAGCAGCGCGAGCGCCGCCAGGCCTGCATACGCGCCGAGCTTCGGCGTCACCGGGGCGGCGCGGCGAGGTCCTCGGCAGCGGGTGTCGGGACCGTGTCGAGCACCTCGCGCACGACGTCCTCCGGTCGCACGCGCTGCACCCACAGCTCCGGCTTCAGCATCAGCCGGTGCGACAGCGCAGGGACCGCGACCGCTTTGACGTCCTCCGGCGTGACGAAGTCGCGGCCGTCGAGCAGCGCCTTCGCGCGGCCGAGCTTGAGCAGGGCGAGCGCTCCGCGCGGGCTCGCGCCGACCTGCGCACGCTGGCTCGTGCGCGTCGCGGCCACCAGGTCGACGATGTAGTAGCCGACGGCCTCCGACACGTGCACCTGCTCGAGCGCCTGCTGCATCTCGAGCAGGCCCTGACGGTCGGTGACCGGCCCGAGCTCGATCTCGTCGGCCCCCCGCTCCAGGCGCTGCTCCAGGACGGCCCACTCGTCGTCTCGGCCCGGGTAGCCCACGCGCAGGCGCAGCAGGAAGCGGTCGAGCTGGGCCTCCGGCAGCGGATACGTGCCCTCGTACTCGATCGGGTTCTGCGTCGCGATGACGAGGAACGGACGCTCGAGCTCGTTCGTGCGGCCCTCGATCGTGACCTGCCGCTCCTGCATCGCCTCGAGCAACGCAGCCTGCGTCTTCGGAGGAGCGCGGTTGATCTCGTCTCCGAGCAGGAGGTTGGTGAAGATCGGGCCGGGCCGGAACTCGAAGTCGCCTGTCCGCTGGTTGAAGATCGACGAGCCGGTGACGTCCGAGGGCATCAGGTCCGGCGTGAACTGGATCCGGGAGAAGGTCATGTCGAACGCCCGGGCGAAGCTCCGTGCGATCAGCGTCTTGGCCAGCCCCGGGAAGTCCTCGATCAAGACGTGGCCGTCGGCGAGGAACCCGAGCAGGACGAGCTCGAGCGCCTCACGCTTGCCGACGACGGCCCGCTCGATCTCCGCCAGGACGCGCTCAGCCCGCGCGCCCGCATCCTCGATGGAGGTCAGATCGCCTCCAGCTCGTCCACGACGAGGCGCAGCTCGTCGACCGTGGGGCCGCTCGCCAGCCGGTCGACCGGCGGCCGCCGGTCCGGGCGCACGACGTCCCAGGCTTGGTTGCCGACAAGCTCGTGCGCACGGGCCGGCTCCGAGTCGAGCTCGACGCCGAAACGCGACCGGAGCCGGTGTGCGGCGACGTCGCGCAGCAGCGGACGCAGGCGCGAGTAGAAGTGGAACGCGCTGTAGGTCGACAGCTCGAGCTCGCGCACGAGCGGTGGCTCGCCCGATTCCGGCGGAGTGCGGCGCATGGCGGCGAGCGCCGCGTCGAACGGCGACGTGCGCTGCGCACGGACCTGGGCGCGCGTGGCGCGCACGAGCGCGAGCAGAGCAACCGCGCCGATGCACAGCAGGTAGACGTCGAGGACGATCGCGTACGCCCCGGAGCTCGCGGCCGCGGCGACACCTGCAGCCGCGGTGACGACGAGGCCCCACTTGACGGCGCGGGCCGCGATCCGGTTCATGCGGCGATCGTCTCCTCCCGCTGCAGGTCGTCGCGGATCGCCACCAGCGCGTCGATCGCCTCCTCCTTCATCGCGTCGTCGATCTCGTGACCGCTGAACTTGGCGTATTCGAACAACCTCGTCAAGCTGACAACGGCGCTCTCGCGCACGTGCAGCCCGCGGAGGATGCTCCCGAGATATTCGAGCGGGGCCTCGGCGCGATGACGCGCCAACCCGTGGCGCGCGAGCGTCCGCTCCATCAGCGCGTAGGCGGCGATCACGGCGCGCCGCGCGTCCCGTTCGCTTCGCAGATCGTCGATCGTCGTCTCGATCGCGCTCACCATGTCGGCCTCGAGGCCGTGATCCGCGAGGAGCGGCGCCAGTCGTCGCCGGCTGCGCACGTACATCCAGACGCCGCCGAGCAGCACGAGCCCCCCGATGCCCAGCACGAGCGGCCACTCGAAGTGCGCCTGGCGGGCCGGCGTCGCCGGCAGGTGGCGGATGCGATTCCGACTGTTGCCCGGGCGCGCCTGCGCCCGCTGCACCTTCGCCGCCTGCTCGCGCAGATGCCCGTGCTCGATGGCGTAGTAGCCGATCGCGGTCAGCACGCCCATCAGGACGAGCACCAGGACGAAGTTCTTCAGCCAGTGCGACCCTGGATCGTGCCAGCGATCCTTGTAGCGGAGGAAGGCCACGATGATCGCGGCGATGATCACGACGTACGCGACGGCGAGCAGCGTGATGAAGCCGTCCTGCACGCTGTTCGGGACGGGCCGCGTCGCGACGTGCCCACTCGTCCCAGGATGCGTCCCGCGTGCGGCCATCGCGACGAGCGCGAGCAGAGCGATGAGCCCGGCCGCGAGCCCCGCCGCTTTCAAGGTTCGTCCCATCCGCGTTAGTCCCGCCACTCGGCGACCGTCGCGACGACCTCGTCGAGCGTCGTGCAGATCGTGCCGGCGGCCTCGATGCAGCCGTGCACGAACAGGTTCAACCCGTGCCCCTCGTGGCCGAGCGTGCCGCGCAGGTCGGTGAGCAGCCCGACGATGCCCTTCTTGCTCTCGTCGTCCTGCATGAGCGCATAGAAGATGCCGATCTCGCAGGCGGTGCCGTCGTCGACCATCGGGCCGTCGAGCAGGGCGACGACCGCGTCGGCATTCGAGAGGCCCTGCCAGTCCTTCGCGAAGATCGTCTCGGGTCGTGTGTCCGGCAGCGCGAGCGCGTGCTCGTGCGGGACGAAGACCTCGATTCCGTCAGCCCGCAGGCGGGCGGCGCAGTCGTCGATGAACGACCGCTCGTAGGGAGTGAAGAGCGGCCCCGCAAAGTAGACCCGCACTCACCAACCCTAACCTCCGTCCCAGGTCCAGCCGGCCGGTGTGAAGGCGGAGTCGTCGGCTGCGTGGGCGAATTCTGGGCTCGTACGCACCGAGTGTGCCGGACGCCCGTGCGGTCAGGGCATCACTCGAAAGGGTGAACGCCCGCATGGTGCGGGCGTTCGTCTCGATCGTTCAGTGGGGGAAGTGCTCCCACTTCCAGCCGGCGCAGAGTGACGCAACGAGCGCCGCAGCCGGAACGGAGGCGCGGACGAGCCAGTGTCGTAGCCGCATTCGATTCTCCTTGAGGACGAGGGCCTGCGGGGACGCCTTTTGATCGGCATCGCGTCGCCGCCTGCCCTCCCCTCAGAGGGGGATCAGGACGCTCTCGCGACCGGAAGCTCGAAGCTGAACGTCGACCCTGCGCCGGGCGCGGACTCGACCCAGATGTCGCCGTTCATCGCGTCGACCAGCTCGCGGCAGATGTAGAGGCCGAGGCCCGTGCCGCCTACTCCCCGCGTCATGTTCGGATCGAGGCGGTAGAACTTTTCAAAGATGCGCTCCTGCTGGCTGAGCGGGATGCCCGGCCCCTCGTCGCGGACGCTGAAGCGCACGGTGCCGTAGTGGCTGCCGAGACGCACCTGAATCCTTCCCGCGCGCGAATACTTGACGGCGTTCTCGACCAGGTTCACGAGCACCTGGCGCAGCCGGTCCGCGTCAGCGGCCACCTGCGGCAGCGGCGAGTCGTGCAGCACCTCGACCGACAGCCCGTCCGGGAGATGTGTGCGCGCCGCGTCGACGACCTCTTCGGTCAGCGCCAGCGGCTCGACCGGTGTGATGTGTGGGCGGGCGCGCCCCGAGTCGAGCCGGTTCACCCAGAGGATGTCGTCGAGGAGATGCGAGAGGCGCGCCGCCTCGGTCGAGATGATCTCGAGCAGCTCGTGTTGCCGGCTCTCGTCGAGCTGCTGCTTCTCGAGCGTCATCGCGGCGCCGTACACCGACGTCAGCGGCGTCCGCAGCTCGTGCGAGACGATCGCGATGAACTCGTCCTTCAGCCGGTCGAACTCGCGCAGCCGGTTGAGAGCTCCGTGGATCCAGCGCTGGTAGAGCGCCGTCGCGAGTAGCGGGCCGACGAGCACGACCGCAACGAACGGCGAGCGGTCCCAGAGCACGACGAGGATGACCGCGAGCGACGCCATCACCGCGAACGGGACGAACGTGAGCTGCACGTAGCTGAAGAGCGACGGGGCGAAGGCCACGCCGCGCGAGCGAGTCACCACCGCCGCGAGCAGCGGGACGTTGACCACGTAGAACGCGATCGCAGCGGCGATCGCCCCGAGCGCGAGCCCGAGCAGGGTGCCGTCCTGGAAGCGGTCGGCCACGGCCCCGGCCGCGCCGCTCGCGAGCACGTAGACGCCACAGTTGAACGCGACGCGACTGAAGGGGCGGCGCCTTCCGAGCTCGACCAGCGCCATCGTGAGGAAGCCCGCGACAGCCGCCGCGGCCCACCCGTAGATCGTCGCGCCGGCGACGAGGAAGATCGTCGCGAGGGAGGTGGATCCGACCGCCACTCCCTCGATCGGGACGGGGAACGCCTCCGCGAGCGTCGCCGCCGCAACCAGCAAGGCGATGCCGACGGAGTCGTGCCAGCTCAGGCTCTCGCGTGCCAGCGAAGCAATCGCGGCGATCAGCGTGACGCCGCCGGCCAGGGCGACGGGAACCCAGACGGCGACACTCGCGTCGAGCCGGACGCGGGACGACCTGACGGTGTGCGTGTGAGCCATGGGTGCGGTATTGGGGGGCCGCACCCCCGGTTCGGTTCGCTGCTTCGAGTATGTCACGCCGATCGGAAAGCGCCAGATCCGGCAAGCTTCGGACGTGCGGATCGTCATGGGAGCCGACGACGAGGGGGCCGTCGCGGACACCGTCGCCGAGGAGTTGCGCTCGCGCGGTCACGACGTCGACGTGCTCGAGCGCGACCGGTGGCCGGACGTCGCTGCGCGCGTCGCCCATGCCGTGGCGGCCGGCGAGGCCGATCAGGGGATGCTGTTCTGCTGGACCGGCACCGGCACGTCGATGGCCGCGAACAAGGTGCCGGGCGTCCGCGCGGCGCTCGCGTGGGACCCCTGGATCGCGGCGGGGGCGCGCAAGTGGAACGACGCGAACGTGCTCGTGATGTCGCTGAAGCGCACCGATCCGGAGACCGCGCGCGCGATCGTCGACGCGTGGCTCAGCGTCGACGCGCCCGACCCCGACGAGGCAGAGAACATCGCGCGGCTGCGCGAGCTCGACCGGTCAGGCTGACGAGCCCCCTCAGTCGTGCTTGGGACGCGTCGCAGACTCGCCGGCGTCGCCCTCGAGCGAGATCGGGTCGACCTGCCAGGCGAGGCTGTCGTGCGCGTGTGTCTGCACCACGTTGCCGTCGGCGTCGAGCTCGACCGTTTCCGCCCGGACGGCGAGAGCCTCGTCGTCGGTCCGGTTCCCGTCGGCGTCGTAGAGGATCGTCTCGATTCGGTTCGGCCTGTCGTTCACTTGGAGATGAGCGTAATCGAAGGGGCGCCGCACGGCGGCGCCCCTTCCACCTCCGCCCGGATCAGGCGGCCGCCGACGCGACGCAAGGCTCGACTCGCCGCTGCGCGGCGAACACGAGCCATACCCCGATCGCGATGCCCCACAGGATGAGCAACCCCGACGGGAAGAAGGGAACGCCGGTGATCCCGCCGAGGCCGGCGATTGCCGTCGCCGCACGGAGCCACGCCGGGAACACTCCGCGCGCGGCGATGCTGAGCGCGATCAGCGCGAGACCGAGCAGGAAGGCGCCGGCGCCCCAGACCGCCGCCGAGCCGACTTCGACGATCACGTAGGTGACGTTGGGTGCGAGCGTGACGGAGTGGCCTCCGAAGGCGGTGGACATCGCCACGCCGAGCATCAGCGACCAGCCGACGGCGAGCGAGGCGGCGGCGCAGAGGCCGGTCCCCAGAAGAGCCGCGCGACCATCGTGTCCGTGGAGGCCGCGAAGCCGATCTCCCGAAGGTAGGCGAGCAGCCAGATCAGGCCGAAGGTTCCGAGCAGCAACACATAGGCGCCGACGAGGACTGCGCCGTGATGGCCGCTCGAGACGTACTTGGCCGCGTCGTGCGCGGGATAGGTGCCGCCGGGCGGACTGGACACGAGCAGCCCGGCGAACGTGAGAACGCTGAAGGCGAGCGCGGCAAGGCCCGCGAGGGCCGGACGAGACCGCACGAGGAGACCTCCTTGGTTGGATGACACGTGAGCCAAGGGTGCGGCGCCCTGCTTAACGACCGCTTAAGGGCGGCGCCCTAGAGTGCCTCCATCGCCGACCAGCAGAGCCTCAACTGTGTCCGCGCGGGAGCGCGACTCAGACGCTGAGCTCCGAGAGCCGCTGCTCGACCCGCTCCCGAGCCAATGGATCGTCCATGCGCTTCGCGAGGGTTGCCGCGCGCGACCAGAGGCTTGCAGCTTGCGTGTGTGCATGCAGTGATGCCGCACGGTTGGCGTCGACAAGGCGGCTTCTTGGAGCAGGCCGTGCGTGAAGGAGTACTCCCGGTTCGGAGACGGCCGCGTCTCGCGAATGACATTCGCACGCATGAGCTGCATGAGGTTACGCTCGACGTCCGCGACTCCGGAGACGGGCCGCAACACGGTCGGCTCGAAAGTGCGGCCGAGGACCGCCCCGACCTGAGCGACTCGCCTCGCATCGCGCGGGAGAGCCGCGATACGCGCCATGAGCAGGCTCTCGAGCGCAGTGGGCAGCTTGGCTGCAGAGGTCAGCGCCCAGGTGCGGCGCGCGGCGAGACCTCCACTCTCGAGCAACGAGCGCAATAGATGCTCGAGATAGAGCGGGTTGCCTTCCGCCAGCCCGATCACCTCGCGCTTGGCTTCGGCGTCTAGCTCTCCCGGCGCGAGCTGGGTCAGGAGGCGTTCGGCTTCTCGATCGTCCAAGGGGCCCAGGGCAACGGCGACCACGCGGCCCGGATGCTCTCGTTGCGCGAGCTCTCGAAATTCCCGATCTCTCGCATCCGTCGTCGCGCGACTGGTCACCGCGATCATCAGCGGGCGATCGTCGAGCAGGCGGAGCAAGCCGCGAAGAACCTCGAGCGTGCCGTGGTCAGCCCAGTGGGTGTCCTGTACCGCGAGCACGACGGGCCCTTCACGACAGATACCGGCGAGCCATGACGCGTACGCTCGAGCAAGTCCCGCGCCGAACTCATCACGCTCACCGTTCGAGCCGCTGTGCGACCGGGTGTCCTCGGCCGACAGGAGCGTGGCGAGGTAGGGAAGCACGTTGGGCTCGAGGCCGAGTCGTTGGAGGGTCGCCGCGCGCCGCGACACGTCGTCGACCCCGACCCAACCGCGAAGTGCCTCCGCGAGCGGGTCGTACAACGGCTGTCCACCGTACGAGGCGCACCGTCCCTCGAGCCAGCTCACGTCTGCGCCGAGCTGTTCGCGGAGCCACTCGAGCAATCGCGTCTTCCCGATCCCCGGTTCGCCGCTCAGCAGGACGACCTGCCCCTTGCCCGCGCGCAGCCGTTCGGCAGCCGAGTGCAGCAGCTCTGTCTCGCGCTCCCTTCCGACGAGCCCGGCGGGCTTGCTCCTGGGGCCGGCAGGACGGGCGCGCAACAGACGCCAGGCCTCGACCGGGCTTTCCCGCCCGCGAATCGTGAGGTGCCCGAGCGGCGCGAGGAGAAAGCGGCCTCCGACCTTGCGGGCCGTCGCCCCGCCGATCACGATCGTCCCCGGCTCGGCGGTGCTCTGGAGGCGAGCCGCGACGTTCATCGTGTCACCGAGCGCGACCGGGTGGCGTTCGGCAACACCGACGACGCCGATCGCGACCTGGCCGCTGTTCACGCCGACGCGAACCTTGAGATCGGCCAACCCCGATGTCGCGCGCACTTCCTCGGCGTACGCCTCGAGGGCCTCGACGACGCTCAGGGCAGCGCTCGCCGCACGGTCCGCATCGTCCTCGGTAGCCGCAGGAAACCCGAAGAACGCGGCAATCCCGTCTCCCATATAGGCGTCGATGACACCTCCGAACTGCTCGACCGCGCGGCACATCCGGTCGACGCAGCCGCCCATGAGGGCGGCGTAATCGCCGGGCTCCAGCCGTTCGGCGAGCGGCGTCGATCCGACCACGTCCGCGAAGAGCACGCTGACGGGCCGCACCTCGTCTTCGGCCTCGACCGGCGTAGGCGACGATCGAGCGCCGGGAGCAAGCCCCGGCCCGCCGACCGCCAGCACCTCGATTCGCGTCTTGCCGATCTTCACGATGTCTCCGGGCACGAGCGCCGTCGGACCGCCGATGCGCTCTCCGTTCACCCACGTTCCGTTCAGCGAGGAGAGGTCTCGGACCTCGAGCCCATCCGGTGTCTGCCCGATGACGGCGTGCGTACGCGACATCTCGGGATCGTCGATGACCAGTCCCGCATCGTCGCCTCGGCCGAGAGTCAGGTGGCCCGCTACGAGGATTCGCCGCGCACCCTCGGCGCCGTCAACGATCGAGACGACCGCAGCCTCGCGCGCCGGGGCCTCCCTCACGCAAGGACCTTGCCGATCCGGTGGTGCCAGAAGCGCCACCACCCGAAGAGCCCGGCATGATCGCTGTCGCCCTCGACGGCGACGCCGAGCAGGTCCGTGTGTGTCGCCTGGCCGAACTTGCGGTGCGTCCAGACCATGACGGCCTTGTTCCCGTCGAAGTAGCAGAACCGGGATCCGCCCGGCTTCGGCTTCGCTCCGGGAGCAGAGGCGTTGTGGAGCCACGTGCCCTCGCCGCCCCAGCTCACGCCGTTGCACCGTCCGAAGTTGCGCCCCACGCCGTGGCGGCGCCGCTCTGCGTCGTACGCCCGCTGGACGGCCGCCCCGCTCACGAACGTCGACAACTCGAGGCGGTCCGGAGTGAAGGTCGTGGCGCCCTTGGGCTGAAGGCAGACAGCGCTTGCGACGGCTCCCGCACGTGTGGGCATGACCTTGCACGAGTCCCATACAGGAGCCGGAACCAGCGCAGACAGCGGGTGGATGACGGGACCCTGGGC
>MNJC01000096.1 GCA_001920085.1 Actinobacteria bacterium 13_1_20CM_4_69_9
GCTTCGTCTTCCGCAAGGCCGACCGGCCTCGGTAGCATCGCTCGGGCCGTGAGCACCTTCCAGCTCGAGCGCCTGGACAACGGTCTGCGCATCCTGACCGCGCCGATGGAGTCGGCGCAGTCGGTGACCTGCGCGATCATGCTCGCTGCGGGCTCGCGCTACGAGACCGAAGACACGAACGGCATCGCGCACTTCTCCGAGCACATGTTCTTCAAGGGCACGGAGAAGCGTCCCACCGCGCGCGACATCTCGATGGAGATCGACGCCATCGGCGGCGAGTTCAACGCGTTCACCGGCAAGGAGTACACGGGCTATTACGTCAAGTGCGCCGCGGAGTCGCGCGACGTCGCGCTCGACGTGCTGGTCGACATGCTCCGCAACTCGAAGTTCGCACCGGACGAGATCGAGCGTGAGAAGGGCGTGATCATCGAGGAGATGAACATGTACTACGACACGCCGCGCGACTTCATCAGCGGCGTGTACGACGAGCTTCTCTACGGCGACCAGCCGCTCGGCTGGGACATCATCGGCCGCAAGGAGACGATCCGCGCCGCCACGCACGACACGTTCCACTCCTACATCGACCACTGGTACAAGCCGAAGCGGATGGTCGTCGGCATCGGCGGCAACATCGGCGAGGGGCTGCACGAGCGCATCGCCGAGCTGCTCGGTGACGTCCCGCAGGGCGAGACGGGGGAGCCGGCGCCGATCGTGCTGAGCGCGAACGGCGGGGCGGGCGTGAAGGTGCACACGAAGGCCTCGGACCAGGCGCACATCTGCCTCGGCGTGCACAGCTATCCGCTCGAGCATCCCGACCGCTACGTGCTGCAGGTGCTGTCCACCGTGCTCGGCGGCGGCATGTCCTCGCGTCTCTTCACGGAGGTGCGCGAGCGGCGCGGCCTCGCCTATTACGTGTACGGGCTGAACCACAGCTACACCGACGCAGGCTCGCTCTACGCGCAGGCGGGCGTCGACATCAACCGCATCGACGACGCCGTCTCGACCGTCGCCAAGGAGCTGCGCACCATCGCCGAAGAGGCCGTCCCGGAGGACGAGCTGGCGAAGGCGAAGAGCTTTGCGAAGGGACGCTTCGTGCTGCAGCTCGAGACCTCGCAGGGTCTGATCATGTTCGGGCTACGCCGTGAGGTGCTCGAGAGCCGGACGCCGGACCCCGAGGAGGTCATGGCCGAGCTCGACAAGGTGACGTCCGGGGACGTCCAGCGCGTCGCCCGCGACGTGATCGACGGCGGGCACGGGCTCAACCTGGCCGTGATCGGGCCGTTCGACGATCCGGCGAGGTTCGAGAAGCTGCTCGCGTGACGCGGGCGTTCCTGCTGGCCCCGATCGTTCTCCTGCTCGTCGCCGCCGGATGCGGCGGCGGAAGCAAGTCCTCCGTCGGCACGACGACCGTCACGAAGACGCTGACGACCACGAACCCGACGGGGACGGCCGCAGGCGTCACCGTGACCACCCACGGGCGCTTCAAGTACCCCCCGGCCGTGACGGAGAACTACATGCGTAGCTGCATGAAGAGCAACGTCACGCAGGCCTATTGCGCGTGCACGCTCGACAAGCTGTCGAACACCGTCTCGACCGCCGACTTCGCGCGCATCGGATTGTCAGGCGGCCAGATCCCGTCGCGCATGCGTGCGTTGATCCGCGACGCGGCCGTCGCCTGCGCAGACAAGTTGTAAGTCACTTCAGGGCCAGCCCTTGCCTGATGCGCCGGTAGGGACAGGTCTTGGGGACAGTCCCTAAGACACGTCTACTCTTCGCGTGTCTCGCTCGTGGCGCGGGTTTTGATCTCCTCGACGACCGTGGGGTCGGCGAGCGTGGTCGTGTCGCCGAGTTCCCGATTCTCGGCGACGTCGCGGAGCAGGCGGCGCATGATCTTGCCGCTCCGCGTCTTCGGCAGCTCCGGCGTGAAGACGATGTTCGCGGGCTTGGCGATCGGGCCGATCTTCGTGCCGACGTGGTTCCGCAGCTCCTCGAGCATCTCGAGCGAGCCCTCCGCGCCGCCCTTGAGCGTGACGTAGGCCACGATCGCCTGCCCCGTGCGATCGTCCTTTCGTCCGCACACCGCCGCCTCCGCCACCTTCTGGTGGTCGACTAGCGCGCTCTCGACCTCGATCGTCGAGATGCGGTGGCCGGAGACGTTCATGACGTCGTCGACGCGGCCGAGCAGCCAGAAGTCGCCGTCCTCGTCGATCCGCGCACCGTCGCCGGCGAAGTACACGTTGTCGTACTTCGACCAGTACGTCTCGCGATAGCGTGCGTCGTCGCCGTGAATCCCGCGCAGCATCGCGGGCCACGGACGCTCCAGCACGAGGTACCCGCCCCCGCCCGGCCCGACCTCCTCGCCGCTCTCGCTGAACACGGCCGCCTCGACGCCCGGAAACGGCTTCGTGGCGGAGCCCGGCTTCAGCGTGGTCACGCCCGGCAGCGGCGTGATCAGGATCATCCCCGTCTCCGTCTGCCACCACGTGTCGACGACCGGCGTGCGGTCGCCGCCGATGTGCTCGCGGTACCAGACCCACGCCTCGGGATTGATCGGCTCGCCGACCGAGCCGAGCAGCCGCAGCGACGAGAGGTCGTGCTTCTGCGCCCACTCCGGCCCCCACTTCATGTGCGAGCGGATCGCCGTCGGCGCCGTGTAGAGGATGTCGACCTTGTAGCGCTCGATGATCGACCACCAGCGCGCCGGATCCGGATGGTTCGGGACGCCTTCGTACATGACGCCGGTCGTCCCGTTGCAGAGCGGCCCGTAGACGATGTAGCTGTGGCCGGTCACCCAGCCGACGTCGGCCGCGCACCAGTAAACGGAGTCGGGCTTGACGTCGAAGATGTAGTGGTGCGTGGTCGCCACGCCGACGAGGTAGCCGGCGGTGGTGTGCACGATCCCCTTCGGCTTCGCGGTCGTGCCGGACGTGTACAGGAGGTACAGCAGGTCTTCCGCGTCCATCGGCTCGCAGGGGCACGATTCGGGGTCGTCGCTCTTGCCCTCGACGGCCTCGTGCCACCAGACGTCGCGCGAATCGTCGAACGGCACGTCTCCGTCGGTGCGCCGGTAGACGACGACACGCTCGACCGACGGTGAATCGGCGACGGCTGCGTCGGCATTGACCTTCAACGGCACGGTCTTCCCCGCGCGCCAGCCCTCGTCCTGGGTGATCAGCAGCTCGCAGCCCATGTCGTTCATGCGGCCGGAGAGCGAATCCGCCGAGAAGCCTCCGAAGACGACGGTGTGCGGCGCGCCGAGCCGCGTGCACGCGAGCATCGCGACGGCGGTCTCGGGGACCATGCCCATGTAGATCCCGACCGGCGTGCCCTTCTTCACCCCGAGCTCCTTCAGCGCGTTCGCGAACTTCACGACGTCCCGCTGCAGGTCGGCGAACGTGATCGTGCGCCGCTCGTCCTCCGGCTCGGCCTCCCAGTAGTAGGCGACCCTGTCGCCGTTCCCGGCGGCGACATGGCGGTCGACACAGTTGAAGCAGACGTTGAGCTTGCCGCCGAGGTACCACTTCGCGTAAGGCGGCTCCCATTCGTAGAGCTTGGAGAACGGCCCGTGTTGCTCAAGGCTCCAGCTCGTAGGGGTACTGCGTCAGCACCTCGTAGCCGTCCTCGGTGACGAGCACGATGTCCTCGAGGCGGAGGCCGCCGTAGCCGGAGCGGTAGAGACCCGGCTCGATCGTGATCACGTCGCCCGGAACGAGGTCCTGGCCGGACCGCCCCATCGAGGGAAGCTCGTGCACCTCGAGGCCGACGCCGTGCCCGAGCGAGTGGAAGAAGCCGTCCTCGAGCACTTCGCCGGGCTCCTTGTTGAGCTGGGTCTTGTACCCGGCCTCGTGGAACTGGTCGCACACCAGCTCGAAGAGCGTGCGCCCGTTGACGCCCGGCTTGACGCCGGCGGTCGAGGTCTCGAGGGCGCGCTTCACGAGCGCGTACCACTCCTTGACCTCGTCGGACGGATCGCCCACGACGTACGTGCGCGTCATGTCGGAGTAGCAGCCCGTCGTCCTGTCGCGCGGGAAGAGGTCGAACACGATCGGCTCGTTCGGCGCGATCTGCCCCGAGCCCATGTTGTGGCCGACGGCCGTCTGCGGCCCGTGCGAGACGATCATGTCGCTGCCCTCGACGTCGTGATCGGCGAAGACGTCCTCGATCACGCGCTTGATCCGCTCGCACGTCAAGGGCTCGCCGTCGACCTCGAGCCCCGCGCCGTTGGCCTGCGCCTTGCGTAGTAGCTCGCGCGACGCGTCGAGCGCCGCCTCGCACGCGCGCTGCGCACGCCGGATGCCGGCGATCTCCGTCGAGGTCTTCGAGCGCCGGCGATTGTCGAACAGGTCGCGCTCGACGGTGACCTCCACGCCGTTCGCGCGCAGATGGTCGGCATGGCCGAGCGGGAACGACGGCGGCACCACTGCGTGGTCGATGCCGAGCTCGCGGCACCCCCGCACCGCAACTTCGAGCTCGATCTCCCACGCCTTCAGACCCTGGGCGAAGAGCTCGTCGGTGCCGAGCTTCTCCAGCGCCACGATCTCCAGGTCGGGCGCGTCCTCTCGCACGCGCGGGATCTCGAGCGAGTGGAGGATGACGACGCGGCGCCCGTCCTTCTCCGCGTACAGGAACGGATCGGGGATCAGCACCGGGACCTCGTGGCGGAGCTCCGGCGAGCGCATGGTGTCGCCGTAGATCAGGACGTCTGGCACGGCGCGATCCTAACCGCGTAGCCAAAGGCGCCGCACATAGACTCCAAGCCGTGGACGACCCGCTGCAGCGTGCCCAGGAACTCATGGCGCAGTGGGACGACGAGGTTCGCAGGGAGCTTCCGCAGGGCGCCGACATCTTCGACGCGCACACGCACCTCGGCACCGACATCGACGGGATGGCCGGTGTCTACGACGACCTGGTCCGTGGCATGGAGAAGTACGGGATCTCGCGCTGCTTCATGTTCTGCCTGGACGAGCCCGACCGGCACCCCGGGTTCCGGGCCGGCAACGATCGGACGCTGGCGTACGCCGAGCGCTCCGGCGGAAAGCTGATCCCGTTCGTCCGCCTCGACCTGTCCGAGGATCCGATCGGCGAGGCGACGCGCTGCCTCGACCTCGGCGCGAAAGGCATCAAGCTGCATCCGCGGGCCCAGAAGTTCCTGCTCAACGACGAGCGCCTGTCGCCGATCTTCGAGCTGGCCGCCGAGCGCAACGTCCCGATCCTGATCCACGGCGGCCGCGGCCTGCCGCCGATCGCGGACGACCTCGGACGCGTCGTCGACCGCTATCCCAAGGCGCGGCTGATCGTCGCTCATGCCGGCATCGCCGACCTCGCCGCTCTCGCCAACCGGCTCGGTGGAAAGGCGGGCGTCTTCTTCGACACATCCGTCTGGAGCCCGCTCGACCTGCTGGGCCTGTACCGGCTCGTCGGCCCGGAGCAGGTCGTGTACGCGTCCGATTACCCCTACGGCCAGCAGCCGGCGTCGCTGTTGATCTCGCTGCGCACGGCGCGCCAGGCCGGCCTCTCCGACGACCAGGTGCGCGACGTGCTCGCGGGGAACGCCGTCCGGATCGCCGCCGGCGAACCTCCGTGTGAGCCTTCCGCGCCAAAGGGAATAGAGACCTTCTCCCAGCCGATGAGCTTTGCCCGCATCCACCAGTACCTCTCGATGGCGACGCCGCTTCTCTGGACCCGGCAGCCGGACCGCATCGGCGTGCTCGGGCTCGCCCTGAACGCCACCGACGACCGTGCGAACGGCCACCGCGAAGAGCTCGACCAGATCCGCGAGCTGCTGCTCGCGGCGCGCGACATGTGGCGGGCCCTCCCCGAGGAGGGCGACGAGCAGGACCGCGTGGCGCACATGCGCGCGACGTTCCGGCTCATCCACCTCGCCGACATCGTGGCGGTGACGACACCTGCCTGAGCTGCGCGTCAACGGCGAGACGTACGAGTTCGAAGCGAGCGTCGGCCGCTCCCTCGCGCAGGTGCTGCGCGAAGACCTCGGCTTGACCGGCACGAAGATCGCGTGCGGCGAAGGTCACTGCGGCGCGTGCACCGTGATGATCGACGGCGTGCCGACGCTCTCGTGCATCACGCTCGTCCACACCCTCGACGGGCACGAGGTGACGACGATCGAAGGGCTGCGCGACCATCCGCTCGTGCATGCATTCGTGCGCACCGACGCGGTGCAGTGCGGCTTCTGCACACCCGGCCAGATCGTGTCCGCGGCTGCGCTCGTCGCCGCGAACCCGACGCCGTCGACGGAGGAGATTCGACACGCCATGGCCGGGAACCTGTGCCGCTGCGGCACCTATCCCAAGATCGAGGATGCCGCGCGTCGACGGGCTCGACCGCGCCCGCGGGCAGATCCAGTTCACTGCCGACATCGAGCTGCCGGGGATGCTGCACACCGCCGTTCTGCGCAGCCCCTACGCGCGCGCGCGTGTAACAGGAATCGACATGGATGCAGCGCGCGCGGCGCGCGGCGTGCGCGCCGTGCTCGGCCCCGGCGAGCTCGAGGTGCTCAAGCAGGAGCCCAGCTACGTCGGCGAGGCGGTCGCCGCGGTCGCGGCCGAGACCTTCGGCCAGGCGCAGGCCGCCCTCCGGCAGCTGAACGCGGAGTGGGACGTGCTCGAGCCGCTGCTCGATCCCGACGAGGCGGTACGGCAGGAGTCGTTCGTCTCCGACGTCAAGAACTACGAGCGCGGCGACTTCGAGCGTGGCGTCGCGGAAGGCGACGTGGCCGTCGAAGCCGAGTACCGTACGCAGGTCGTCCTGCACAACTCGATGGAGACACACCAGGCGGTCTGCCACTGGGAGGACGACGGCATCACCGTCTACATCTCGACGCAGTACATCTGGGGCATACGCGACTCCGTCGCCGAGCACCTCGGCCTGCCGCCGGACAAGGTGCGCGTGGTTTGCCATGCGATGGGCGGCGGCTTCGGATCGAAGAACAGCCCGGGCGACTACACGCCGATCGCGGCGGAGCTCGCCAAGCGCACGGGACGCCCGGTCAGGTGCGCGCTCACGCGCCGCGAAGAGAACCTCGCCGCAGGCAATCGCAACGCGACGATCCAGCGTCTGACGGCGGCGGCGAAGTCCGACGGCACCCTCACGGCGCTCGGTGGCGAGTTCGTCAATGCGATCGGCTTCTCCGGGTGGTCCGCGTCGACGGAAGGGCCGATGAAGATGCTGTACGCGTGCGAGAACGTCCGCACCGTTCAGTACCCGGCGAAGCTGAACCTGCCGCCGATGGCCGCGTTCCGCGCCCCCGGCTTCGTGGAGGGCACGCGCGCCGAGCCGCACTGGGCCAAGCGCGACGAGGTGAGAGCGCGCAGCAGCGGGCCCTGGAAGCACGGCATCGGCCTCGCGTCTCAGATCTGGTACGGCGGCGGGGGCCCCCCGTCGTACGCCTGGATCCGCCTCGGCTCCGACGGCCGAGCGCAAGTCGTGACGGCGATGCAGGACATCGGGACGGGCACCCGCACGGCGATGGCGCAGATCGCGGCGGAGGAGCTCGGCATCCCCGTAGAGCACGTCCGGGTGTCGCTCGGCGACTCGGCCCGCGGACCGTTTGCTTCGATCTCCGCGGGCTCGTCGACGATCCCGTCGATGGGGCCGGCGGTCCGGTCGGCCGCCGCGGACGCGAAGCGGCAGCTCATCGAGATCGCCGCGCAGCGGTTCCATCTCGAGGAGCGCGTGCTCGACATCAAGAACGGCCAGATCGTCTCGTCGGACGGGAGCTCCTGGCCGCTGACCGAGATCACGGGTCTGCTGGAGGACGGGCAGATCCTCGGCAAGGGCGCGCGCGGGCCGAACCCGGCCGGCATGCAGGTCCTCACGTTCGGCGTACAGGTCGCGGAGGTGGCCGTCGACGTCGAGACGGGCGAGGTCCGCGTCGACAAGATCGTCGCCATTCACGACGTCGGCCGCGTGATCAACAAGCTCGGCGCGTCGAGCCAGGTCGAGGGCGGGATCATCCAGGGTGTCGGCCACACGCTCTCGGAGGAGCGGATCGTCGACCCGGCGACCGGCTCGATCCTCACCCGCACGCTCGACGCCTACAAGATGCCGACGATCGCCGACGTGCCGGAGATCGTGACCGAGCTCGTCGACATCCCCGACCCGCATCTGACGAACCTCGGCTCGAAGGGGCTCGGCGAGCCGCCGATCATCCCGACGGCGGCCGCGATCGCGAACGCGATCCGCGATGCGACCGGCGCCGACGTCCGCTCGCTGCCGATCAGCCGCGAGGAGATGCTCCGTGCGCTGCGCGAGGCCGAGGCACGGGAGAAGGAGCGCCGTGGAGCTCCTGCGGCCGTCTAGCGCGGACGAAGCGGCGGCCGCGCTCGGCAACGGCTCGGTCGCCCTCGCGGGCGGAACCGAGCTCGTGCCGCTGCTGCGCGAGGGGCTCGTGCGGGCCGAGACGCTCGTGCACGTGTCCGAAGCGGTCCCGCGCGGCATCGACGGCACCCGGATCGGAGCGGGCACGACCCTCGCGGAGCTCGAGGTGGATCCACAGGTCCCGCAGGCGCTTCGCGAGGCCTGCTCGCTGGCGGCGTCGCCGCAGCTCCGCTCGATGGGGACCGTCGGCGGCAACCTGCTGCAGGCCACGCGGTGCTGGTACTGGCGCCTCGGGTTCGACTGCTGGCTGCACGGCGGCGAGCAGTGCTTCGCGAAGGACGGTGCCCATCGCGAGCACGCGATCTTCGGCCACGAGCTCTGCGCCTCCGCGCATCCGTCCGACGTCGCGGCCGCACTGCTCGCGCTCGGTGCCACTCTGCGCACGACCCGCCGGGAGCTGCCGATCGCCGAGCTCTACCGCCTTCCGACGGCGGATGACCGGAGCACCACGACGCTCGCGCCTGACGAGCTGATCCTCGAGCTGGACGTGCCCTCGCCGGATGCGTCGACGTACCTCAAGGCGATGGACCGGCGGAAGTGGGCGTTCCCGCTCGTCGGCGTGGCGGCAGTTCGGGCCGGCGGCGGGGTTCGAATCGCCCTCGCCGGGGTAGCTCCGATTCCCTGGACACTCGACGCACCTGCGGCACTCGACGACGCCACGCCCCTCCCAGGCACCGCCTACAAGGTCGAGATCGCGCGCGCGCTCGTGCGGCGCGCGCTCGCGCTCGTCGGCGACTCGCCGCGCTCGCCCTAGTCGCATTCGCAGCCGTCGTCAGCGCCACGTTCGCAAGTGCCGGCGGCAAGGCCCTCGCGCGCGGCCGAACTGTCCCGGCGCGACCCACGGCCGGCCGGGGGACGCTCTGCCCGATTCCGGCGGCCTATCGAGCGGCCTTCACGGACGCAGCGAACGACACGGGCCTGCCGCTGGCGATGCTCGTCGCCGTCGCACAGGTCGAATCGCAGATGACGGCGAACGCGCGCTCGAGCGCCGGTGCGCGCGGCCTGCTCCAGGTCCTGCCGTCGACGGCGGCCGCCCTGCGGCTCGACGCGGACCGGCCGGCAGCGAACGTCCTCGCCGGCGCGCGCTACCTGAAGCAGCTGCTCGACGAGTTCCACTCGACCGATCTCGCGCTCGCCGCGTACAACGCCGGCCCGACGGCGGTCGCCGAGGCCGGCGGCGCGCCGACGCAGCGGACGCTGCGCTACGTCGCCGACGTCACATCGTCGTGGCGCGAGCTGCTGCACGTCTGTCGCTGATCCCGCTCGTGCTCGCCCTCGCAGCCTGCGGCGGCGGGAGTGGTGCGAAGAAGAGCAGCTGTCCGGCGCCGCTGCTCGATCCGAAACGTCCGCACACGGTGGACGTGCTCACGAACTACGGCGGCTTCCGGATCCGGCTCGACGTCGAAGACTCGCCCTGCGTCACGTCGTCGTTCGCGTCGCTCGTGCGCAAGCGCTTCTTCGACGGCACGATCTTCCATCGCATCGTTCCCGGCTTCGTGATCCAGGGCGGCGATCCCACGGGAACGGGCACCGGCGGGCCCGGCTACACGGTTACCGAGCCGCCGCCCCGGGACTCGCTCTACACCGAAGGCGTCGTCGCGATGGCCAAGTCGCAGAGCGAGCCGCCCGGCGCCGCCGGCAGCCAGTTCTTCATCGTCACGGCTCCGAACGCGGGCCTGCCGCCGGACTACGCGATTCTCGGAGTCGTCAGCAAAGGGCTGAAGGTGGTCGAGCGGATCGGGCGCCTCGGCAACCGCGCGACCGAGCAGCCGACGCGCCGCGTCGTCGTGTTGCGTATGACTCTGGTGTGATCGCGGCGAT
>MNJC01000124.1 GCA_001920085.1 Actinobacteria bacterium 13_1_20CM_4_69_9
GGGCCGCCGGCCTCAACCTCTGCGCCGGTATGACCGGCGGCGTGCTCTATGTCCTCGACGACTCCGGTGTGCTTCCGGTCCGGCTGAACGCCGGCATGGTCATCGCCGAGCGCAGTGCGGGAGAGGACCTGCGCGCGCTCCTCGAGCTCCACGTTCGCCACACCGGCTCGGCGCGGGCAGCCGCGCTGCTCGAGGACTGGCAGAGGAGCTCGGCGCTCTTCTGGCGCGTTCTGCCGCGCGCAAGTGCGGAAGGTGCCGCCGAAGACGGCGCCCTTCAGATCGCGTCAGCCTGACGCCGGCTCCGCGCACCTAAGCGGGTTCGGGCTCGGCGTCGAGCCGGTCCGGGTGCACCCTTGGCTCCAGGCTTTTCGAACCGTGTGCTCCGGGATCGTTCCAGTGCGTGGTGAGAACCGTCGACGGATCGCCGTACCCGCCGGGGACAGGGATGTAGAACTCGGGATAGCCCCACATCCCGTGCTCGGAGACGTCCAGGCCCGCCGTCTCGACGTGCGCCTCGACGCGGATGCCCCAGAGGCGCTTCATCGCCCACAGACACCCGAAGGACGAAGAGAACGTGAACACGCCCACGGCGAGCAGGCCGACGGCTTGCACGCCGAGCTGGTGGAACGAGCCGGTGTACACGAGCCCACCCGTGCCGGTCGCGAGGTTCGCCGCGAGCGCCGGAACCGCGAACAAGCCGGTCGCAAGCGTCCCCCACACGCCTGACATCCCGTGCACGGCGACTGCGCCGATCGGGTCGTCGATGCCGAGCCCCTCGACCCACAGCACCCCGACGACGGCGATGACGCCGGACACGAGCCCGATCACGACCGCGGCCCACGGCGCGACGAAGCCCGACGCCGCCGTGATCGCGACGAGCGCCGCAAGCACGCCGTTCAGCATCATCGACACGTCGGGCTTCCGTAGGATCGCCCACGCGCTGAGGATGCCGCCGAGCGCACCCGCCGCGGCTGCAAGGTTCGTCGTCAGCGCGACGTAGCCGAAATAGCCGAGCTTGTCGCCCGTGACCACCGCGAGCGTCGAGCCCGGGTTGAAGCCGAACCAGCCGAACCAGAGGATGAGCGTCCCCAGGACGGCGTAGGGCATGTTGTGCCCCGGTATCGGGTTCGCGCGCCCGTCCTTGCCGAACTTGCCGATGCGCGGCCCGAGCAGCAGCGCGCCTGCGAGGGCCGCGAGCGCACCCTGGTAGTGAACGACCGTCGAGCCGGCGAAGTCCTGCATGCCGAGCCCGAACAGCCAGCCGCCGGAGTGCCAGATCCAGTGCGACGTGATCGAGTAAATCAGCGTGAAGCAGACTCCGAACGCGAAATACACCCATAGCTTCGCCCGCTCCGCCATCGCGCCCCACACGATCGCCAGGGAGACGCCGGCGAACACGACCTCGAACAGGTAAGCAGCGGCGCCGGGGATCGTCGAGAAGAACGAATAGGGCGCCTTCCCCACCGAAAGCAGGGCGTCGGTCGAAGGGAAGAACCCGTGAGTGCCGATCACCGCGTTGCCGTCGCCGAAGGCGATCCCGAAGCCGACCGCCCAGTAGACGAGCGATGTGATGCCGAAAATGAGGACGTTCTTGCCCGCGATGTGAGCTGCGTTCTTCATCCGCGTGAGGCCCGCCTCGAGGAAGGCGAAGCCGGCCTGCATGAACATGACGAGCACCGCCGCGATGACGACCCACAGCGTGTTCGCCGCGATCAGCAGGTCGCTCGTCTTCATCCGACCTCGAGCTCCTCGAGCCGAATTCCGGTGCGGTTGTGGGTGACGTTGTCGACGCGGCTCGTCCACACGATGCCGTCGCCCGACTCGTTGCCGCTCCGAGCCGCGTCGGCAATCGCCGCGACGACTGCCGGCGCGATCCCGTCCTCGACGACGAACGTGAGCAGCGCCTTGGGCAGGAAGCGCGACTCGAACACGCGACCGCGGTACTCGTGCGTGACCCCGCGCTGGCGCCCGTGCCCGATCGCCTCGACGACGGTGACGCCAACATGACCCGTCTCGTGCTCGACCGCGTCGATCACTGTCTCGACGCGTTCGCGGATCACGACGGCCTCGACCTTGATCACAGCCGCTTCTCCAGGAAGATCGTGTCGCGCCAGATGCCGTCGCGCTTCGCGATGCGCTCCCGCACGCCGACGACGCGAAAGCCGCACCGCTCGTGCAGCGCGAGCGACGTGTGGTTCTCCGGAAAGATCGAGGTCTGGATCATCCAGATGCCTGCCGCACGAGCGCCGTCGATCAGCGCCCGCAACAGTTGCCCGCCGACGCCCCGGCCCTGCACATGCCGTGCGACGTACACGGTGTTCTCGACGACGCCGAAATAGCACCGGCGCTTCGACGCCGGCGACAACGCCGCCCAGCCGACCACCTCGTCGTAGAGCTCGGCGACGAGGCGGTGGCCGGGGAGATGGGCGGCGTCCCACGCCTCCCAGGACGGCAGCTCGGTCTCGAAGGTCGCGAGGCCGTTGCGCATGCCGTCCCAGTAGATGTCGGCGACCGCCGACCAGTCCTCGGGGAGGAGGGCCCGAACTTCGACGGTCGGCGGCGCCGCGGCGAGCATCGAGCAGCTAGCAGTCGTAGTAGAGGGCGAACTCCGCCGGATGCGGTCGGAGCCGGACGACGTCGGTCTCATTCTCGCGCTTGTAGGCGATCCACGTGCGAATCAGCTCCTCGCTGAAGACACCGCCAGCGGTCAGGAACTCGTGGTCCGTCTCCAGCGCGTACAGCGCCTCGTCGAGCGAGCCCGGCACCTGCGCCACGCCGCGGTCTTCCTCGAAGAGGTCCCAGTCGGCCGGCTCGCCTGCGTCGAGACCCTTCTGGATCCCGTCGACGCCGGCCATCAGCATCGCGGCGAACGCGAGGTACGGGTTCGCGGACGCATCCGGGCAGCGGAACTCGATGCGCTTCGCCTTCGGCGAGTCGGAGTACATCGGGATGCGGATGCAGGCGCTGCGGTTTCGCTGCGAGTAGACGAGGTTCACGGGGGCCTCGTAGCCCGGAACGAGCCGGCGGTACGAGTTGGTCGTCGGCGCGCAGAATGCGAGCAGCGCCGGCGCGTGCGCGAGCAGCCCGCCGACGTACGCCCGCGCGAGCTGCGACAGCCCGGCGTATCCCGACTTGTCCGCCATCAGCGCCGTGCCCTCCTTCCAGAGGGACTGATGCGTGTGCATTCCCGACCCGTTGTCACCGAAGATCGGCTTGGGCATGAACGTCACGCTCTTGCCGGCAGCACGCGCGACGTTCTTGACCACGTACTTGTAGGTCATGACCCGATCCGCCATGCGCGTGAGCGTCTCGTAGCGCAGGTCGATCTCGCACTGCCCACCCGACGCGACCTCGTGGTGGTGGAACTCGCACGGGATCCCGAGCCGTTCGAGTGTCAGCACCATCTGGGTACGCAGGTCGCTGAGGGTGTCGTGCGGCGCCGGCGGGAAGTACCCCTCCTTCTCGCGCACCGTGTAGCCGAGCCCGGGCTTGCCCGAGTTCCAGTGGCCTTCGCCGGAATCGACGAGATAGCGCGCCGTGTTCGGGCCGAGCTCGTACGACACCTCGTCGAAGACGAAGAACTCGCACTCCGGGCCCATGTACGCCGTGTCTGCGATCGCCGTCGAGCGGAGGTAGTCCTCGGCGCGACGGGCGACCCGGCGCGGGTCTCTCGCGTAGCCGCCGCGCGTGATCGGATCGGCTATCTCGCAGATCAGCGACAGCGTCGGCGCCTCGGTGAACGGGTCGAGAATCGCGGACGAGGCGTCGGGCATCAACAGCATGTCCGACTCCGATATCCCCTGCCAGCCGCGGATCGACGAGCCGTCGAAGCCGAGCCCCTCGTCGAACGCGGACTCGTCGAACGCCGAGATCGGCAGCGTCATGTGCTGCCACGTGCCGAGCAGGTCGCAGAACTTCAGGTCGACCATCTTCGCCGTCGTCTCGCGCGCCCACTCGAGCGCCTCGCGCGCGTCCGGCGCGGTCGCGGCGCCGTTCGCGAGGTAGTGCTTCGTCTCTTCCGCTGCCATGACCGCTCCTTCGACTCGGGACCACAAAAAAAGAGCCCAGGACTCCCACGAGTCCTGAGGCTCCATTGCCTCGGCGCCCGCCTGCTGCGGCGGACGACCTGTTCAGACCCTAGCGGACCTCGCGGACGCCGTACAGATCCGCAACCTCGCTCGCCGTCGCAGCGATCCGCTCGCGTAGCTCCGGCGGCTCGAGCACCTCCGCGTCGGGCCCGAACTTGAGCAGCTCGCGCAACGCTTCGTCCAGGCTCTCGAAGCCGACCGTGTAGACGCCGTCGCCCCGCTGCAGATCCGGCGGGAGGTGGCGAATCGCAAGCTCGCTCGCGCGGAGCGTGACCTCGACGCGTGGGCGAGAAGCTTCGAACGTGCGCGACCACTCCTGCCAGAACGCGGCGAGGTCGAACTCCTCCAGCCGGTCGAAGCCGTCGTCGCGGATCCGCACGGACACGAACCGTGACACGCGGTAGACGCGCATTCCGGCCGAGCGATGCGCGACCAGGTACCACGCGCCGCCCTTGAGCACGAGGCCGAGCGGATCGAGCGTGCGGCGCACGACGCGCGGCCCCTCGCGGTAGCGCGCGCTCAGCCGCCGCTGCTGCCAGGTCGCGGAGGCGATCGTGGGCAAATGCGGCACCGTGTCCTCGGCTCGGAACCAGCCGCGGGCGTCGAGGTGGAAGTAGCGCTCGGCGCGGCTCGCGCGCTCCTGCAGCTCGGCCGGGAGCGCGGCGAGCACCTTCAGGCGCGCGTTTGCGAGAACGCCGCCGAGGCCGAGCTCCGCGGCAGGCGCCGGCGCGACGAAGAGCGCCTCCGCCTCTTCGGCGGTGAGGCCCGTCAGCTTCGTGCGGTAGCCGCCTGCAGGGCCCCGGACGGCTTCCACGGGAACGCCGGCCGCCGCCAGCGACTCCACGTCGCGGTGGATCGTCCGCACCGAGACCTCGAAATGCGAGGCGAGCTCCGGCGCCGTGAGCTGCCCTCGCATCTGCAGGAGGAGGAGCAGCGAAACGAGCCGCGTCGCCCGCATCGAGCGTGAAGATACATGACAGAAGCTGGCATGTATATGTGTCAGGCTGTGCTCATGAGCGACGAACGAGAAGAGCAGCAGTCCGAGCTCGAGCGTGAGGAACGACGGCTCGAGCGCCTGCGGCTCGTCGTGGTCCCACGTCTCGAGCCGCGGTGGGAGGACGAGGAGCCAGACCCCGAACAGGCCGCATGAACGTCTTCGACGACGAGTGGGGCGAGGAGCAAGAGGACTGGTCGGGCGGCGGCGCGAAGTCGAAGCGGCTCGTCGGGCGCGGGCCGGTGCTGGGCGCGAGCGTCTACGAGCTCGGTCCTGGAAACTTTGCCGTCTACCACTACCACCACGGCTCGGAAGAGCTCCTCGTCGTGCTGCGCGGTCGCCCCACCCTGCGGACGCCGGACGGCGAGCGGGTGCTCGCCGAGGGCGAGGCCGTCCATTTCCCGACGGGGCCCGACGGTGCGCACGCGGTTCGAAACGACACCGAGGAGCCCGTGCGCTTCATCGTCGCCGGCACGCGCGTGTTTCCGGAGGTCGTCGAGTATCCCGACCTGAAGCAGATCACCGTGCAGGCGCCCCAAGCGTCGCAAACCGGCGAGCGCCTGTGGCTCATTCACGACGTCGGCGCCGCTTGACACGGCTGCTACGTTCTTTCGGGATGAACTTCCTCTTCGGCTGAATCTTCACGCCCCGTGCGCCGCCTGCGTCGGCAGGTGTCCAGCGCGTGTCCGTGTACCGCCGAATCGTAGGAGCTCATCGTGTTCGCCGTTGAAGTTCACAATTTGCGCAAGGAGTTCTTCCGCCGCGACGCGACGCGCACTCGCGGGCGAAAGCGGCGACGGCGCGTAGCGGCTCTCGAGGGCGTCACGTTCACGATGGAGCGCGGCGAGTGCGTCGCGATCCTCGGTCAGAACGGCTCGGGCAAGTCGACGCTCGTCCGCCTGCTCTCGACGCTGCTGCTGCCCGACGGGGGCAGCGCCGCGATCTTCGGCCACGACGTGGTCAAGGAGTCGCGCGCGGTCCAGCGGCTCGTCAACCGCGTCTCGGTCGAAGCGTCTTTCTTCAAGAAGATGTCGTCCGAGGAGAACCTCGCGTACGCGGCGCGCTTCTACGGAATGCCGCCGAGCGCGACGAAGTCGGCGATTCCGGAGATCCTGGAGCGCGTCGGCTTTCCGGTCGACCGCCGGCACGAGGGAATGGAGCACCTCTCGCGCGGCATGCAGCAGAAGGTCGCGCTGGCGCGCGCGCTGCTGACGTCCCCGGTGCTGCTCCTGCTCGACGAGCCGACAACGGGGCTCGATCCGCGCTCGAAGCTCGAGGTTCAGCAGTTCATCCGGGAGGTCTGGACGTCGCACGACGCCACGATCCTGCTCTGCACGCACGACCTGACGGAGGCCGAGGTGCTGGCCGACCGGGTCGGGATCCTCGACCGAGGCCGGTTGATCGCGCTCGATCCGGCGGACGTGCTCAAGGAGCAGTACGAGGCCGAGACGCTCGAGGATGCGTTCTTCGCGGCGACCGGCCGGACGTTCGAAGACGAGAAGGACGAGGACGCCGAGAGGGGGGTCTTTGCATGAGAGAAGCCGCCGGAACGATGCGCAGCGAGTTCATCGGCCTGTACGGAATGGTCGAGCGCAACTGGTACCTGATCAAGCGGTACGCGTGGTGGGAGATCGCGTTCTTCTTCTGGACGGCCGCGAACACGCTCACGATCGTGTTCATCGCCAAGGGCGTCGAGGCGACCGGCGGCAAGGTCGACATCGACCAGCTGACCACGATCCTGCTGATCGGAGCGGTCATGTGGTCCTACCTCGGGATCGTCTTCGAGCTGCTGATCGAGACCGTCGCGTGGGAGCGATGGGAGGGGACCATCGAGTACACGTTCATGGCACCGTTGACGCGCGCCACGCACCTGTTGGGTACGGGGATCTTCGCGATCGGCTACGGGATCGTGCGCGCGTCGATCGTGTTCGTCGCGATCGCCGCGTTCTTCGGCCTGCACATGCCGAACGCGAACTTCGCCACCGCTCTCGTGTTGATCGCCGTGGCCTCGGTCTCGTTCGTCGGCATCGGGATGATGACCGCCGTCCTGCCGCTGATCTCCCCGGAGAAGGGCACGCAGTTCGGCTACGTCGCGCAGGGCCTGATGCTCGTGGTGTCGGGCGTCTACTACCCGGTGACGGTCCTGCCGGCGTTCATGCAGTGGCTCGCGAAGATCTCGCCGGCGACATACGCGCTCCGCGGCGAGCGCTCGGCGATCCTCGACGGCGCGACCGTGAGCCAGGTCTGGGGCGACATCTGGCCGATGGTGATCATCGGCGTCATCTCGGTACCGCTCGGCATCTGGGTGTTCCGAAGAGGCGAACTGCATGCCAAGCGGCACGGGAAGTTGAAGCGGTCCGGGTAGCCAGATGTGGTTTGACGTTCAATCGTGTCGACCGGTCAGTTCAGACGGCGCGCGTGCAAAGCACGCGCGCCTGAGGCCGGCGCACGCGAAGAAGCATGGAAAGCTCGAGCGATCGGGCTAGACGCGCTCGTGCGTATCGCCTGTACCTCTTCCTGAGGTTCTGCCTCGCGCTGCCGGCATGGGTGGTCGTCGCCGTCTACCTCGTGCGCGAGGCAAAGCTCGATCCGCTCCAGCTCGTGCTGATGGGGACGGTCATGGAGGCCGCCGTGTTCGTGTTCGAGATCCCCACGGGCGTCATCGCCGACCTCGTCAGCCGCCGGCTGTCGCTCGGCATCGCCTGGCTGCTGCAGGGCGCCGCGTGGGCGCTGGCGGGCGCGACGACGAGCTTCGGAGTGATCCTCGTCGCGTGGGTCGTGTGGGGCATCGGCGCGACGTTCGAGAGCGGTGCCTTCCAGGCGTGGGTCACCGACGAGGTCGGCGTCGAGGGCATCGGCCGGGTCTTCGTGCGCGGCTCACAGGCGTCGCTCGCAGGGGGCGTCGTCGGTGTCCTCGCGAGCTTCGCCGTCGCGACCGTCAGCATCCGTGCCGCCATCTACGGCGCGGGGGCCGTGACCGCGGCGATGGGCGTCGTGGCGCTCGCCTTCATGCCGGAGACCGGGTACACGCCCGCGCCGCGCGGGGAGCGCTCGCGCCGGGGCGCGATGGTCGACACCGCATCGAAGGGCTTTCGGCTGGTGAGACGCGTGCCGGTGCTGCTGCTGCTCGTCACTGCGACCGTGTTCGTCGGCGCCGCGAGCGAGGGCTTCGATCGTCTGTCCGAAGCGCACTTCCTGCGCGACGTCGGCGTGCCGTCGTTCATCGGCTTCGATCCCCTGTGGTGGTTCGCGGTCCTGTCGATCGGCGGAACGCTCCTGGCGTTGCTCGCCGCGAACCTGCTCGTCGAACGGGTGACGGCGGTGGGCGTCGGGACGATGGCGCGCACGTTGTCCGGCCTCACCTTGCTCGAGATCGCCTCGGGGCTCCTGTTCGCGTTGACGGGCGCATTCGCCGTCGCGGTTCTCGCCCGCTGGCTGCTCGGGCTCGCACGCACGCTCGTCTCTCCGGTGTATGCCACCTGGGTCAACCGCAACATCGAGGACTCGAGCGTGCGCGCGACGGTGAACTCGATCGCGAACCAGGCCGACGCAATCGGCGAGGCGGCGGGAGGACCGGTCGTCGGCGCGATCGGCAACATCGTCTCGCTCCCGGCAGCGCTCGCCACGAGCTCGCTGTTCCTCTTGCCGACGCTCGGGCTCTACACACGCGCGGCGCGGCACGACGGCCACGAGCCCGAGCTCGCGGCGCTACCGCAGCCGGTCGAGACAGGCGCGTAGGCCATCGCGCCAGTGCGGTAGCTCCGGCGCATGCTTCTCGCTCCGGAGCACCGAGTACGCAGGGCGTGCCGCGGGACGCCCGAGCTCCGTGCTCGACACGCGCCGGACGCGCACGCCGACGCCTGCCTCCTCGAAGATCGCCTCCGCGAAGTCGGCCCACGTGCAGTCGCCTGCGGCGGCGAGATGCCAGACCCCGTGCGGACGATCGAGCAGCTCTCTCGTCGCGGCAGCCAGATGGCGGACATACGTCGGCGAGGTGCGTTGGTCGTCGACGACGGAGACCTCGTCGCGCTCCTTCGCGAGGCGCAGCATCGTCTTCACGAAGTTGCCCCCGTGCTCACCGAAGAGGCCGGATGTCCGCACGATCCACGCGCTCTCCCCGGCCGCGCCTTCACCGTGCAGCTTCGTGCGGCCGTACGCGGAGAGCGGGCTCGGCGGATCGGACTCGACGTACGGCTCGCGCTTCGCGCCGTCGAAGACGTAATCGGTCGAGTAGTAGACGAGCGGCGCGCCGAGCTCCGCTGCATGACGGGTGCCGCCGACGTTCACGGCCGCCGCCCCCTGCGGGTCCTCCTCGGCGCCGTCGACGTCCGTCCAAGCGGCTGCATGGAGGACGAGCTCGGGCTGGACGTCGGGCGGCGGCAGCGTGACGTCCCAGTCGGCGCGCGTCAGCGCGAGCGCACCGTCAGCGGCGAACTCCTCCTGAAGCGCGCGGCCGAGCTGACCCCCCGCTCCGGTGATCAGGATTCGATCGCGTCCCGTTCCGACAGGATCGGCGATTTCGTGCTCCACAGCTCGACGACGCGCGGGTCGTCCCAAGGCCACTCGTGCTCGTCCGGATCGGCGGGGTCGTACTCCTCGGTGACGTGGTACAGCATCAAGACGTCGGTCAACGCCTCGAACCCGTGCGCGAGATTGCCCGGAATGTACACCGCCGCGAAGTTGTCGTCGCCGATGTCCTCGCAGAACGTCTCGCCGGTCTCGCGGTTGAGCGCCACCACACGCGCGCGTCCCTGCAGGCAGACGAACAGGTCGTCCTGCCCGCGCTCGTGGTAGTGCAGACCGCGGATCGTCCCCTCGCGCGAGAACGAGACGTTCGTCTGGCGGATCGGCTTCGGAAGCGAGCTCGTGCGGGCGATCTCGGCGAGCCAGCCGCGCCCGTCCGCGAAGCGCTCGAGCCGAACCGGACGCAGGCTGTCCGCGCCGAAGTGCGGACGGCGAACCCGTTCGATCACTTCGTAGTACGCGTCGACGGACTCGCCTGCGTCGCCCCAGTAGCCCTCGAACACGTCGTGCTCGAGACTTCCGTCGCGGACGTAGTGGTTGTTCACGTCGGTGATCTCGAGCTCGCCGCGCGCCGACGGCTCGAGCCGTTCGACCACGTCGAAGACGTCGGCGTCGTAGCAGTACACGCCTGTCACGGCCAGGCCGCTCGGCGGATCGGCCGGCTTCTCGACGATCTCGGCGATCCGCCCGTCGACGAGGCGCGGGACGCCCAGGTTGCGGAGATGCTCGAGCTCGCGGACTCGCGCCAGCAGCACCCGCGCGCCGCGCGGCTGTCGCTCGAAGTTGCGAACGACCTGCGCGATCGGCGCGCTGAAGAAGTTGTCCGCGAGCATCACGACGATGCGCTCTCCTGCTGCGAAGCCGCGGGCGAGCCCGAGTGCCTCGGCGATGCCGCCCGCCCGCTGCTGGATCGCGTAGTCGACCTCGTCGGCGAAGTACTGCCGAAAGTCCTCGACGTGATCCGCACCCGTCACGAGCAGCAAGTCCGAGATGCCCGCCCCGCGGAGGAAGTCGACGGCCCACTGGACCATCGGCTTCTCTCCGACGGGGAGAAGATGCTTGTTGGTGACGCGGGTGAGAGGATCGAGCCGCGAGCCCGTCCCGCCCGCGAGGACGACGCCTTTCACCAGGCCGATGCTAAGCGGCCTCGGTCAGCGGGGACGGCTTAACGCGCACGATGCGCGCGAGCGGCGCCGGCAGCCACCAGTTCCAGCGGCCGAACCAGGCCATCAGGGCCGGGACGAGCAGCGCGCGCACGATCGTGGCGTCGGCGAGGATCGCGACGGCGAGACCGAGCCCGAACTGCTGCAGGCCGACGATGCGTCCCGCGACGAAGCCCGAGAATGCAGCGACCATGATGATCGCGGCGGCCGTGATGATCATGCCGGTGCGCTCGAGCCCGTACGACACGGCGCGGACGTTGTCGTGCTCCTCGTCCCAGGTCTCGCGCATGCGCGACACGAGGAACACCTCGTAGTCCATCGAGAGGCCGAACAGCATGGCGAACAGGAAGATCGGGATCCAGCCCTCGATCTGCGGGAACTGGTACAGCCCCGCGACCGTGCCGCCGAGGCCCCACTTGAAGAAGACGACGAGCATCCCGTAGCTCGCCGCGACCGAGAGCAGGTTCAGCACCACCGCCTTCAGCGGGAGGATCAGCGACCGGAATGCACGCATCAGCAGCAGGTACGTGAGCACGAGCACAGCGAGCACGAGCCACGGGAACGTGGCGTACGACTGGGTCAGGAAGTCGACCCCCTGCGGCGGCCCGCCGCCCGCGTAGACGCGCACCGAGGGCGGAAAGCCCGCGTTCGGGATCAGGTGATCGCGCAGCCGGTGGACGAACGACTGCGCCGGCTCGTCACCGTACTCGTGCTTGCCGGCGACGATCATCTGCTCGTAGCGGCCGCTCGGGTCGACGAAACGCGGGCCCGTGCCGGTCTGGACGAACGCGACCTCCGGATCGGCCGCGACCTCGGAGCGCAGGCGCTGAAGCGCCGCCCGCACTCCAGGATCGTGCGCTCCGTCGACGACGATCTGCGTCGGCGAGAGCGCGCCCGGGCCGACCGACGCGCGCAGGACGTTCAGGCCGCGCACCGACGATGGGTACTGCGGGATTCCCTGCGCGGATCCCGGCGTCAGCTGCAAAGCGAGCGCCGGCACCGCCGCCAGCAGGAGCGCGCACGCGCCGATCGCGAAAAACGCGACCGGCCGCTGCATGATCGCGCGCGCGAGCCGCGCCCAGAAGCCGTGCTCGACGTCGGGGCCGGCGACGTGCGGCAACGGCACGCCCTTGCCCCGCAGCCAGTTCGCCACCGGCACGCGCCTCGTGCCACGCCGTCCGTACACCGACAGCAGGGCCGGCTGCAGCGTGACCGCGGCCACGATCGAGACGAGCGGGATCAGGAAACCACCGACTCCCATCGAGCGGATGAACGGGAGCGGCATGAACAGCAGCAGGGCGAGGCCGATCGCGACGGTGGCGCCGGAGAAGACGACCGCGCGACCCGCCGTCGCCATCGTCCGCAGGATCGCGTCGTCTTTCGTGCCCCCGTGCGCGAGCTCCTCGCGGAAGCGATAGACGATCAGCAGGGAGTAGTCGACCGCGATGCCGAGGCCGATCAGCTGCACCAGGTTGGTGACGTACGTCGCCATCGTCATGTGGTGCGCGACGATGAAGACGATCCCGAGGGTGCCGGTGATCGTCGCCGCCGCGAACAGGAACGGGATCGTCGCGGCGAGCGAAAGGCCGAACACCGCGAGTAGGACCGCCAGAGCAATCGGAAGTGCGATCGACTCACCGCGCGCGAGGTCGCGACTGAAGATCGGATCGAGATCGCTCTGGATCGCGGGCTGGCCCGACACGTACGCAGCGACGCCCGGCGGCGCGCGCAGCGCGCTACGGATGTCGTCGGTGTAGCCCTTCGCCTTCGCGAGATTGAGCGTCGTGAGGATGCTTCCGTACACCACGCTGTCCTTCGCATCCCGCAGCGCGGTCGCCTGGCCCGAGGGAACGGCGCGTGCCGCCTGCCGAATGCTCCGTTCGAGCTTCAGACGGGCACCGGCCGTGCCGTTACGGACCTTGTAGATGACCAGGAACTCCCCGTCGCTGCGATCGCCGAAGTGGTCCTGCAGGATCGTCCGCGCGCGCTCCGAGTCGGTCCCCGGAACGGTGAACGTGTTCGAGAGGAGCGGCGACAGCTTGGCGGTCGCGAGTCCGCCTGCAAGGAGGATCACGAGCCAGACGGCGAGAATCGGCCAGCGGAAGCGCAGGACAACGCGAGTCCAGCCGGCCATGCCTCAGACACTAGCCACCGGGGTACGCTGAGATCGTGGAGAAGCGCCGCGACTTCGAGCACGCCGCCGAGGAGATCGAGCAGCTCTTCGCCGACCTCTGGCAGGTCTTCCCGTTCTCGCGCACCCTGCGCCGCGGATACCGGCCGCAGGTGGACGTCTACCGCAGCGAGGACCCACCGATGCTGACCGTGCAGATCGAGCTGCCGGGTGTCGATCCCGACGACGTGCAGCTGATCGCCTCGTCGCAGGCGCTCCTGATCGCAGGTGAGCGGCGGCGCCCGAGGGACGGCGGCCACTACCAGCAGATGGAGATCGACTACGGCCCGTTCCAGCGTCAGATCACGCTCGCCGAAGACATCGACCCCGAGGAAGCCACGGCGACGTACGACCGGGGCACGCTCACCGTGCGGCTGCCGATCGCGCCGCGGCCGGCTCCGCGCGAAAGCGTCTCGATCACGGTGACGATGTCGTGATGGCGGAGCTGGTCGAGGAGAAGACCGAGCAGAACGCCGACGAGCTGACCTTCCCGGCGACGTTGCCCGTCCTGCCGTTGAAGGACACGGTCGTGTTCCCCGGCTTCCCGACGCCCCTCGCGATCGGGCAGGAGCGCTCGATCAAGCTGGTCGAGGACGTCGTCTCGGGCGACCGAACGCTCGCGCTCGTCACCGTCAAGAACGGCGACGCCGAACAGCCGGGGTGGGATGACCTCTACACCGTCGGCACGGCCGCCGTCATCCACAAGATGATCAAGGTCCCCGACGGGACGCTGCGGATCCTCGTCGAGGGCTTGCGGCGGATCGGCCTCGAGCACTCGGTCCAGGAGGACCCCTATCTCATCGGCGAGTTCGGCGAGCTGCCGGACGAGCTCGAGGAGTCGCGCGAGGTCGAGGCGCTCACACGCAACGTTCAGAACCTCTTCGGGCGTGTGATCGGGCTCGTGCCGTATCTGCCCGAGGAGCTGCAGATCGCCGCGGCCAACGTCGAGGACCCGAGCGCGCTCTGCAACCTCGTCGCCTCGACGCTCCGGCTGAAGACGGAGGAGAAGCAATCGCTGCTGGAACAGCGCGACGTCGAGGCGCGGCTGCGCGAGATCTCGTCGATCCTCAACCGCGAGCTGGAGGTGTTCGAGCTCGGCTCGAAGATCCAGTCGCAGGTGCAGGAGGAGATGGAGAAGGGCCAGCGCGAGTTCTTCCTCCGCCAGCAGCTCAAGGCGATCCAGGACGAGCTCGGAGAGAGCGACGCCGAGCAGGCCGAGCTGAACGAGCTGCGCACGCGCTTCGCCGAGCTGGAGCTGCCGGAGGAAGTGCAGAAGTCCGTCGAGCGCGAGCTGTCGCGGCTGGAGAAGATTCCGTCAGCGGCGGCCGAGCACGGTGTGATCCGCACGTATCTCGACTGGCTCGTCTCGCTGCCGTGGAACACCGTCACGGAGGACAATCTCGATCTCGAGAACGCCCGCGCCGTTCTCGATGCGGATCACTACGACCTCGAGAAGGTCAAGGACCGCATCCTCGAGCACCTCGCGGTGTCGAAGCTGAAGAACGACCTCTCGGGCCCGATTCTCTGCTTCGTCGGGCCGCCCGGCGTCGGCAAGACGTCGCTCGGGCAGTCGGTCGCACGTGCGCTCGGACGCAAGTTCGCGCGCCTGTCCGTCGGCGGCGTGCGCGACGAGGCCGAGATCCGCGGGCACCGGCGCACGTACATCGGCGCGATGCCGGGCACGATCATCCGCACGCTGCGCGATGCGGAGTCGATGAATCCCGTGCTGCTCATCGACGAGATCGACAAGATGGGCGCCGACTATCGCGGCGATCCGGCGAGCGCGATGCTCGAGGTGCTTGACCCCGAGCAGAACCAGCATTTCCGCGACCACTACCTCGATCTTCCGTTCGACCTCTCGAAGGTGCTCTTCATCTGCACGGCGAACACGCTCGACACGATCCCCGTCCCGCTGCTCGACCGGATGGACGTGATTTCGCTCTCCGGCTACACCGAGGACGAGAAGTTCGGGATCGCGAAGCGCTACCTCGTCCCGAAACAGCTCGAGGCGCACGGGCTCGCAGGCGGGCGAGTCGCGATCTCCGACCGCGCGCTGCGCCTGATCATCAGGGAGTACACGCGCGAGGCGGGCGTGCGGAACCTCGAGCGCCGGCTCGCCGACGTGCTGCGGAAGGCCGCGCGTCAGATCGCCGAGGGCAAGACGAAGGCGAAGACGCTGCGTATCGACGAGCGCCGCGTGCGGAGCTGGCTCGGTCCGCGCCGCTTCGAAGGAGAGGTGCGCAAGCGGACGTCGGATCCTGGCGTCGCCACCCGGCTCGCGTTCACCGCCGTCGGCGGCGACGTGCTGTTCTTCGAGGCGACCGCCTACCCCGGCAAGGGCCGGCTGACGATCACCGGCCAACTCGGCGACGTGATGCAGGAGTCCGCGCAGGCGGCATTGTCGTGGGTGCGCGCGCACGCGACGCAGCTCGGGGTCGATCCCGACTGGTTCCGCGAGCACGACGTGCATCTGCACGTGCCCGCCGGCGCCGTGCCAAAGGACGGCCCGTCCGCCGGCATCACGATGGCTACGGCGATCGCGTCACTCGTTCGGCAGCAGCCGGTGTCCGACGACGTCGGGATGACGGGTGAGATCACGCTGACCGGTCAGGTGCTGCCGATCGGCGGCATCCGCGAGAAGTCGCTCGCCGCGCAGCGAGCCGGCCTGAAGCGGGTGATCATGCCGCGAGAGAACGAGCCGGACCTCGCGGAGCTGCCGTCGGAGACGAAGCGCGAGCTCGAGTTCGTCCTCGTCGACTCGATCGACGAGGTGTTCGAGGCCGCGTTCGACGGCAAGAGCACCGGCCAGTCGAAGCCCGTCCCGGTCAAGGAAAAGGCCGTCGCTCAGTCGAGCTTGAACGTCGCGAGCAGCCGGTCGCACGCGCCGGTGTCGCCGCCGCGGTCGTAGCGGCAGAGCAACAGATACTCGTTCCTCCCGCGCAGGACGAAGGCGATTCGCTCGACGAGCGCCTTGCCGTCCCGTTCGTAGTCGATGTCGTATCGGCGCGCCCGCTGTCCCGCGATCGTCACGGTTCGCGAATCGGCGACGTCGCCGTTCTGCTGCTTGGCGAGCTGCGTCGCGGCGCGGTCGAGCTCCGGCACGACCCTGTCCCAGAGCTCCGGGCGGTACTTGCGGAGGAGCGGATAGCGCGTGACCGAGACGAGTGCCAGTCCGTCGGCGGCCTGCAGCTCGCGACCGCTTCGGGAGACGGCCCAGCTCGCCGGCGCTGAGAAGTGGTAGTCGCTGCCCTGGACGATCTTCACCGCGGGCGCGCCACCGCCCCCGCAGCCGCCGAGCACGAGTAGGCTGACCGCAAAAGCCGCTCGTTTGCGAGGATTCCTCCAGGGTACGAACGGCCTGCCAACCCAGCGAAAGGACATTGGAAGCATGAGCAAGGCGAGAGACAAGGTATTGGAACGGACCGGGAACGCCCGGCCGTATATCGAGCGCGCGCTCACGGACGAGGATCTTCGCGACAACATCCGCAACGCCTTCGACTCCGCGCGCGAGGTCTACAACGAGCTGCTCGGCGGCCGGGGCGCGATCCCGCTCGCGACGCGCGTCGCGACGGACAAGGAGATCCAGGACCGCCTGCGCGAGGCGGTCGACGAGCTCCGCGAGGCGGCCGACCGCGTGCAGGGGAAGAGGGAGCACGGCGCACGCAACACGACACTGCTGCTGACGGGCATCGCGCTCGGGCTGCTCTTCAACCCGGTCACGGGCGCTCAGACGCGCAAGTGGCTCTCCGACAGGCTGTTCGGGCCGACGGACGAGTTCACCTACCAGGGCGGGAACTCTGGCTTGAGCTCGTCGTCTTCGAACTAGGGCACGCGCGCCGGCCGCAAGATCAGCGGCCTCACCGCCCGCTCGAGCGAGCCGGGCACGAGCCCGTCCGCGCTCGAGATGTCCGACGCGGTCAACAGGATCGCGCCGGGCCTCGGCGCGCTGCCGATCGAGTGCAGCGGCGCCCACGCGTTGCCGCCGGCGAAGCTGACGTCCTGCAGGTGCTTCCAAGCCAGCAGGTACGTCGTCGGGTCGACCGCGCCGTCGTAGCCGAGACCGATCAGCCCCACGGGATGGACCTCGAAGTGCAGGTGCGTGGGAGTTCCCTGCGCGTCGCCCGTGTTGCCGACGAAGCCGAGCACGTCTCCGGCGTTGACCTTGTTGCCGTTGATCGCGAGCGGCGTGAACGCGGAGAGGTGCGCGTAGTAGAAGAGATTCCCCTGTCCGTCGCGCAGCCAGAGGCGGTTTCCCCCGACCTCGTTCCAGCCGACGGAGAAGACGGCCCCGTAGGCGATTGCGAGCACGGGTGCGCCGAGCGGGGCGAAGATGTCGTCGCCGTGGTGCCAGCCGCCTGACACGTCGCTGCGTGCAGCTCCGAACGTATCGGTGAACGACGACGGCCCGTACACCGGGAACACGTAGCCGCCGGCGGTCAGCTTCGGGGTGACCTTCGGCGGTTCACGGACGGGAATGCCGGTGCCGGGCTCCGGCGCCGGAGCCAGCTTGGACCCCTTCGCCGTCTTCGCCTTCGCCTTGTGCGGCTTCGCCGACGTCGTCGGCGGCGGCGGCGTCGCGGGCGCCTGCGCCGCGACCTCCGCGTAGCCGACGAGGATCGTCGTCCCCGCAGGCAGCCCGTCGTGGTCGGCCGTCAGGCGGATCTCGAGGGCGGTGATGCTGCCGTGGTAGCCGGTCGCCGCCGAGCCGCTCCCGCCGCCGGCCAACGCGGTGAGCGACCCCCAGTCGCCGAGCGCAACGGTGCCTCCCGACACCGCCTGCCCGAGCGCGACGAGACCGTTTACGCCCGAACCGGAGGTGTCGCCTTTCGCAGCGCCGGCGCGCGCGGTCGCGTGCGCCTGCGCGACGACGCTCGACGCCGTGATCTCGCCGCCGAACACGTTGAGGTTGTTGACCTCTGCAGCGGCCGTCGCACTGGTCTCGACGTCGGTGGAGGCGGATGCGCTCGCGTTCGCCGATCCGGTCGTGACGAGCGGCGCGTGAGTGGTCGGATCCTCGCCGTAGCTGAACCCCCCGCTGAAGATGACCTGATCGTTCGGCGCGGAGACCGTCTGCGTCGCGGCTCCGGTCCCCCCCGGCACGACGATGCGGATCGCCTGCGCGCGGGCGGTTGCGCCGGACGCCTGCGAGCTCTGCCACCCGGCGTCAGCCGACGCAGCAGCCAGTAGGAGCAGGGCGGCGAGGGGGGCAGCGAGGGCGCGCTTCAGCACCGGGGCTCAATTATGCAGTCCACCGACGTTGGCAGCATCCAGGGTCGTGAGGCGGAGCCTGCCCGTCACCGGGTCCCACGTGGTCGACGGCCTCGCCGCGACGGCGATCGTGCTCGCCGTCGCCACGGTGATCGGCCTGGTTGCCCTCTGGCCGCACGGCAAGATCGGCCGGTCCGGCCAGTTCGGCCCGGTCCGGACGTACGGGGCCGTCACGAAGACCGTCAAGACACGTCCGTGCCAGCTCTCCGCCTCGCACCGGTGCCGCATCGCGACCGTCGAGCTGCTCGACGGCCCGCAGAAGGGCAAGCTCGCGTCGATCACGACGGTCTCCGCCGTGGGAGCGCTGGACGTGCAACCCGGCGATCAGATCCGCGTGTACCGAAACGCCGTGCCGCCGGGAAACCCGGGGAATGCGCCGCCCTTCTCGTTCGCAGACTTCGACCGGCGCGGCGCGATGCTGTGGCTCCTCGTCGGCTTCGCCGTGCTACTCCTGCTCACAGGCCGCTTCCACGGATTGCGCGCACTCTTCGCATTGTTCGTCAGCCTCGCGATCATCGTGGAGTTCGTCGTGCCCGCGATCCTCCATGGATCGTCGCCCTTCGCCGTCGCGCTCGTCGGCGCGTTCGCCGTGATGCTCGTGATGATGCCCCTGTCGTACGGCTTCGGCGCGAAGGCTCTGGCGGCATGGCTCGGAACGGCCCTCAGCCTGCTGCTCGCCGCGGGACTGTCGTATGCATTCGCGCACGTCGCCCACCTGAGCGGCGCAACGTCCGACGAGAGCGTGTACCTGGGCGCGACCGACTCGCACCTGTCGCTGCAGGGCCTGCTCGTGGCCGGAATGGTGATCGGGGCGCTGGGCGTGCTGGTCGACCTCACGGTCAGCCAGGCATCCACCGTGATCGCCCTGCGACGAGCCAATCCCTCGCTGAACTTCCGCGGCCTCTTCAGCGGCGCCCTCGAGGTCGGCCACGACCACATCGCAGCAACGGTCGCGACGCTCGTGTTCGCCTATGCCGGGGCGGCGCTCCCCGTCCTGCTGATCTTCAACGTGGGCGGCACCTCGTTCGCCGACGCCGTGAACGGCGAGGCAGTCGCCGACGAGGTGATCGCAGCCCTCGTCGGCTCGATCGGCCTCATCGCCTCGATGCCGATCACCACCGCACTTGCAGCCGTGCTCGCGCCCCGGATGTCCGACAAGCAGTTAGCGAGCGCCGAGCACACTCACGCGCACGCACACGCTCACTGACGGACGATGGAGGCGAAAAGCTCCTCGCGATTGCCGCCGACGTCGCGCGTGTCGATCCAGAACGGGTGGACGGCGCCGTCCGCGGCGGCGACGGCCGTATAGGCATGCTGCCGCGCGGAGTCACCGGTCGTGTCGTAGTAGCAGGCCCAGAGCTTCCCGTTGGACGCGTCGACGGCAGACGAGGGCCAGAACTGGTCGGCCTTCTTCTTCTGCGAGCCGATCGGCCCCCGCCACACCGGCCGCAGCGATCGGTCGAAGACTGCCGCGGCGACGTCCTGCGTCCGGTCGGCTCCGTTGACCCCGTACGTGACGAACACGCGCTTGGGGGCGAGGGTGATCGTCGGATTCGGGCCGAGGCATTTCACCGCCTGCTCAGGGACGACGAACTTGCCGAACACGAGGCACGTCGCGGCCTGGTTGCCGGGGAGCGGCGCGACTCCCTGCTTCACCGTGAAGCTGCGTCCTGCGTCCGTCGAGCGGCCGATCCAGAGCCCCTTCGCGTCGACTCCGGCGAGGTAAACGACGTCGCGTGGGCCGCCCGCGATCGTGACGAGCTGAGGCTGCACGAGGCCGCGATGGACCATCAGCGGCTTCGTCCACGTGCGGCCGCCGTCGGTGCTCGAGCTCACCACCGTCGTCTGGAACTTCTTGCCGTACAGGCGCGACCACGCAACGTAGGCGCGGCCGGCCGCGTCGACGCTGATGGCCGGCTTGTCGTCGAAGCCGAACTTCGAGGTCGCGTGCGTCACGCGCCGCTCGGTCCATCTGCCTCCCGCTCCTTGCCTGCTGCCGACGACGAGGTATGGCGTCAAGTCCGTTCCGGGGATGCAGATCGACTTCTCGGTGAACGCAACGTACTGCCGGCCGGTGCGCGCGATCGCGACGGAGGGGTCGCCCCACGCGCACGTGTTCGGGTTGTGCTGCGGCCCGGCGCTCTCCGACCAGGTGCGACCGCCGTTCCGCGAGGTGTAGATGCGAATCTCGGGCTCGAGCGTCTCGTTCGATGCGCCGAAGAGGACCTTCGAGTTCGAGGGATCCGCCGCCACCGCGGCCTCCGTCTGGATTCCGGGCTGATTCGAGATGTCCTGGACCTTCGTGCCCGCGACCTTCCAGGGACTGCCGATGGGGTGCCGGTAGACGAGATACACGATCACGGCGGCAAGCGCCGTCGCGCCGAGGACGATGACGGCTTCCCACAACAGCTTCCGGCGGGCCCGCCGGCGAGATCGGCGCTCGAGCGCGTCGGCGGTCGCCATCGTCCGGGTTAGACGTCGCGTTTCGGCAAAAG
>MNJC01000086.1 GCA_001920085.1 Actinobacteria bacterium 13_1_20CM_4_69_9
GCCGTGGGGCCGCCGGACGAGAAGCTCGTGATCACACCGCTCCGGCCGGTCTCGTCGCGGGCGATGATGTTCGAGATCGTGACTGACGCCCGCCCGCCCGTCGTGGCGAGGTACGCCCGCAGGTGCGAGCCGTCGAGGTCGGAGATCATCCCGGCAGGGAGCGCGAGCTGAAGTGGGATCGCGTTCGCCTCTCCGGGGCGGTTGTCGGCGAGGACCAGCCCGACGGCGCCGGCGCGCTTTGCGCGGATGCCCTTCGAGGCGAACGTGCAATGGCCGCGCGAGGCGAGCGCGATCGCGCCGGCGAGGCTCCCCGCCGGCAGCGATGTCTTGTTCGCATTGTTCGGGTCGTTGTCCGGCCCGCACAGTCGGCGATCGACGCCGAGCGCGCCGACGTCTACGAGCTCGCTCGGCGTGAAGGACAGCGTGCCCGGGAAGCGCGCGCCGCCGGCGCTCGCGATCGGGATGCTCGTCAGGTCGGCCGGCGCGCCCGAGGCGCGCACCGCCAGCACGGGCGAGAAGACGTGCGTGTTCGACGTCGCGGCGACGGTGAGCGCGTCGGGGGCCGTTCCCGGCGACCCGACCGTTCCCATGCCGAACTGGTCGCGGTCGTTGCCCGCGGAGATGACGGGAACGACGCCCGCGAGCGCGACGTTGTGGATGACGGCGATCATCGCGTCGTTCGCCGGCTCGGTCTCGGCGCCGCCGCCCGAGAAGTTGATCACGTCCATCCCGTCGCGCACGGCGGACTCGAACGCGGCGGCGATCTCGGGCGTGTTGGCGATGTGCCCGATCGGCGTCGGCACGTTGAAGACGCGATAGTTGCCGATGTACGCGCGCGGTGCGACCCCCGAGAGCCCGCACGTCGGCGGGTGGTCCCGGCCGCCGGGCGTGCAGGTGCCCGCGTCGCCGGCGGCGATGCCTGCGACGTGGGTCGCATGGAACGACGCCTGCCGGTCGATCGGGAGCCGGCCGCGGCGCCCGGAGTTGGGGCCCGGGAACGCCCGCGCCACGATCACCTTCGGCGTCGTCCACTTCCGCCCGCCTTTCGGAAAGCCGGCCGGGTAGCTCAGCCCGTCAGGTGCGAGGAAGGGATTCGTGCTGTCGACGCCGTCGTCGACGATCCCGATCTTGATGCCTTCGCCGCGTGCACCCGTGAGCGTGTGGAGCTGGTCGGCGCCGATCACGCCGGGGCTCGTGTCCGTGAGCAGGCGGTACGTCGCGCTCGGATAGATCTTCTGGACGAACGAGAGGCGTGCGAGCGTCGGGAGCTTCGTGAAGGGGAGCGACACCGTCAGGCCGTCGAGCACGACCTGAAAGCGCCGGCCGATCCGTGCCTGCGGGATCGCGCGCACCAGCTGAGCCGCTGCGGCGCGCTGCACCGTCCCCACGTGGGCCAGGTAGCGGCGGGAGAAGGTCGTCGTCACGTCGAGCTTCCGCGTCGTTCCCGCGGCGGCGAGCGTGCGGCCGTCCACTGCGGCGAGCGGAGCCGGCCCCAGCCCGACGATCACGCGCACGCGGCCGTCGGCGTGGTGGGGCGGGATGTACAGCCGTCCCGGCCGCGCCCGTGGGCCGTGATGGCGAACCGGCGCGAGCGTCGCGCTCGCCGACGCCACAAAGAGAAGCGCCGCAGCGATTGCGAGGAGACCCACGGAACGGCGCAAGGGCCAGAGTTTATGCTCGCCCACCATGGCTCGGTACGAGGGCAAGCGCGGTCTGGTTCTCGGCGTCGCGAATCGTCGCTCGATCGCCTGGGCGATCGCGAAGCGCCTCGCCGACGGTGGCGCGCAGCTCGCATTCACGTACCAGGGTGAGCGGATCGAGAAGAGTGTCCGCGAGCTCGCCGAATCGGTTTCGAGCCCACACGTGACCGCGTGCGACGTGCGCTCCGACGAGGACGTCGCACGCGTCTTCGACGAGGTGGGGACCGCGTTCGACGGACAGCTCGACCTGCTCGTCCACTCGGTGGCGTTCGCGGCGGCCGATGACCTGGAGGGACGCTTCACCGACACGCCCCGCGACCGTTTCTGGCTCGCGCTGGACGTGAGCGCGTACTCGCTCGTCGCGTGCGCGCGTGCCGCGGAGCCGCTGATGGAGGCGGCGGGCGGAGGCGCGGTCACGCTGTCCGCGCGCTCGATCGCAGGCTTCCCGACGATGGAGGCGATCGTCGAGGAGCGCTCGCCGCTGCACCGCCACATCGAGTCCGACGATGTCGGCGCCGCAGCGGAGTACCTGTTGTCGGACGACGCGAAGAACGTGACCGGCACGACTCTCTACGTGGATTCCGGGTATCACGCGATGGGGATGTAGCCGCGCCCGAGGAGCCTGCGGTCTTCGAGGCTCCGGCCCTGCTGCGCGTCGCCTGGGCCGACCCGAAGCACATGCCGGAGCACCTCGCGCTCTGGGCCTTGAAGCACTTTGGTCCGCGCGCAGCGTCGTCAGTCGCAGGCGCAAGGCAGCGGGATCCTGCGAACGTGATTGCGCGGCAGACGCGCGTCACCGTCGCGGAGGGCGCGCTCGTCGGCGGGCCGTTCATCGTGCTGATCCCCGTCGCGTGGTGCGCGGCGCTGCTCGCTCAGGCACAGATGGTGTTCGAGCTGGCCGCTCTCGCCGGCCACAGCCCCACCGACGAGATGCGCGCAGTCGACCTGCTCGTCCTCCAAGGGGCCTACAGCACGAGCGCGGATGCGGGCGCAGCGCTCGCGCGCGTCACGAACGAGCTGCCGGGAAAGAGGCTCCCGCGCGGGACGCGGATCGCCCTGATCAGGCGGATGGCCTACATGCTCGGGCTGATCGGCGCCGGGGATGCGAAACCGAACGTGCTGCGCAGCATCCTGGGGTGGATCTTCGTCGGCGTCGTGTTCGTCGTCGGGTTCGTGCTGCCCTTCGTCTGGATCCCCTACATGGCCGTCTGGATGCGGAAGAGCACGCTCCAGCTCGGCGAACGGGCCACGGCGTTCTACGCAACCGAAGCGGGCGCGGACGCGGGGGTGACCGTCCGGAAGGCGCAGAGCGTGCGCGCCGGGCTCGCGGGAGGCTTCCTGCGAATGGCGCTTCTGCTCTGCGCGCCCGTCGGGATTGCCGTGGTCGCGTTCGCGAGCGGCGGGCCGGTGGCCGCAGGGATCGTTGTCTTCCTCGCCGTCGCTTTCCTGCTCACGTCTGTTTGGATCGGCTTTCGCTGGTGGCGACGCCGACGGCAAGTCGACTCGCAGGGGACGTAGGAGTAGGGTGACCGCAGACGCCACCTTTCGGCCGTAACCTCGCCTCTCCCTGCGCCCGAGAGGTCTGCGTCAAGAGACGTCGACCCGGGGTGAGAGGACGGTGAGTGATGGCGAGTGCCGCATCCGCGTCAGTTGCGATTGCCGGCGCTGACCGCGCGCCGCCTCGTTCCACGGTGGTCGAGGCTGTCGCCGCCGCCGGCCTGGTGGCAGGCGGCATCTCCTTTACGCTCGCACTGCGCAGCGACGAGGTGGCGGGTCAGCTCGGCGAGCCACTCGTCGTCGCGATGCTCAGCGTCTTACTGACGCTCTCATACGTCCTGTGCGGCCTGCTCGCCTGGTGGCGGCGTCCGGCGAGCCGCTTCGGCCCGCTGATGATCGCGGCGGGCTTCACGAACTTCTTCGGGACGCTCGTTTGGGCGCACGACGCCGTTCCCTTCACGGTCGGCCAGGCGCTCGACCTCGTGACGCCCGTCGTCTTCCTGCACGTCTTCCTGGCCTTCCCGGACGGGCGGGTGAGGGAGCGGTCCGTGCGGCTCCTCCTCGTCGCCGCGTACACGACGGCGATCGGCCTCGAGCTCGTGCGCATGCACTTCGGCGAGTTCGGTCCCCGCAACCTGATCGAGCAGGACCTCAACCCCGGCGTGGCGGAATCGGTCCGCAAGGTGCAGCTGACGCTGATCAGCGTCTACTGCCTGCTCGGCATCGGAGTGCTCGTCGCCCGCAGACTGCGCGGCGGTAGACCGCTTCGTCGTTCACTTGCGCTGCTCGTCGACGCGTTCGGGGTCGGGCTGCTGATGCTCGCCTTCCTGTTCCTCTCGGCCGCGTACGGTGGGCCCTGGGTCGCTCAGATCCGCTGGGCGACCTTCGTCACGCTCTCGCTGGCGCCGATGGTGTTCCTGATCGGCCTGCTGCAGGCACGGCTGGCGCGGTCCGCGCTCACCGGCCTCGTCGTCGAGCTCCGAACGGACCTCAGTCCGTCGGATCTGCGCGACGCCCTCGCCCGCGCCCTCCGCGATCCTTCGTTGGAGCTGGCGTACTGGCTGCCGCAGTTCGAGACCTATGCGGACGTCGAGGGCCGGCCTCTCGACCTGGTCACGCTCGGCCGCGGCCGCGCGACGACGCTGATCGAGCGGAAGGGCGTACGTGTGGCGGCGCTGCTGCACGACCCGTCGCTCGGAGACGAGCCGGAGCTGCTCGGGGCGGCGACGGCGGCCGCGGGGATCGCGCTCGAGAACGCACGTCTGCAGGCCGAGCTCCGAGCAGGCCTCGAAGAGCTGCGCGGCTCACGCGCACGGGTGATCGCCGCGGGTCAGAAGGAGCGGAAGCGGCTCGAACGGGATCTCCACGACGGAGCGCAACAGCGTCTGATCGCGCTCTCGCTCGAGCTCAACATGCTGGAGCAGCAGCTCGACGCCGAGCCGGACGCGCAGGCGCGGCTCGACCAGGCGCGGCAGGAGATCGCGCTGTCGCTCGCGGAGCTCCGCGACGTTGCGCACGGAATCCATCCGGCGGTTCTCAGCGGCCACGGGCTGCACGTGGCGCTCGAGTCGATGGTGGCACGGGCGCCGGTCCCGGTCCACTTGCTCGTCGACGTCGACGACCGCCTCGAGGAGCCGCTCGAGGTGGCCGCCTACTACGTCGTCTCGGAGAGCATCGCCAACATCGGCAAGCATGCGCACGCAAGCTCGGCAACCGTCGACGTGCGCCGCACCGACGGGCACGTCGTCGTCGAGATCGTCGACAATGGCGGAGGACAGCGTCCTCCTGCGCGAGGGTTTGAGCCGCCTGCTCGGAGAGGCGGGCTTCGAGGTCGTCGCCCAATGCGGCGACGCGGACGAGCTCATGCTCAAGGTGCGCAGCTATGCGCTCGACGTCGCCATCGTCGACATCCGGCTGCCTCCGACGCACAGCGACGAAGGGCTGCGCGCCGCGCTCGAGATCCGCGCGAGCCATCCGTCGGTCGGGGTGCTCGTGCTCTCCCAGTACGTCGAGCTCGGCCTGGCGATGAAGCTGCTCGCGGATTCGGCCGAAGGTGTGGGCTATCTGCTGAAGGACAGGATCAGCGACGTGAAGGACTTCGTCTCCTCGGTCCGGCGCGTCGCGGACGGCGGCTCCGCGCTCGACCCGATCATCGTCTCGACGCTCCTCTCGCGGCAGCGCGACGACGATCCGCTCACGGAGCTGACGCCCCGCGAACGCGACGTGCTGGTCCTGATGGCGGAGGGAAGCTCGAATCAGGGCATCGCGGACAAGCTCGTGATCACGACGCGCGCGGTCGAGAAGTACGTGTCCACGATCTTCGCGAAGCTCGGACTGCCCTCGACGGGCACCGAATCGAGGCGCGTGCTCGCGGTCCTGGCGTTCCTGCGCGCCTGACGGGCGTTTCGAACACACCAGAAACCCGCCCCCCGACAGGCCGGTAGCCCGCCTGTTCGCGCGCCGCGCGCGGTGAGAGCGTGAGCGGGTCCCCCTTGATGCAAGGAGCCCCGATGAGGAAGCGGCGATGAAGTCGCGCGTGATCCAGGACGAGTCCGAGCCGATCGAAATCCGAGCAAAGGAGCGCAAGATGGAGGCCGTTGCAACCGTTGTTCCCAAGACGCAGGAAGACTGGGTGGGAGCCGTCGGCGACGAATCCGTCGTCGCGGCCCACGAGCTTCGCCGCCGTTACGGCGAGGGTGACACCGCCGTCGACGCGCTGAGCGGCGTCTCGCTCGAGGTCGCCGAAGGAAACCTGACCGCCGTGATGGGGCCATCGGGGTCCGGGAAGTCGACCCTCATGCACATCCTGGCCGGCCTCGACAAGCCGACCGCCGGCGAGGTGAGCATCGCCGGGACGAAGATCTCGAAGCTGAACGACACCGAGCTGACCGGGCTTCGCCGTCAGCACATCGGCTTCATCTTCCAGTTCTTCAACCTGCTCCCGATGCTGAACGCCGAGGAGAACGTCGTGCTCCCGTTGGCGATCGCCGGCGTCAAGCCGGACAAGAAGTGGGTGGCCGAGCTGATGGGCAAGATCGGCCTCGAGAACCGCCGCGACCACCGTCCGTCCGAGCTCTCTGGTGGACAGCAGCAACGCGTCGCGATCGGGCGGGCACTGGTCAGCAAGCCGACGATCGTCTTCGCCGACGAGCCGACCGGCAATCTCGACTCGAAGACGAGCGGCGAGATCCTCGACCTGATGCGGGATTCCGTCGACACGTACGGACAGACCACCGTGATGGTCACGCACGACCCGCGCGCGGCTGCGATCGCCGACCGCATCCTGTTCCTGGCCGACGGTCTGATCGTGAAGGATCTCGGCCGCTCCGAAGCCCGCGAGGTGATCGCGGTCATGGAAGAGCTGGCGCGATGAACGCCGTCGCGCTCAAAGGACTGCTCGGACGCAAGCTCCGCACCATCCTGACCGCGCTGGCGATCGTGCTCGGCGTCGCGATGATCAGCGGCACCTACATCCTCACCGACACGATCACCGCAGCGTTCACGAACGTCGTCAGCGACTCGTATCAGAACTCGGATGCGGTCATCACCGGCAAGGTTGCATTCAAGAACACGAACAGCAACACGGAAGAGACGCCCGCGTTTCCGGCAGGCGTGCTGGCGAAAGTGCAGGCCCTTCCCGACGTGGCGGCCGCCGCCGGCGCGGTGGGCGACCAGCTCAAGCTGATCGACCGCAGCGGCAAGGTGATCTCCACGGGCGGCGGCGAGGCGATCGCAGCGAGCGTGGATCCACAGAACGACAAGCGCTTCAACCCGCTCGAGCTCGCCGCAGGCAAGTGGCCGGTCGGAAATGGCCAGATTGCGATCGACAAGCGAACGTCGGAGAAGCAGCACTACGCGGTCGGCGACACGATCGGGATCGCAGCGGACGACGGTGTCCGCCAGTTCGAGATCACCGGCATCGCGACCTACTCCGGCTCTTCGTCGATCGGCGCCTCGACGATCGCGATCTTCGACGTGCCGACCGCACAGCAGCTCTTCGACAAGGTCGGCAAGTTCGACAGCGTGCAGGTAGCCGCGAAGAACGGCGTCACGCAGGAGAAGCTGGCGCGCGAGATCCGGCCGCTCTTGCCGGCGACCGCGCAGGTCAAGACGGCCGTGGCGCAGACGCAGGAAGTCGTGGACAACGTGCACAGCGCGCTCGGCGTCCTCCAGAAGCTTCTGCTCGCGTTCGGCGTGATCGCCCTCTTCGTCGGCGCGTTCGTGATCGCGAACACGCTGTCGATCACGATCGCTCAGCGAATGCGGGAGTTCGCAACGCTGAGGACGATCGGCGGCTCGCGGCGGCAGGTCCTGCGCAGCGTGATGCTCGAGGCCCTCGTCATCGGACTGCTGGCGTCCGTGGCCGGGCTCTTCCTCGGGCTCGGCATCGCGAAGGCGCTCGATGCGATGTTCTCCGCGATCGGCGTCAGCTTTCCGAAGACCGGGACCGTCTTCGCGACCCGCACGATCGTCGTCAGCATCGTGGTGGGCGTCGTCGTCACTCTGATCGCAAGCCTGAGACCGGCGATCAAGGCGACGCGGGTGCCTCCGATCGCGGCCGTGCGCGAAGGCGCGACCTTGCCCGTGACACGGCTCTCGCGCTTCGGCCCCGTGTTCTCGCTCGCGACGCTGGCACTCGGGATCCTGCTGCTCGTCTACGGCATCTTCGGAGGCGGGATGAGCACCACGGCCCGGCTGCTCGCGCTCGGCTTCGGCACGTTGATCCTCTTCGTCGGCGTTGCCGCGAACGCGAAGCGCGCGGTGCGCCCGCTCGCTTCCGTGCTCGGCTGGCCGGGCGCGCGGATCGGCGGTCTCGCCGGGACGCTCGCCCGCGAGAATGCGATGCGAAACCCGAGCCGGACCGCGTCGACGGCATCGGCGCTGATGATCGGCCTGGCGCTGATCACGTTCGTCGCAATCCTGGGGGCGGGGCTGCGCTCCTCCTTCAGCGACGCGGTGGACAAGCTGTTCGTCGCCGACTACGCGCTGACCGCCGAGAACGGCTTCCCCTCGACTGGCTACCCGGATCGGCAAACGCGTCCGCGCGTCTCGGCGCGAACGGCGCGTTCGTCGACAAGGACTACGCCAAGGACCACCATCTGAGGCTCGGCTCGCCGATTCCCGTCACCACGCCGACGGGGAAGGTCCTCCGGTTGCGGCTGAAGGGGATCTTCGACCCGCCCAACGGCGGCTCGCCCTTCGGCAGCGTGACGATGTCCGCGGACACCTTCGACGCGAACTACGCGAGCCCACAGAACCTGATGACGTTGATCAACATCGTCGGTGGTGTGACGCCCGCGAACACCGCCCGGCTCGACCTCGCGTTGAACAGGTTCCCCGACGCGAAGGTGCAGACGTCCGCGCAGTTCAAGCAGGCCCAGGAAAAGGACATGAACCTCATCCTCAACGTCCTCTATGCGCTACTCGGGCTGTCGGTGATCATCAGCCTGTTCGGAGTCGTGAACACCCTCGTGCTCTCGGTCTTCGAACGAACGCGTGAGATCGGGATGCTTCGCGCGGTGGGAATGACGCGCCGGCAGGTCCGGCGGATGATCCGCTACGAGAGCATCACGACCGCGCTGATCGGCGGCGCGCTCGGGATCCTCGTCGGGACGTTCCTGGCCGTCCTCACGACCCAGGCGCTCTCCGACCAGGGAGTCGTGCTCGCCATTCCGTGGGGCACGCTCGCGGTGCTCGTCGTGGCCACGATCGCCGCGGGAATCCTGGCGGCGATGTTCCCGGCCCGCCGTGCCTCGCGCCTCAACATCCTGAAGGCGCTGCAGTACGAATGAGCCAGACTGCTGTTCCGACGGTGTCCCGGGCCTCGCGCCCGGGGCACCGTCAACTAGTCGTGTCCCGGGCCTCGCGCCCGCAACGCCGTCAACTCGTCGTCGCGGCAGCCCTTTTCGTCGTCGCACTGCACGTGCTCGACGACAGCTTCATCCAGCCGCAGCCGGGCACTTCCGCCGGGGACCATCTCGTCAGCGGCCTGGTGCCTGTGTTCGTGCTGTTGGCGGCTGCCGTCGCCTACCCGCGCCTTCGGCCGGGGCTCCGCGCATTGCTGGCGGCGCTGCTCGGCCTCTTCGGGCTCGCGGTCGGCATCGAGGCGGTCTACTACGCGCAGGCCGGCCGGCTCTCGGGTGACGACTACACCGGGCTCCTTGCGACGTTCGCCGGCGTGCTGCTGCTGGTCGTCGCTGCGACGACGTTGTGGCGAACGCGCCGCGTCGACGACGACGTGCGCTGGCGGTACGGGCGGCGCCTCCTCCTCGTTGCCGCCTCCGTCGTGGGCGTGTACCTGATCATCGGGCCGTTCCTCGTCAGTTACGTGTTGACGCACACCGCGCGCGCGTTCGTGCCCGTCGACCGGGTCGGAGCGCCCCACGAGGACGTGAGCTTCCGGACGGCGGACGGCCTGCGCCTGCGGGGGTGGTACGTCCCCTCGAGGAACGGCGCGGCGGTCATCGCCTTCCCTGGACGGAAGGGCTCCCAGAAGCCGGCTCGGGTGCTCGCCAGGCACGGGTACGGCGTGCTTCTCTTCGACAGGCGCGGCGAGGGACAGAGCGACGGCGACCCCAACGCGTGGGGATGGGAGGGTTACCGCGACGTCGACGCCGCAGTCGCCTTCCTCCGGCGACGCGCGGACGTCGAGGATGCGCGGATCGGAGGCATCGGCCTGTCGGTCGGCGGCGAGATGATGCTGGAGGCGGCGGCGAGGTCGCGAGGCCTGAAGGCCGTCGTCTCGGAAGGGGCCGGGGAAAGGTCGGTTCGCGAGTTTCTCGACATGACGATCGGCGGCGCCGACAAGTGGCTCGGGTTGCCCGGCTACGCGGCGCTCAGCACCGGGATCTCCCTCTTCTCGAATCACGCGCCGCCGCCCAGCCTGAAGGACCTCGTCGGTCGGATCGCGCCGACGCCCGTGTTCTTCATCTACGGCGAGCACGGTCAGGACGGGGAGCGCAACCTCAATCCGACGTACTTCGCCGAGGCGCACCGGCCCAAGTCCATCTGGGAGGTGTCCGGGAGCGGCCACGTCGGCGGCATCAACGCCCACCCGAGGGAGTACGAGCGACGCGTGGTCGGCTTCTTCGACCGAGCCCTGCTCGACGGGAAGTCGGAGTGACTGCCGGCCGCGTCGTGCTCGTGGTGCTCGGCTGCCTCGTCTCGCTCGTGGGCCTCGCGGCGCTCGCCGGCGGCGTCGCGCTGCTCGTGGCCGACCACACCCAGCGGGACTCCGACGGCTTCTTCTCCAGCGCGTCCGAGAGATACAGGAGCGGCGGCTACGCGCTCGTGTCCGACAGGCTGGACGTCGGCACCGACGGGCCCGACCGCGTGTTCGAGCACGGCCGGTTGGCCACGTTGCGCGTCCGCGGCTCGAACACATCGCCGCGGAAGCTGTTCATCGGCATCGCTCCGACGAAACGAGTCGACACGTATCTCGCAGGAACGAGCTACGACACAGTGACCGACATCGACCTCGACCCGTTCAGCCTCCGGTATCGACCGGTCACAGGGACATCCGCGCCGCGACCCCCGCGAGCGAGCAACATCTGGGCTGTCGCCGCCAGCGGCGTCGGCCGGCAAACGCTCGAGTGGAAGGTCGCGAAGGGCGACTGGTCGGTGGTCGTCATGAATGCCGACGCGTCGCGGAACGTCGACGCGAGCATCAGTCTCGGGGCGAAGATCCGCTTCGTCCTCTGGTTGGGGCTCGGCGTGCTGCTCTTCGGGCTGCTGGTGCTTGCCGGCGGCGCAGCGCTGATCTACGCCGGCGCGCGTCGCCGCCGAGTCGCGGCCGAGAGCCCGGCGTTCTCGCAGGGTTAGGCTCGAGCCGCGCCGAGGCCTGCGAGCCCTCGGCGCCACGCCGCCTCGAGGTCGGCGTTGGTCGGAAAGCGTCCGTCGAGCTCGAGGATCACCATGCCGTGCGCGAATGCCCAGACGGCGCGAGCGAGGTCCGTGTCGCCGCCGGCGGCGTCGACCAGGGGTCGAGCCGCGCGTTCTTCGGTTCCGGGCGTCAGGGCAGCTCGCGGTAGCGGCCCGTCCGTCATCACCCGGTACAGGTGCGGATGCGCGCGGGCAAAGCTCCGTACGTGTTGCCGATCGACGCCAGGCTCGCGCTGCGCTCGCGCGGGGCCCGCTCTGCGAGATCCGCCCATTCCGCGAGACCGTCCGAGATCACCGCGCGGGCCGCTTCGACGATCTGCGCTCGGCGGGGCGAGTTTGCGGGTCGTCGCGACACCGCTGAGGAGCGGTTCGCCGCTCGATTTCGGTCTTGAGGTGGGCGAGACCGCTTTCGAGTCCACGGTCGAGCGTCTTCTGGAATAGACCGCGAAAGAGGCGCGCGACCAGACCGTCATACG
>MNJC01000055.1 GCA_001920085.1 Actinobacteria bacterium 13_1_20CM_4_69_9
GAGGCGACGGCGCTCGCGGCCGCGCCGGTGCATCGCGTGCGCGGCAGCGATCCGAACTGGCGCTTCGAGCAGATCGTCGCGGAAGAGCGGCGGCACGGGGCACACGGGTCGACCTTCTTCGTCCTGGCGGGGCATCACGACCCGCACGACGGGCCGTCGCCCGAGACCTACGACGAGCTGCGGCCGGAGCTCGTCGGGACGCTTCGCGACGTCGGCGCCGAGATCGGGCTGCACGGCAGCTACACGGCTGCCGGCGATCCCGGGCGTCTCGCGGAGGAGAAGGCGAACCTCGAAGCGCTTGCCGGCCCGATCGCGGGGCACCGTTACCACTATCTGCGGGCGGATCCCCACAGGAACCTCGCCGGGCTGCCGTTCAGGTACGACACGACGCTCGGATTTCCGGACGCGCTCGGCTTCCGCGCCGGGATCGCCCGTCCATTCCACCCGTGGGATTTCGAGCGCGACGCTCCGGCGGACGTCCTCGAGATCCCGCTCGCCGCGATGGACGCGACGCTGGCCGAAGAGCGCTATCTCGGCCTGTCCGCGAAGCGTGCCGCGCCGCGGCTGAACGCACTGCTCGACTGGGCGGCCGCGAACGGCGGCGCGTTCGCCATTCTCTGGCATCCCGACCGGTTCGATCCGCTGAGCTCCGGCGGGTGGGACCGGCTCTACTCGAGAGTGCTCGACGGCGTCCAGGCTCGTGGCGGCTCGTGCGTGTCCGCGGGGGAGCTCTCGTCCCACTCGACCTGGTCGAAGTAGCGCAGCGCGCGCCGTGACGGGCGCACTCGTGCACCCAGCTGGGCGAGCTCCTCGTGCGAGATCTCGCCGAGCGCACTCTTCACGCCCAGGTACGGCAGGTTGAGGTCCTCCTGGTAGACGATCGTCGAGATGCGCGGGTTGATCTCGATCACGTGGTCGCCGACGAGCTGGATGTTGAAGAAGTACTCGATGCCGAGCTCGGCCACGATGCGCTGCGCGACCTCGAGCAGCCAGTGGTCGTTGAGCGTCTCGAAGTACATCGCGAGCCCGGCGCGCATCGACTCCCGCGTCTTGGCGTGCCCGAGGATGACCTGGCCGGCCCGAGCAATGCCGTCGACCGTGCGCTCGCGTCCCGTCGCGAGCTCCATCACGAGGAGGTCTGGGCCGCCTTCTTCCGGTAGGAGCCCGAGCACGTCGTTCAGCCGCATCGCGAGGTTGCCGGGGCGCTCTTCGAGCAGTTGCCGGGCGCGGTCGACGTTCGCGTCGAGCACGCGGAAGCCGCGCGAACCGGAGCTGAACACCGGCTTGAAGCAGACGGGCCGCTCGGGATAGCCGAGCTCCTGCGCCGCGACCGCGAGCGCACGGCCGCCCGTGACCTTGCGCCAGGCCGGGGCGCGCAAACCGAGGCGCTCTAGCAACGCGTACGCCGCCGCCTTGTCGTTCGCCGTGCGGATCGCGTCGGGCGGCGACACCAGCACGTTCGTCGCCATGAACCGCTCGCGCCCTTCGGCGAGCGCGAGCAGGTCGAAGGACGACTGCGGCAGGACGACGTCGATGTTCTCGCGGCGGACGATGTCGAGCACAGCGTCGATGAAGGCGGGGTCGCGGCCGGGCGGGACGACGTAGAACCGGTCGCAGAACTGCCTGCCGATCGCCTGCGGGGACATGTCGGTCCCGACGATGCGGACGCCGCGCTCGCCGTTCGTGCGCAGCGCGCGAAGGAGCGCCGCGGTGCCGGGCGCCCCCGACGCCGTGACGAGGACGGTGATGTCGCGCATCAGCCGCGCGATGCTACTGAGGTGCTCGCAGCCGTGGGTCGATGGCTGTGTGGACGAGCTCGAGGAAGGGCTCGGGCTCGCGTTCGCTGCCGCCCTACGCCGCGGGGAACAGGAAGGCGACGCGGTTCCAGCGCTCGATCTCGCAGCCGTTCCGGCGATTGAAGCGCGTGCGGAGTAGCGCTCCGCGGAAGCGTCCGGCGACGAGCGCCTCCTGCGGGCCGCCGTAGATCTCGGTGCAGGCGACGTTCTGCGGCGTGGGCGCGAACGGCGCCTTCAGGCGCGCGAGCTGCCGGCATGCGCCGAGACGGTGCGGGAGTGTGCCGCCGACCGGCGCGCACGTGAGCGTGTAGCTGCGCCTCGGGGCGTGTCCCTGGCCGTTCGGCCACACCGTGACATGCAGCGAGGTCGACGCCAGCAGGATCGCGGCGACGACGCTCATCGCCCCAGGATAGGCAGCAATCGCCGCAGCCGCCTGCGCTCGGCCGGCAGGTAGAAGCCGAGCAGCGCGAGCAGCAAGGGGTACGCCACCGTCAGCAGCAGGGCGACGCCGAGCGGGACGTCGAGGACCTTGCCGATGACCGTGAGCCCGACGGCCGCTGCCGCGACCGTCGCGACGCGACGCCACTGGTAGGGCACAGGGAACACTGCGTGCGCGCGCCACGCCATCGCCATGAACAGCACGGTGTACGACGCGACGGTCGCGATCGCTGCGCCCATCCGCCCGTACGGCGGGATCAGCGCCAGGTTGAGCGCGACGTTCAGCACGGCTGCGGCGCCGGTGACGATCCAGTTGGCACGCGTTCGCCGCGCGCGCCCGGTGCCAATCTGCACGACGACGTAGCCGGCAAACGCGGCGACGCCGAACGCGAGCGGCGCGACGACGTTCTGGGCCGCATAGAACGGCTCCGTCGTGATCAGCCTGAGGATCCACGGCGCGAGCAGTCCGAGCGCGAGCGCGAGCCAGCAGCAGACGAACACGACGTAGGTGAGGACGAAGCTGTACGTGCGGCTCGCCTCGCGGTCGTCGTCGATCGAGTAGGCGAACGCCGGCCACGCGAGCCGGAACGCCGTCAGCAGCAGGACGATCGCGGACGCGACCCGCACGCCGATCGAGTAGAGGCCGACCTCGTGCGTGCCCGACAGCTTCACCAGGAAGAAGCGGTCGCTGAAGTTGGTCAGCCACAATGCGACGGCCGAGGGGACGAGCGGCAGCCCGAAGCGGTTCATCGCGCGGTAGAGCGGGCGGTCGAACTGCAGCCCGAGCGCATGGCGGCTGTAGAGGAGCAGCGCCGCGTAGACGGCGAGCGTGCCGGTGAAGTTTCCGACGAGGACGCCGAGCGGCCCCTGGTCGAGCACGACGACGAGCAGCACGGTGGCGCCGATGGTGATCGCGACGTTCGCCATCGTCGCGGCGACGTACGCGGTCGAGCGCTGCTCGACGCGGAAGAGCGACGTCATCTGCTCGTAGTTCATCGCCGCCCACAGGCCGACGAACGCGGCGATCACGAGATCTGCGTGGTGCTGCGTGTGGAAGAGGAGCCAGGAGATCTGGTGCGACAGCGCAACGCCGACGACGAGCGTCGCGGTGGATGCGGCCATCACGTACCAGAACGCCGTGCGCACGACGAGCAGCCGCCGTGCGAGCTCCGCCGAGTCGAAGTAGAAGCGGAAGAACGCGCTCTTCATCGCCTGCGCGACGAGCGCCGTCAGCACGGCGGAGAGCGCGACGAGCGTCTCGATCAGGCCGTAGTCGCTCGGCGAGAGGTAGCGCGTGTACAGCGGCAGCAGGAGGACGCCGAGAATGCGCGCGACGATCGAGCCGAGCCCGTAGACCGCCGAGTGGCGAAACAGCTCCTTGAGACGGTCCAGCATCACGTCAAAGTATGGAGCGGTACAGCTCGATGAACCGGTCCGAGACCTTCTCCAGGTCGTGGACGCGCTCCACGTAGGCACGACCCTCGCCGCCGAGCCGCTTCCGGAGGTCGAACGAGGCCACGAGCGGACGCAGCTTCTCCACGAGCTCGTCCTTCGTCGCGGCGACGATCGGCACCTTCACGCCGAACGCCTCCTCCGTCTGCCGCACGGCGTCCGGATCGAGGTGCGTGACGACCGGCTTCCCGTACGCCATCGACTCGATCGCGAAGACGCCGTGCCACAGGTAGTGCATCTGGTCGACGACGATGTCGGCGCGCTTGAAGCGCTCGACCGCCTCGTCGTGCGGGACGCCGTGGACGACGTCGAGGTCGACCGGCAGCTGCTCGCACGCCTCGACGACGAAGCGCGTCCCCTTCTTCTCGAGGTTCGACGGGGCGTGCACGACGAGCGGCCGTTCCCGCTCGACCGCCGGGACGGGCTCGTAGAGCCGGAGGTCGAGCCCGGGCGGGACGACCGCGGTCGCGTCGGGCACCCAGCGCGTCGCCGCGTACGAGCCGACGATCGTCGCGTCGAACTTCTTGCGGTACTCGAGCTGCTCGAGCGTCCTCCCGCGGATGTCGTCGCCGAGGAAGTGCATGACCGACTTCTTGCGAGCCGTCTTCAGGATCGGCATGTTCAGCGACTTCGGGACGAGCGTCTTGCCGAAGTAGAAGTGGAAGAGGTCGGTCTGCGGCAGGTACTTCGCGAGCGCGCGCCACTGCACGATCTGCTGGCGGACGAAGCCCTGTCGCGGCAGGTCGAGGTTGACGTCGTACTCGTCGGGACGCCACTTCTGCGGCCAGAAGACGAGCAGCCGCGCGTCCACGCCTTTGCGGCGCAGCGCGTTGACGTGCGCCCAGCCGGTGCCGGCGAGGTTCACCGGCAGGTGGAGGATGCGCGCGTCGTGGACGTCCACGGGGCAACGATATGGTGCGCGGCTTGAAACGAACGCTGTACCGGGCGGCTCGCAACCTGCGACACCCGCGGCGCCTGGTCGAGGCGCGCAGGATCCGAGCGGAGGTCGCCGGTTTCCTCGGCGGCGACGCCGTGCTGCGCGGCTACGAGCGCGAGCTCGAGGCGAGCGGTCTGCGGAACCATCTGCTCGAGAAGGGGCGTGAGCACGCCGCCGCCGTCGGCGGCAGCGGCCACTCGCTCGGAGCGATCGGCTACGCGGAGGGCGGCTACCTCTACGCGATCTACCGGCACGTGACGCCGGCCGTCGCCGTGGAGACGGGCGTCGCGAACGGGTTCTCTACGGCCTTCGCGCTGCTCGCCCTGCAGCGCAACGGCGGCGGCCGGCTGCACTCCGTCGATCTCCCCCGCGAAGTCGGCCGCGACTACGAGGCCGACACCTTCTACGAGGGCGAGGGACGGGCGGGCATCCCGTCGGGCGCCGAGCCGGGCTGGCTGATCCCGCCGGAGTTGAAGGAGCGCTGGACGCTCGCGCTCGGCCGCACGCAGGACGAGCTGCCCCCGCTCCTCGACCGCCTCGGCACGATCGACTCGTTCATGCACGACAGCGAGCACTCCTTCGAATGCATGTGGTTCGAGTTCAACGAAGCGTGGCCGCATCTGCGCGACGGCGGCCTGCTGCTCTCGGACGACGTCAACTCGACCGAGGCGTTCCCGCGCTTCGCCGGCGAGCAGGGCCGGAAGCCCGTTCGCCTTGCCCGGGGAATGGCCCTCCTGCAGAAGTGACTTGACGAGTTAGTGATCAGTAGCTAATAATGGGCGGCATGGCAGTCACGATCCGCAAGTCCGCCGCGGAGCGCCGCGACGAGATTCTGGAGGCGGCGCTGGTCGAGTTCGCCGCCCGCGGGCTCGACGGCGGCTCGACGGAGACGATCGCGAAGGCCGTCGGGATCTCGCAGCCCTACGTCTTCCGGCTCTTCGGCACCAAGAAGCAGCTCTTCATCGCCACCGTCGAGCGCTGTCTCCGCGGGACGCTCGAGATGATGCACACGGCCTCCGCCGGCCTGAATGGCGAGGCTGCGCTACAGGCAATCGGCGAGGCCTACGGCGCGCGCCTCAGGACCGACCCGACCTATCTCCGCTCGCAGATGCAGGCGTATGCAGCGTGTGACGACCCGGAGATCCGCGAGGTCGTCCGCCGCGGCTACGGCGACCTCGTCGAGTACGTCGAGCGCGTCTCGGGCCTGCCGAGCGAGCGCGTCTCGCACTTCTTCGCCAAGGGAATGCTCCTCAACGTGATGGCGTCGATGGAGCTCCTCGAAGCGACCGAGGGCTGGGCGGAGCGCCTGATCGAAGGCTGCCGCAAGGACGTCTGAGCTCCCTTTTTTTTGGCCTCTGAGTAAGTGACTACTCACAACAAACGTCGGTTGAGACCCAAGGAGGATTTGATGTCAGCCAAGCAACGCACCATTTGGACGTTCGCGATCACCTCCGCGGCCGTCTTCATGGCGACGCTCGACAATCTCGTCGTCACGACGGCGCTGCCGGTGATCCGCAAGGACCTGCACGCGTCGATCGAGAGCCTCGAGTGGACGGTGAACGCGTACACGCTCACGTTCGCCGTGCTCCTGCTCACCGGCGCCGCGCTCGGCGACCGCTTCGGCAGGCGCCGCATGCTCGCGATCGGGCTCTTCATCTTCACGGCGTCCTCTGCCGCGGCGGCGCTCGCGCCGACCGCCGGCGCGCTCATCGCCGCGCGCGCCGCGCAGGGCGTGGGCGGGGCGATCGTGACCCCGCTGACGCTGACGATCCTCAGCGCCGGCGTCCCCGCGAACAGGCGCGGCGCGTTCATCGGCGCGTGGAGCGGCATCGCCGGTCTCGCCGTCGCATTTGGGCCGCTCGTGGGCGGCGCCGTCGTCAGCGGTATCTCCTGGCACTGGATCTTCTGGCTGAACGTGCCGATCGGCGTCGCGCTCATCCCGCTGGCGCTGACGCGACTCAACGAGTCGTACGGGCCCTCGAACAAGCTCGACCTGCCCGGCGTCGCCCTCGCCAGCGGCGGCCTGTTCGGGATCGTCTGGGGCCTCGTGCGCGGCAACACCGCCGGCTGGTCGTCGCCGCAGATCGTCGGCGCCCTGACGGGCGGCGCCGTCGTGCTCGCCCTGTTCGTGCTCTGGGAGCTCCGCGCCGAGGCGCCGATGCTGCCGATGCGCTTCTTCAGGAACCGCGTCTTCACGCTCGCCAACGTCGCGTCGCTCTTGATGTTCTTCGGGATGTTCGGCTCGATCTTCCTGTTGAGCCAGTTCTTCCAGACGGTGCAGGGCTACTCGCCCCTCGGCTCCGGCCTGCGGATCCTGCCGTGGACGATCATGCCGATGTTCGTCGCGCCGATCGCCGGCGCCCTTTCGGATCGCATCGGGGGTGCACGCCTGATGGGCGTCGGCCTGACGCTGCAGGCTGCAGGCCTTGCGTCGCTCGCAGCGATCTCGGCGCCGTCGACGCCCTACTGGCAGCTCGTCGTGCCGTTCATGGTCTCGGGCATCGGGATGGCGATGTTCTGGGCTCCGGTCGCGAACGTCGTTCTCGCCGCGGTGCGCAAGGAGGAGGAGGGCCAGGCCTCCGGCGCGCAGAACGCGATCCGAGAGCTCGGCGGTGTCTTCGGCGTTGCCGTGCTGGCCTCGGTCTGGTCGCACTACGGCAGCTACTCGAGCGGTACGGACTTCGTCAACGGCATGACGCCGGCGATCTGGGTCGGCGCGATCGTCGTCGCGCTCGGCGCCGTCGCGGCATTCGCGATCCCGCGCCGGCTGCGCGCGCAGGAGGTTTCCGCACCGGCGTACGCCGAGGCGGCCTAGAGCACGTCCCAGCCGGGTGGCAGGTCCGGGACCTGCCACCCGGCTTCGGGCTCCCAGTCTTCCCAGCCGGTCGGCAGAGGCGGATCGGCGAGCAGCCGCTCTGCCTTCCCGCGAATCTCCGTCGCTCGCCCCGGCGAGATGAAGCCGCGCCGGACCGCTTCCTCGAGCTCATCCTCGTCGAGCAGCTCCGATTCGCCGCCGAACGGGACCCACACGTCGAGCAGCTCGTCCTCGTAGTCGAACCCGAGCGCCGTCGGTTGCTGCGGCTGCTCGAGGTTGACGTACCAACCGTCCGCGAACAGAAAGACCGAGAACCCGTCGCCGGGCCGGGTCACGCGCAGCTGAGGGCGTTTCAGCACTCGGTGCGCGTACGTCCAGTCGTCGAACAGGTCGGTGCCGATCACGTAAGGCGTCCCGGGTGGCAACCACGCCACGCCCTCCGCGACGACGAGGGCGGGGAACGCGTTCCACACCCGTCCGCGGAAGAGCTGGCGAAGGAGGGTCGGTTCGTACGTGCGCCGAGGCTACTGGCGCGCGCCGACGAACTGCTCCACGACGCGATGGTTCCGCCCG
>MNJC01000046.1 GCA_001920085.1 Actinobacteria bacterium 13_1_20CM_4_69_9
CGACTCGGAGGCCGCGCGCGCGCCGCGATAGAGCGACGCCGAGAGCCCACCTTCGGTATGCGCGAGCGGCACGTAGACGGCATCGCGTGCGCGACCCGTCTCGGTCACCCGCCCGAACGGCTCATCCAGCTCGTACTCGCCGAGCTCGATCTCCAGCGGCCCGACCACCGACACCGGGATGACGGCGGCGCCGGTGAGCATCTCCTGTGCGTCGACGAAGGGCGAGAGGTCGATCGACGTCACGCCGTCGCTGAGCCCGAGGGCCTGCTGGCGCGCACGGATCGACGCATCGTCGTTCTTCCTCGGCCAGCGCTTCAGATCCACGGGACTCATAATCTCCCAGAATGGCGACGGGCCAACTGATCGAGATGCCGGCCGAGGGCCGCGAGGCGTTCACGGGCGTCCTCCGCTTCTACGACCTCGCAAAGCGTCAGGAATGGCAGGTCAAGGGCCTCCCGTGGGGCGAGCTCGCGCCGATCCCCGAGGGGAAGGGCACGCCGCAACGCCAGGCGCGGCGTAAGGACATGTGGCGCTCTGTCCTCACGCAACAACTGCAGGCCGACATGCTCGCGTGCGACATGGCGTCGCAGCTCCTGAACATCGCGCCCGACCACGAGGCGAAGCTCTACTACTCGACGATGGTGCAGGACGAGTCGCGCCACACGGAGGCGTGGCTCAAGCTCGTCGGCGAAGCCGGCGGGACGGCCGAGCGCGACCCGCACCTCGACAACCTCGCACACATGACGCTCGAAGCCGACACGCTCCAGGAGAAGGTGTTCCTGATGCAGGTGTTCTACGAGCGGCTGATCATCAGCCGCTTTCGCCTGATCGCGCGCTCTTCGCGCGGAACCGTCCTCGAAGACCTGTGCAACCGGTTGGCGACGGACGACGGCATCCACCACGGCGCGGGAATGGCCTACGAGCGCGTGCTGCTCCAGAACGCCGACAAGAAGACACAGCGCAAGCTCGTCGACGCCGCGAATCGCCTCCTGCCGGAGTTCGCGGCCCACGCCATGTGGCGACCGAAGGAACGCGCGTGGATCGGCCGGATGATGGAGGCCCGGGACGCCGAACGGCTGAAGGAGGACCTGGAGATCGGCGTGCGGTTGGCGGAGTCGCTCGGACTCGACGTCAGCGACGTCGAGATGCCGTTCTAGGGTGCCGGCCGCGACACTGATGGACGGACGCGCGCTCGCTGCGCGCATCCGCGAGGAGCTGAAAGGCGAGATCGCCGAATTCGGTGAAGTGCGGCTCGCAACCGTGCTCGTCGGCGACGATCCGGCCTCGCAGATCTACATCCGGCTCAAGCACAAGGCGGCCGAGGAGGTCGGGATCCAGGCGATCGACAACCGCCTGCCTCAGGACACGCCCGAGGACGAGCTGATCGAGCTCGTGGAGGAGCTGAACGAGGACGACGCGGTCGACGGGGTCCTTGTCCAGACCCCGCTTCCGCCCCAGATCGACGAGGCGCGCGTGATGCGCACGCTCGATCCGATGAAGGACGTCGACGGGCTCCATCCCTTCAACGCCGGCCAGCTCTTCTTCGGCCAGCAGACGCTCGTCGGCGCGACGCCCGTCGGCGTGATGCGGCTGCTGGCGGCATACAAGATCCCGGTCGCCGGTGCCCGTGCGGTCGTCGTCGGCCGCAGCCTGATCGTCGGGCGGCCGCTCTCGATGCTCCTCCTGCACGCAAACGCGACGGTCACCATCTGTCACTCGCGCACCGAGGATCTCGCGCGGCACACACTCGACGCCGACATCCTCGTGGCTGCCGTCGGGTCGCTCGGCCTGATCACCACCGACATGGTCAAGACGGGAGCGGCCGTGATCGACGTGGGAATGAATCGGACCGACGACGGGCTGTTCGGCGACGTCGACCCGGGCGTCGCGGACGTGGCCGCATTCATCACGCCCGTGCCCGGCGGGGTCGGGCCGATGACGATCGCCTGCTTGCTCGAGAACGCCCTGAAGGCCGCTCGCTACAGAAGCGGCGCGCTTGCGTTCCCTCGCATCTGAGCTACACTCCGGCCGCTGTATCAGTAGTGGCGGCTCGGTGCCCGGGCCGTCGCGTGTTTTTGAAGGAGGAAGTCGCTTGGCTCAGGGCACCGTGAAGTGGTTCTCGAACGAGAAGGGCTATGGGTTCATCGAGCGTGAGGGCGGCGAGGATGTCTTCGTCCACTTCTCGGCGATCTCCCAGGAGGGTTACAAGTCGCTGACCGAGGGTCAGCGTGTTGAGTTCGAGGTCGTGCAGGGCCCCAAGGGCGCTCAGGCCGCGAACGTTCAGCCTGTCTAGCTTTCCTTTCGGAACCGAGTGCTGAGGCCCCCGAAAGGGGGCCTCTTTGTTTGTATGGCAGGCTCTTTGGCTTGTATGGGAGGTCCGCATGGCGATCACGAGGGATGACGTGTTGCACGTGGCGGCGCTCGCCCGCCTCGAGCTGACGGAGGACGAGATCTCGCGGCTCGAGGTGCAGCTCAACGACATTCTCGAGGCGGTCGGAAAGGTGTCGGAGCTCGACCTCTCGGACGTGCCGCCGACGTCCCATCCGCTCGACGTCGTCAATGCCTTCCGTCCCGACGAGTCGCGGCCGTCGCTTCCGCTCGACGACGTGTTTGCGAATGCGCCCCAGCGCGACGGCGACCACTTCCGCGTGCCGCCCACGGGAGAGACCGCCGCGTGATCGACACCCTGCGACTCACCGTCGAAGCGGCCAGGGACATGCTCGAGCGCAAGGAGGTCTCCGCCGCGGAACTGCGCGCGGGTTATCGCGAGGCGATCGACGCGCGCAACGACGAGCTGCACTGCTTCCTCACGCTCGTCGACGAGGACGGCAACGACGGCGTCCCGATCGCGCTGAAGGACGTCATCTCGACGAAGGGCGTTCAGACCACTGCCGGCTCCAAGATCCTCGAGGGCTACGTGCCGGTGTTCGATTCGACCGTCGCGGCGCGCTGCAAGGCGGCGGGCCTGCAGCTGCTCGGCAAGACGAACACCGACGAGTTCGCGATGGGCTCGTCGACCGAGAACTCGGCCTTCGGCCCGAGCAAGAACCCGTGGGATCCGATGCGCGTGCCGGGAGGCTCGGGCGGCGGCTCCGCGGCGGCTGTGTCCGCCGGCATGACGCCGTGGGCGCTCGGCTCCGACACGGGAGGCTCGATCAAGCAGCCGTCCGCGCTCTGCGGCAACGTCGGGCTGCGTCCCACGTACGGAACGGTGTCGCGCTACGGCATCGTCGCGTTCGCGTCGTCGCTCGACCAGGTGGGGCCCGTGACGAAGACGGTGCGCGACAACGCGCTGCTGTACGGGATCATCAGCGGCCGCGACGAGTGCGACTCGACGACGGTCGACGTGCCGCCGGTGGAGCTGCCCGAGGCGGAAGAGCTGAAGGGACTGCGTGTCGGAGTGCCGAAGGAGCTGAACGAGGCCGAAGGGATCGAGCCCGGCGTCGCCGAGGCCGTGAGCCGCGCGATCGATCTCTGCGGCGAGTTGGGCGCCGAGGTCGGCGAGTGCGAGCTGCCGCGCTCGGTCGAATACGGGCTGCCCTGCTACTACCTCGTCGCGCCCGCCGAAGCGTCCTCCAACCTGGCTCGCTACGACGGCGTCCGCTACGGGCCGCGCGTCGAGGCCGACGGTTACTACGAGATGGTCTCGCGCACGCGCGACTCCGGCTTCGGCGACGAGCCGAAGCGGCGGATCATGCTCGGCACGTACGCGCTCTCCGCCGGCTACTACGAGGCGTACTACGGCCAGGCGCAGAAGGTGCGCACCGTCATCTCGCGCGAGTTCGCCGCGGCGTTCGAGCGCTTCGATGTGCTCGTCAGCCCCACGTCGCCGACCGTCGCGTTCAAGCTCGGCGAGAAGACGGACAACCCGCTCGCTATGTATCTCGCGGACGTTTTGACGATCCCGCCGAACATGGCAGGCCTGCCCGGCCTCTCGATTCCGTGCGGGTTGTCCGAAGGTCTCCCCGTCGGGCTGCAGCTGATCGGCCCGCAGTTCTCGGAGAACACCCTGTTCCGCGCGGGCCATGCCCTGGAGCGGGCGATCGGCTTCGATTTCGTGCCGGAGCGTCTGCGATGAAGCGGACGTTCGTCGATCAGGCTGCCGACTTCGTGCTCGCGGTCGAGCGTGTCTTCGGCGAGCGCCCGCGCGTGCTCGACGGCTCGCGCGCCGTGCAGCTCGGCGACGTGCGGCTGTCGCTCGAGGCCGGCGAGCGCGAGCTGTGCTTGATCCGCATGCACGGTGCGCTCGCGGAGTACCTGGCGGTGTTCGAGGTGCGCGGTGACATCGAGGTGCCGCTGCTGAAGGCGAAGGAGTTCCTCGATGGCTGAATGGGAGCCCGTCGTCGGGCTCGAGATCCACGTCCAGCTGAAGACCCGGACGAAGATGTTCTGCCGCTGTGCGAACGCGTACGCGACCGAGCCGAACACACAGACGTGCCCGGTCTGCCTCGCGTTTCCCGGCGCGCTGCCGACGCCGAACGAGACGGCCATCGAGTGGACGCTGAAGCTCGGCCTCGCACTCGGCTGCGAGATCGCGCCGCGCGCGCTCTTTCACCGCAAGCACTACCCCTATCCCGACTTGCCGAAGGGCTACCAGATCTCCCAGTACGACGAGCCGCTGTGCGTGAACGGCAGCTTCGTCGTCCCCGGCGACGACGGCGACTTCGAGGTCGGGATCGTCCGCGCCCATCTCGAGGAGGACGCGGCGAAGACGATCCACGTCGGCGGGGCGACCGGCCGGATCGTCGGCGCGGCGCACTCGAACATCGACTTCAACCGCGGCGGCACGCCGCTCGTCGAGATCGTCACGCGGCCGGATATCCACTCGGCCGAGCAGGCGAGGCGCTTTCTGCAGCTCCTTCGGCAGACGATCGTCGAGCTCGGCATCTCCGACGCCGAGATGGAAAAGGGCCAGCTCCGCGCCGACGCGAACGTCTCCGTGCGCGAGCAGGGGGAGGCGGGCTATCGCACCCGCACGGAGCTGAAGAACATGAACTCCTTCAGCCACATTGCGCGGGGGATCGACGCAGAGGTGCGGCGCCAGGTCGCGACGTGGGAGGTGGGCGGCGAGGTCGTGCAGCAGACACTGGACTACGAGGTGAAGTCCGACACTGTCACTCCCCGCCGGCGCAAGGAGGAGGCGGACGACTATCGCTACTTCCCGGAGCCCGACCTGGTGCCGGTCGAGCCTGCCGCCGAGGTGATCGAGCGCCTGCGGGCGGACCTGCCCGAGCTGCCCGGCACGCGCATCCGCGTGCTCGCGGCCGACGTCGGCTTCGACCACGCAGTCGATCTCGTCACGACGGGAAACGAGCACAAAGCCCGGCTGCTCGTGGAGCACGGCCTGGACTGGCCGACCGCCGCAAACGTGGCGATGAACCAGCTCGCCGCCATCGACCCGCTTCCGGAGAACGGGCCGGCTCTCGTGGCGATCATCGAGCAGCGCGACGCGATCACCCGCGAGGCGCTCACCGCTTCGTTCGCGGACAGCGCCGTGGGCCCGCTCGACGCCGACGCCGTCCTCGCGCACCACGTCGTGGCCGACACGTCCGAGCTCGAGCCGCTCGTCGACCGCGTCCTGGCCGACAGCCCGGGACAGGTTGCCGCGTTCAGGGGCGGCAAGCAGGGCCTGCTCGGTTACTTCGTCGGGCAGGTGATGAAGGAGACCCAGGGCAAGGCCGATCCCAAGGTCGTCAACGAGCTGTTGCGAACGAAGCTGGGTTAAGCCCCAGGGCGCCGGGTACCCCTGTCTCTCCCCTTCGGTTTCCCTAGCAACCGGAAGGAGCTGAGATGAGTACGTGGGTCTGGATCGTGATCGCCGCTGTCGTGGTGGTAGTGCTCGTTGCAATTGTGTGGAGCGCTCTGCGCGCAAAGCGCAGGCGTCAGCTACAGGACACCTTTGGACGCGAATACGACCGCACGGTCGAACAGGCCGGCGGCCGCCGCGCCGCCGAGCAAGAGCTGCTCGACCGGAAGAAGCAGCACGAGCAGCTCGACATCCGGCCGTTGTCGCCCGAGTCGCGTGAGCGGTACGTGCGGCGCTGGCAGTCGACGCAAGCGCGCTTCGTCGACGACCCGACGGCTGCGGTCGCCGAAGCCGACCAACTCGTGCAGGAGGTCATGCAGGAACGCGGCTACCCGACGAAGGACTTCGAGCGCCGCGTGTCCGACATCTCCATCGATCATCCGGGCGTCGTCGAGAAGTACCGCACCGCCGACGGCATCGCTCGTGCGAGCGAGCGCGGGGAGGCGACGACCGAGGACATGCGTCACTCCGTGCGGCACTACCGCGCCTTGTTCGCCGAGCTCCTCGAAACGGACGACGACGTCGAGAACGTCGACGACGTCAGCAGCCGCGACGACGGGCGCGTCGAGGCGAAAAACGTCGAGCGCCTTCGATGACGCGCTCGTTCGTCGAGCGGCTCCTCTCGGCCTAACCGTGAACGGGCGTGTCCCGGGACACTCCCGGGACACGTCCCTCTACGGCCCGTCGGCCCATGGGCCGACGCCGCCGATCCGCTCGACCTGGATGTGCGTGATGTATCCCGGCGGCGGGTCGGCCATGGGCGGGAACTTCACGTCCGGGCCCAGGTACACGTGAGCGAGGCGCTGCAACAGCTCCGGCGCGCCGCCCTCGGTGACGTGCGCCTTGCCGTGCACGACGAGATACTCCTTGAGGCCCGGCGGCTGAATGCGCGTCCCCTCGAAGGACACCGCGACGCGCGGGTCGCGCCGGATGTTGCGGATCTTCTGATGCTCCGGCAGGTGCGCGGCGACTAGCTCGTCTCCGTCCACGCCGACCCAGACGCACGAGACCTGCGGGCTGCCGTCGCGGTTCAGCGTCACGAGGTGCGCAAGCGCGCCCGACTCGATCAGCTCGCGCGCACTCTCCGGCAGCGCCGTCATATGGTGATTAGATCAGGCCGCAGTAACGAGCGGTGTTCGGCCACGGATAGAAGCCGCGGCCGGAGCGGTGCGCCCGCTCGGCTGCCCACATCTGCTCGAGCGGCGTCCAGTGGTCGGCGGTGCCCTTCAGGCGAAACAGAGTCGGCGCGTACGTTCGCTGGAACTGGACGTCCATCTGCAGACCGCCGTAATACGGCGGGTCCGGATCGTTCCATGAGCCCTCGTAGCGGTGGATGCAGAGCCATGCAGCCTTGTGCGGGACGTTCACCGCGCGTCGATGCATGTTGACCGCGAGCCGGTGCCACGCGGCGACGCGCGAGTGCGGATCGACGGGTGGGTTCGGCAGGACGCGAGTCAGCGGACGTCCCATCACGCGCTCCCAGCGCCATACGTCCTGACGGTGCCGCTGGATCAGCCGCTCGATCAGGTCGAGGTCGGGGGCGGGCGCTGCGTTGGTCGTCGTCGTCGACGTCGTGTCGGTCGTGGTCGGCTGTGGATCCGGGCCGGGATCGGCTTGAAGGGTCGCTGCGGAAAGGAGCGCGACGAGCGCGCACCCGCAGGCCAGCAGGGCTGTGAGCTTGTGCCGCATTCAGGAGATCCCCCCGGATCCGCGCCGCGTCTGGACTGTGCCGCAGTCGCGCAGCGCTGGTTTTCGACAGGGTAGGACGGTCTCCGTGGCGTCTGGTTAGCAAACATGGGTCAATTGCCGCGAGGCAAAGGGACGAGGTTCTTCCGTAGGCCCCGCTAGTCTCCGGGCGAGATGGCCGAGAAGCGCTACCTGCTGACCCCGGGCCCGACGCCGGTGCCTCCGGAAGTTCTCGCGGCGCTCGCGGAGCCCGTCGTGCACCATCGCGCGCGTGACTACCGCGAGGTGTACGAGCGTTGCCTCGCCCGCCTCGCCGAGGTCTACCGCACGCAGCACGACGTCCTCATGTTCACGACGTCCGGCACCGGCGCGTTCGAGTCCGCCGTTGCGAACCTGACGTCGCCCGGTGACCGCCAGCTCGTGCTCTCGGCGGGGAACTTCGGGGAGCGCTGGGCTGGCATGGCGAAAGCATTCGGCGCCGACCTCGTGCATGTGAAGCTCGGCTGGGGCGAGACCCCGGAGCCGGAAGACCTGCGCTCGGCGCTCGCCGACGCCGGCGGCGCACGCGTCGTGTATCTGACGCACTCCGAGACCTCGACCGGGGTCGTCTGCGACGTGCAGGCGCTCGCCGCGGTCGCGAGAGAGGCGGGGTCGCTCGTCGTCGTCGACGCGGTCTCGAGCCTCGGCTCGACATCACCGCGCTACACCCTCGACTGGGAGCGGACGCGCAAGGCACAGGCGAAGCTCGACGCGCCGTTCACGCCCGCCGTGTCGATCGTGCGCGCGCTCGACGTCGCGCTCGGGCTCCTGCTGGACGAAGGTCTCGAGGGGGCGTTCGACCGCCACGCGCGTCTCGGACGCGCCTGCCGCGAGGGCGCGAAGGCGATGGGCCTCGAGCTCTTCTCGCCCGACGAGGAGCGCTCCGCCGTCGTCACCGCGATCCGCGCTCCCGACGGTGTCGATGCGACCGACGTCGTCGCGACGCTGCGCGATCGCTTCGGGATCACGATCGCGAACGGCCAGGGAGAGCTCAAGGGCAAGATCTTCCGGATCGGCCACATCGGCTGGTTCGACGTCTTCGACATCACCACTGCGCTCGCGGCCGTCGAGCTCGCGCTCGTCGACGCCGGTGCGGAGATCGAGCGAGGCGTCGCGGTGACGCGCGCGCTCGACGCCTGGGCAGAGCACTCCCGCGTTTGACCGCCGTCCTCGTCCGAGAAGAGATCGCCGAGGCCGGAATCCGCCTGCTACGCGAGCACGGCTTCGAGGTCGATGTCGAGGGGGACTCCGACCTCGCCGAGACGATCGGGCGCTACGACGCCATCGTCATCCGCTCGGCGACGAAGCTGACGTCGGACCTGATCGAGCGCGGCGAGCGCCTGAAGGTGATCGGCCGCGCCGGAGTGGGGATCGACAACGTCGACGTCGAAGCCGCCACGCGGCGAGGGATCGTCGTCGCCAACGCGCCGGAGTCGACGGTCGTGTCCGCCGCCGAGCACACCGTCGGGCTGCTGACGGCGCTCGCGCGAAACATCCCGCAGGCGCACGCTGCTCTCAAGCAGGGCCGTTGGGACCGCAAGAAGTATGGCGGCATCGAGCTCGCCGACAAGACGCTCGGCGTACTCGGCTTCGGGCGCATCGGCCAGCAGGTCGCGCGGCGCGCGGCCGGGCTCGGGATGCGCGTCGTCGCCTACGACCCGTTCGTCGCGCCAGAGCGGTTTCGCGAGCTCGGCGTGGAGCGGGTCGAGAGCGTGGACGACGTCTATGCAGCGGCGGAGTTCCTCACGCTGCATCTCCCGCTCACCGACGAGACGCGCCGGGGCGTGGACGCGAGCGCGCTGGCGAAGATGCGGGACGGCGTGCGCATCGTGAACGCGGCGCGCGGCGAGCTGCTCGACGAGGATGCGCTGCTCGACGCGCTCCGGTCGGGAAAGGTTGCCGGTGCAGCGCTCGACGTGTTCTCGTCCGAGCCGTACTCGGGCCCGCTGCTCGAGCTGGACAACGTCGTGGCCACGCCGCACCTCGCCGCCTCGACGGAGGAGGCGCAGGACCGCGCCGGCCTGATCATCGCGGAACAGGTCGCGGCGGCGCTCGAAGGCGGGCTCGTCACGAACGCGGTCAACATCCCCGTGATCGGGGCGGAGGACCTCGAGGTCCTCGGCGCGTACATCCCGCTTGCGGCGAAGCTGGGACGCCTCGCGATGGAGCTCGCCGAAGGACGCGTGGAAGAGCTGCACCTGACGTACTTCGGCTCGCTCGCGCAGTACGACACGCGCCTGTTGACCGTCGCCGCGCTGAACGGAGCCTTTCAGGGGCGCTCCGACCAGCCCGTCAACTACGTCAACGCACCGGTGATCGCGGCAGATCGCGGGGTGGTCGTGCGCGAGGAGCGGCAGCGCTCGTCACGCGACTTCACCAACCTCGTGCGCGTCGAAGCCTTGTCGGATGGGCAGGCGTTCCGCGTCGCCGGCACGACGATCGGCAAGGACGACCGGCAATGGCTGGTGAACGCACTCGGGTTCGAGCTCGACATGGAGCTTGCGCCGCTGCTCGTGTTCTTCCGCTACGACGACGTGCCGGGCGTCATCGGACGCGTCGGCACGCTGTTCGGCGAGGCGGGGGTCAACATCGCGAACATGACCGTCTCGCGCACGCGCCGCGGCGGCCAGGCGCTGATGGCCCTGTCGATCGACACGCCGGCGCCGCCCGAGCTCGTCGAGCAACTGCACGGCGATTTCGAAGACGCGCGTTTCATCTCGCTGCGGTGATGTGGCCGGAGCCGGTCGAGCGGATCGCGTCGTTCCTCCGCGAGTCCGAGGCGGTGGCGCAACTCGAGGAGCTGCCCGACGGTGTGCGCAGCGCGCCCGGCCCGGCCGCTCGTGCAGAGGCGTTCGACTGCGACGGGCACACCATCGTCGCGCTCTTTCCCGACGACCGCGACGTCGACCGCGCGCGGTTGGCGCGGCGCGCCGGTTGCAGCGAGCTCCGGCGTTCGCAGGACCGGCCGTTCCCGTATCAAGGAACCCGCGTGCTGGTCGACCGGTCGCTGCTCCCACTGCGGCGGATCTGGCTTCCGGCGGGCTCGCCGCGCCACGTCGTCGGGCTCGGGCCGCGCCAGCTGCTGCGCTTGACGCGCGCTGAAACGGGCGTTTTTGTGATCGACGACTAGATAGCCGTCCCGCGCACACAGCTCGAGCGGGGGCGTTCGACGAAGCAGATCGCCGACGACTTGCACCTCAGCCCCGAGACGGTGCGAAATCACGTCCGCCACGTGCTTCGCGCGGTCGGGGCGCACTCGCGACTCGAGGCGGTCGCGATCGCAAACGGCGCTCACTGAGCCGCTTTCCTTGATCGAGGGATTCTGAGAGCCGGGCTCCCGGATAGAATTCGAACCCCGGTCCAGCCTCCCCTCAAAGGAGAGTCTCCATGCAGGAACTCGACAAGATCTGGATGAACGGCGAGCTCATCGACTGGGCCGACGCCAAGGTTCATGTCGGCACGCACGGGTTGCACTACGGCTCGGGAGTGTTCGAAGGAATCCGGGCCTACGAGACGCCGAAGGGCAGCGCCGTCTTCCGTCTGACCGACCACCTGCAGCGGCTGCACAATTCGGCGCGGCTGCTGAACATGGAGCTCGGCTACACGATCGGCGAGCTGCGCTCCGCGTGCATGGACCTGATCGGCGCGAACGGCGTGCCGGAGTGCTACCTGCGCCCGATCGCGTTCTACGGCTACGGCGAGCTCGGCGTGGCGGCGACGGGAAATCCGATCGACGTCGTGATCATGAGCTGGCCCTGGGGGACCTACCTCGGGGCCGAGGGGATGGAGAAGGGCATCCGGGCGAAGATCTCGTCCTGGACGCGGATCGGCCCGAACGTCATCCCGCACGTCGCCAAGGCGACCGGCATCTACCTCAACTCGATGCTCGCGGTGATGGAGGCGAACCGCGCAGGCTACGACGAGGCGATTCTGCTCACGGACGAGGGCTACATCGCGGACGGCTCGGGCGAGAACCTGTTCGTGGTCAAGGACGGGACGATCTACACGCCCGACCTCTCCGCGTCGATCCTGCCTGGGATCACGCGCGACACGATCATCCAGATCGCCCAGGACCTGGGGTACACCGTCGTCGAGAAGCAGCTGATCCGCACCGACCTCTATCTCGCCGACGAGGTGTTCATGACGGGCACCGCGGCAGAGGTCACGCCGTTGCGCGATGTCGACGATCAGCCGATCGGGCCGCCCGGCCCGGTCACGCTCGCCATCCAGAAGGCGTACCTCGACACGGTGCGCGGTCAGAGCGAGCGCTGGGCGCACTGGCTCGAATACGCCACGACCGAGCCGGCGCGCGCGCAGGCTTGAGCCAAGCCGTTCGAGAAATACCGCTGTCGCGACCGTGGCTCGACGAGCGTGAGGAGGAGCTCGTCCTCGAAGTCCTGCGGTCGGGGCGCCTCTCGCTCGGCCCGTGGATCGAGCGCTTCGAGCAGGAGGTAGCGGAGCGCGTAGGCGCGCCGTATGCGGCCGCTCTGTCGAGCGGCACCGCCGGCTTGCATCTGTTGTGCCGTATCGCCGGCCTCGGTCCCGGCGACGAGGTGATCACGTCGCCGCTCTCGTTCGTCTCCTCGGCGAACTGCTTCACCGTCGAGGGCGCGACCCCGGTCTTCGCCGACGTCGATCCCGTCACGCTCAACCTCGATCCCGCCGCGGTCGAGGCCGCGATCACGGAGCGAACGCGGGCGATCGTCGCCGTGGACATGTTCGGCCTTCCCTGCGACCTCGATCCGCTGCGCGAGCTCGCCGATCGCCATGGCCTCGCGCTGATCGAGGATGCGTGCGAGTCGCTCGGGGCCGAGTACAAAGGGCAGCCGCTCGGCTCGCACGGTCCGTCGGCCGTCTTCGCTTTCTATCCGAACAAGCAGATGGCGACGGGTGAAGGCGGCGTCGTCACGACGCACTCCGAGGAGGAGTGGCAACTGCTGCGCAGCCTCCGCAACCAGGGACGCTCCTACGAGACCGGCGCTGCCTGGTTCAACCACGTCCGCCTGGGACTGAACTACCGCTGGACCGACGTGCAGGCGGCGATCGGGCTGGGGCAGCTCGAGAAGCTCGACCGGATCCTGGAGCTGCGCGGAGAGGCGGCCTCGCGCTACCGCGAGCTGCTCGCCGGCGTCGACGGCGTCGAGCCGCCCGAGCCCGACGACGCCGAGCGGCGCCGCTCCTGGTTCGTGTACGTCGTGAAGCTGGACGGCGCGCTCGATCGCGACGCCGTGATGGACGCCCTCCGCGCCGAGGGGGTCGCGACCGCGGAGTACGTCCCCTGCATCCACCTGCAGCCGTACATGCGGCAGCAGTACGGCTTCGCCGAGGGCTTGTGTCCCGTCGCGGAGGGGATCGCACGCCGCACGATGGCCCTTCCGTTCTTCACGCAGATCGAGCCCGGCGATCAGGAGCGCGTCGTCGAGGTGCTGCGCCTGGCCGTCGGCGCGTAGCGTGCGCGTCAACTCCCTTGAAACCGTGCGGCCGTTCACGACGAAGGATGGCTCGACGATACGCGAGCTGCATCACACCGACGCGCAGAGCCTTGCCGAGGCGACCCTTGCTCCGGGGCAGACGACTCAGCGGCACTACCACCGGGCGAGCGAGGAGATCTACTTCCTGCTGGAAGGAGAAGGAGATCTGGAGATCGACGGCGAGACCGCCCGTATAGGGCCCGGCGACGCCGCTCTGATACCGCCCGGCGCGTGGCACGAGATCGTGGCCGCCTCGCCGCTGTGGTTTTTTTGTTGTTGTGCGTCGTCGTATAGCTACGACGACACGTTCTTCGAGTAAGAATCGGCGCGTGGCCGACCCGGCGCGCATGATCTTCCTCGGATTCGGCAAGTACGCACGCGCGGACCGGATCTATGCACTCGAGCCGCTCCCCGAGGGTGAGCGTGGGCACGGCAGGCGCACGCGCGTCTGGATCGAGGGCGTCCCGGACCCGATCGTCGCGTCGCGAACGGAGCGGACGATCCTGCACGACATGGGGCACGACACGGCCGCCAACTCGGCGTTGATCGACGAGGCGCTCGACCTCGCGGAGCGGTTGGCCGAGCAGGCGCAGGCCGGTCGCGTCGATCTCACGGATCTCGGCCGCCGCGCCCGACGCCTGCTCGAGGCGAGCACGCGCGCCCCTGAAGAGAACAAGCTCTTTTGACGGACGAGCCCGGGGTCGCCGCCGCGGAACGCCGCGGCTTCCTGACGCGCTTCGCGCTCGATCTCACGCCGCTACGGCGGTACTCGGCGTTCCGCCGCCTCTGGTTCGGCCAGGGCGTCTCCTTCATCGGCACGGAGATCGCGGAGGTCGCGCTCGCCTACCAGATGTACCAGCTGACCGGCTCGAAGCTCGCCGTGGGGCTGATCTCGCTGACACATCTCGTCCCGCTGCTGACGCTCACCGTCATCGGCGGTGCGATCGCGGATGCGGTCGACCGCAGGCGGCTGATGCTCATCCAGCAGGTCGGGATGGTCATCGGCAGCCTCGGGCTCGCCCTGAACGCCTCGCTGCACGACCCGCATGTCTGGGCGCTGTACGCATCGCAGCTGATCATCTCGTCGTCGTTCAGCATCGGAGCGGGTGCGCAGCGCTCCATGACGCCGCAGCTCGTCGACGAGGCGAACTTCATCTCCGCTTCGGCGCTGAACAGCGTCACGTCGCAGCTCGGCGCGGTTGCAGGCCCCGGCGTTGCCGGCCTACTGCTCAAGTACGTCGAGCTGAAGTGGATCTACCTCGGCGATTCGCTGTCATACATCGGCGCGCTCGTCGCCGTCTTCCTGCTGCCGCGCCTCGTTGCCAGGGAGGATGCGGAGCGCGCGAGCTGGGAATCGATCAAGGCGGGGTTCACGTACGTGCGGCACCAGCCGGTGATCCTCGGCTTCTTCCTCGTCGACACGGTCGCGATGATCTTCGGGATGCCGTCGGCGCTGTTCGCGCCGGTGGCCAGCGACCGCTTCCACGATCCGTCGCTCGTCGGGTACCTGTACATGGCGCCTGCGGCCGGCGCCCTCCTGGTGTCGCTCCTGTCGGGACCGCTCCGGCACGTGCGGCGGCAGGGCGTCGGCGTGATCATCTCCGCGTCGCTCTGGGGCGCCGCGATCTTCGCCTTCGCCTTTGCACACGAGCTCTGGATCGCCCTGCTGCTGCTCGGTCTCGCCGGCTTCGGCGACCAGATCAGCGCGATTCTGCGCTCCGTGATGCTCTATCGCATCACGCCGAACGAGATGCTCGGCCGCGTTTCCGGGATCGAGTTCATGCAGGTCGCCGCCGCGCCGTCGATCGGCAACCTCGAGGCTGGAGCGCTCGCAAACGCCACGAACCTGACGGTCGCGATCGCGTCGGGCGGCGTTCTCTGCGTCGTCGGCTGCGGAGCCCTCGCGCTGATCTTCCCGGCGCTCGTCCGCTACGACTCGAGCAAGCCCGTTGCTCAGACGTAGCTTCTTCGCGCGCAGCGTCCACGAGGTCGCGCCCGACCTCATCGGGGTGACCTTGCTCGTCGACGGCGTCGGCGGGCGCATCGTCGAGGTCGAGGCCTACGACCAGGAGGATCCCGCGAGCCACGGCTACCGTGCGGCGCGGAGGGCGTCCCCGAGGCAGCGTTGATCCGCGCCCTCGAGCCGACCTCCGGCATCGACGAGCAACGCCGGCGCCGGCGCAACGACAACCTCCGTGCGCTCTGCTCCGGGCCCGGGAAGCTCTGTCAGGCGCTCGCTGTCACGGGCGCACACGACGGCCTGCCGCTCGACCGGCCGCCCTTCCGGCTGCGCGAGCGGAAGGAGGCCCCGGAGATCGTGACCGCACCCCGCATCGGCATCACGCGTGCGACGGAGCTCAGCTGGCGCTATCTGGAAGCAAACAACCCATACATCAGCCGTGCCCGACCACGAGCGTGACCTGCATGTGCGGCGCCGCCGCGACGCCCGGGACGGGAGTCTGCGCGAGGATGCGGCCCGCATGCCCTTCGGCGAATCGGGCGATCCCGGGAACGAGACCCCGGGCGCGTAGCCGCGCCCGTGCTTGCGGCAGCGAGAGGCCGATCACGTGGGGCACGACTCCGTGCAAGGGCTTCGCGAGCACGAGCGTGACGGTGTCCCAGGAAGACGCGCTGCCGCGGCGGGGAAACTGGTCGAGCACCAGATCGATGCGCTGCTTCGGCTGTGCCGGCTTGTAGACGATGTTCGCCGTCAGGGGCTGGCCGGCGAGTCGCAGCTTCGCGCGTGTGAGCGTCATGCCGACGACACGCGGGATCGCCACCTCGTTCTTCTTGCAGTTGGCGGTGTGCGTCGGCCCCCGGCCGGCGAAGTACGAGACGAGCGCCGTTTCGCGGCAAAGACCGTTGTCGAGCTGCAGCCGGCCGTCGCGCCACACGACGCGCTTCGACGTGGAGTACGGATACGAGTACCCCGGGAACGACTCCGGCGTCGTCCCCGCAAGCGCGAGCTGTGTGAAGGCGCGCCAGATCTCCGCCGGAAAGGTCCCGCCCGCGACGGCTTCGCCGTGGTACTCCGTCAGCATCGGCCTGAGCTTGTTCGGGTAGCCGACCCACACCGCCGTCGCGAGCTGCGGCGTGTATCCCACGAACCACGCATCGCCATAGTTCTCCGTCGTGCCTGTCTTCCCGGCCTCGATGCGACCGGGCAGCGCCGCGTTCTTGCCGGTCCCGGACCGGATCACTCCCTCGAGGATGCTCGTGAGCAGCGCGTCCTGGTCCGGCGTGAGCGCCGCGTGGTAGACGGGACGGTTGTCCTCCATGAGCTTCTCGGTCGCATTGCTGACTCGCGCGACCGCGCGCGGCCGGTTGCCGAACACACTCCCGTCGACGCGGCGTCCCTGGTTGGCGAACGTCGAGAATGCCCGTGCCATCTCGAGTGGGCTGACGGCGTCGGCCCCGAGCCCGATCGCGAAGTACGGGTTCAGGTGTCGCGTGATGCCGACCTGGTGCGCGGTCTTCGCGACGTTCGCCGGCCCGACGAGCTTCGTCAACTGGGCGAAGATGCTGTTGTCGGACACTGCGGTGGCCGTGACGAGGTCGCCGGAGCCGATGTAGTCGTTCTCGTAGTTGTGGACCGGCCAGTACTTGTCGCCGATGAAGATGCTGACGGGCTTCGAGGGGAACGTCGTCGACGGTGAGATCCCCT
>MNJC01000075.1 GCA_001920085.1 Actinobacteria bacterium 13_1_20CM_4_69_9
GACGCGGCGCGCGGCGAAGATGGTCGTGCTCGACGTCGATCACCCCGACATCGAGGAGTTCATCTGGTGCAAGGCGCACGAGGAGCGCAAGGCGCGCGTGCTCGAGGCGGCCGGCTACGACATGTCGCTGGACTCGCCGGACTGGGCGTCGATTCAGTACCAGAATGCGAACAACTCTGTCCGCGTGACGGATGCGTTCATGGACGCGGTCGAGGCCGACGCCGACTGGAACCTCACCGCACGCACCGACGGCGCCGTCGTGGAGACGGTCAAAGCGCGGAAGCTGCTGAAGGACATCGCCGACGCGGCCTGGCAGTGCGCCGATCCGGGCGTCCAGTACGACACGACGATCAACAACTGGCACACGCTGCCGAACACGTCGCGCATCAACGCGTCGAACCCGTGCTCGGAGTACATGTCGATCGACGACAGCGCGTGCAACCTCGCATCGCTGAACCTGATGAAGTTCCGCCGCGAGGACGGCGAGCTCGACGTCGAGGCGTTGACGCACGCTGTCGACGTGCTGTTCCTGGCGCAGGAGATCCTGGTCGGGAACTCGTCCTATCCGACGCCCGAGATCGAGCGGAACGCGAAGGCGTACCGGCAGCTGGGCCTCGGCTACGCGAACCTCGGCGCCCTGCTGATGGCGCGCGGCCTGCCGTACGACTCGGAGGAGGGCCGGGCGTACGCCGCCGCGATCACGGCGTTGATGACCGGTCGCGCATACCGCAAGTCCGCCGAGATCGCCGGCCGGATGGGCGCGTTCGCAGGCTACAAGCCGAACGCGGCCGCGATGATCGGCGTGATGGCACAGCACCGCGCCGCCGTCGCGAACATCGACGGCGCGTCGTCGGTGCCGTCGGATCTGCTGACCGCGTGCCGCCAGGCGTGGGACGACGTCCTGAACCTCGGCGAGGTGCACGGCTACCGGAACGCTCAGGCGACGGTGCTCGCGCCGACCGGGACGATCAGCTTCATGATGGATTGCGACACGACGGGCGTCGAGCCGGACTTCTCGCTCGTGAAGTCGAAGAAGCTCGTCGGCGGCGGCGAGATCACGATCGTGAACAAGTCCGTGCCGATGGCGCTCGACAAGCTCGGCTACGCGCCGGCTGAGGTCGAGGAGATCGTCGCGTTCGTCGACGAGCGCAACACCGTCGTGGGCGCGCCGTACCTGAAGGCCGCGCACTTCCCGGTGTTCGACTGCGCCGTCGGCGATCGCGCGATCCACTACACGGGCCATGTGAAGATGATGGGCGCGGTGCAGCCGTTCATCTCGGGCGCGATCTCGAAGACGGTGAACCTGCCCGAGACCGTGACGGTGGACGAGGTCGCACGGCTCTTCTCCGAGTCGTGGAAGCTCGGCGTGAAGGCGATCGCGATCTACCGCGACAACTGCAAGGTCGCGCAGCCCCTGTCCGGCAAGAAGGACGACGGCGCGCAGGAGGCGCTGGTGTCGGCGCTGCCGCCTGCTCCGCTGACGCAGCGCCGCCGCTTGCCGGACGATCGCGAGGAGGTCGGCCGCAAGTTCCGCGTCGGCGACTACGAGGGCTACATCCACGTCGGGCTTTACGAGGACGGGACGCCGGGCGACATCTTCGTGGACATCGCGAAGGAAGGCACGACGCTCGCCGGGCTGATGAACAGCTTCATGATCTCGGTCTCGCTCGGCCTGCAGTACGGCGTGCCGCTCGAGGTGTACGTCTCGAAGTTCGCGCACATGCGTTTCGAGCCGAGCGGGCCGACGAACGATCCCGACATCCGCGTGGCGAAGTCGATCGTCGACTACGTGTTCCGCTGGATGGGCAAGCGCTTCCTGTCGGTCGACCAGCAGGAGGAGATCGGGATCATGTCCGCGGAAGTGCGGGCCCGGCTGGCGGACGGCTACCGCAACGGCGGCGATGCGCCGGCTGCGACCGCGACGCCTGTCGAGGCAGCTCCTCCCGGACAGACGGCGCTGTTCAACGCCTTCGAGGACGCACAGGAGTGCGCGAGGTGCGGCGGGCGGATGGTGCGGACGGGCTCCTGCTACACCTGCAGGGACTGCGGAACCAACACCGGCTGCAGCTAGATCGCCTTTGGGACTTGGAAGCGGCGCCGCTTAGGCGGTCGCCGCTTCCATGTTCTTCGTCACGACTTCGACCGTCTGCTGCAGTTCCTTCGTCGGGCTGAACTCCACGACCTCCGTCTCCGCGTACAGGACCGGCGTATGCCCAGGCCCGACGTAGTACGCGTCGCCGGCCTCGAACGTCTCCTCGCCGTCGGCGGTCTTGAACGCCACCTTGCCCTTGATCACGTAGCCCCAGTGCGGGCACTGGCAACGATCGTCGGGTAGTCCCTTGAACATCTCCGCGGCGTCGGCGTCCTGGGTGTAGGTCTCGAACGCAACGGTGTATCCGCCGTCAAAATTCTCGTAGTGCCCCTCGTAGCCTTCGACCTGCATCGAATCCGACGCAGTGGCCTTCGATGCCTTCGGCATTGCAGAACCTCCCGGTTCGATTCAGACGACCCTAACGGGTTGTCAGCGGCGCCGGACGGTCAGGCTGTACGTCATCGCCGCTTTCGCTCCGAGCGAGTCGGTGACCGCAAGGGTGAAGCGGAACCGGCCGGGTCGCCAGGCCGTCCCCGAGATGACACCGGTGGCGGGGTCGAGCACGAGCCCGAGCGGAAGCACGCCCGCGGCAAGCGTCCAACGAGGATCGGCGACGCCGCCGCTCGAGACGAGCGCGAGCCGGTAGCGCTTGCCGACGCGGGCGCGGCCGACGCCGAAGGTCCTGATCTGCAGCTTCGGCACGACGGTGAGCGGCAACGTCACCTGTGCATTTGCACCGGCCGAGTCCCTGACGGTGAGCACGATCGAGAACGTCCCAGCTTCGGCCGGAACGCCCTGCAGGAAGCTCGTCGAACCGTTGCCCTTGTCGCCGACGAACCCGGTGTGAGCGGGAAGCGACCCCTCGAGCTGCCAGCTATAGCCGGGGACTCCGCCTTTCGCGTCGATCGCGATCTGCAACGGCCGCCCGACCTCCCACGTCTGGCCTGCGGGCGCGGTCGCGGTCAGCTTCTGCACCACGACGAGGTCGAACTGCTTCGACGTCGAGCGGCCGCCGCCGTCGACCCGCACCGTGAACGTGTAGCTGCCGGCGCTCGTCGGCGTGCCGGAGAGGACTCCGTTCGAGCCGAGGCTGAGGCCGGCGGGAAGCGAGCCCGCACTCACCGTCCAGGACAGGCTGCCGCCACCCGAGGCGGCGAGCGTGGCGCTGTACGCCGTGCCCTCGGTGGCGCTCGGCAGGCTCCCCGTCGTGATCTGCAGAGCCGGCTGCGGTGGCGGCGCAGGCGCGGGCGGCGGCGTGGGCTTGGGAGCGGGCGCCGGGGCGGGGCCGCCTCCGCCGGTCACGGTGAACACGAACTGCCGTTCCGAGTGGTTGTCGCCACCGCACCAGGACGGGCCGCCTTCCGCAGCGGTGAGGTCGTGCACCCACACCCACGGCTGCGTGGTGCCCGCCGTTGTCGGCGTGCCCGTGATGAGCCCGCTCGACGACATCGACAGGCCGGCCGGCAGCCCGCCGATCACGATCTCCCACCGGTAGGCATCGCAGCCGTCGTGCGCGAGCAGCTGTAGCTGCACGGGCTGGCCGACGGTCATCGTCGGGCAGACCAGCAGTGGGCCGTCGGCGGGGCACGGCGCGCTGTCGTTGAAGCTCGCCGTCGATCCCGGTGTCGCTACGACAGCCCCGACGAGCGCGGCAAGCGTGACGATGAGGGCGAGACGTTTCATGTCGGTGTCACTTCAGCGGGCAGCCGGATAATCCCGGCGTGGTCGCATGGGCCATTTTCGACCCTTATCGCCGCCAGCTCAAGCACGAGCACGGCAACGAAGTCATGGCTGCAGCGTCGACGATCAAGCTGTTCGTCTATTCGGCTTTTCGCCGCTCGGGGCTTAACCCTGCTCAGCCGGCTGCCGCGAGGACGACCGGCGGCTCCGGGGTCGCCGAGTTCCTCGAAACGCGGCTGACTCTCGCCGACCACGCCTTCCTCATGCTCGCGGTCAGCGACAACGCGAGCACGAACCTCCTGCTCGACCGGCTCGGGCTCGATGCCGTCAACGCCGAGATCGAGCGGATCGGCCTCGAGCGCACACGGGTCCGCCGCATGATGATGGCCGACGGCCCCGACAACGAGACGGCGGCGGCGGACCTCGCCGTCGGGCTGGCTCGTCTCCTCGACGAGCCATTCGCCGACGACATGCTGCAGGCGCTGCTCGTCGCGGCCGACCTGAGCTCGTTCCTACCGCACCTGCTGCCCGATGCCACGATCGCCGCGAAGTCGGGCAACACGAAGACGGTGCGCCACGAGGTCGCGTACATAACGCACGGCGACCGTCGCCGCGTCACGGCGGTCTGCTCGTCGCCGCCGGAAACGCCCGACGTCCTCGCACGCGTCGCGGCCGACCAGTTCGTGGCCACGCGGCCTTAGTTCACGACGTCCACGTCGGTCGACTTGAAGAACGCGAGGCGGTGGTTGAACGAGACACGCACAGGAGTGCAGCGCACACGAGGGCTCGTCTCAGCTTCGCCATCACAACCTCCCCGGTTGAGGACACGACGGTCCTCCTTCAGCCGGGGGATGTCAATCGCAGGCTAGTCCGGCGAGATGTTGTGGTTGAAGCGGAAGCGGTTGTCCGGGTCGTAGCGCCGCTTGACATCGCGTAGCCGCGCGTAGCGCTCCGCGCCGTACTCCGTCTCCAGCCCGTCGCCGACCGACTCGCTCGCGTAGTTGATGTAGCCGCCGCCCGTCGCCCACGGCGCGAGCAGGGAGGTAAAGCCGCGCGCGGACGCGATGCGCTGCTCGTCGTCGGCCGCGTCCTGCCACACCCCGAGGAAGGTCGCGTTGTACGCCGCTTCCCGGCCCGCAAACGCCGTCGCCTCCGGGGGAACCCGCGCGGCCGCGCCGTAGATCGGCTCGAACATGATCGAGCCCTCGACGCCTTCACTCAGATGATCCGCCGCGAGCCGGATCAGCTCGTCGGGGAGCTCGCGCAGGAACCGGCCCGACCAGTAGTTGCGCAACCCGAACGGCATCCGGCCGAAGATCTCCTGCAGCTCTGCGTAGTACATCGGCCTGAGCGTGTTGACGAGAGGCTCCGGATCGTCGAGGAGATCCGAGATCAACTCTTCACCTTCCTGACGGTCCTCGCCGAAGTACGCAACCGCGACGATCGCCCCCTCCTCCTCGCTGACGGACGAGCGCGCTACGAATCCGAAGCACGCGAGCTCGTCGGGCGCGCGCTGCATCAGGTCGCGCCACTTGCTCAGAACGGCGACTGCGTCTGCGGTGGAATAGACGAGCTGCCCGGCGAGCACCTGCCCGACGGGATGCAGGCGGAACGTGAAGTCGGTCACGACGCCGAAGTTCCCACCGCCGCCGCGCACCGCCCAGAACAACTCCGCGTTCTCGTCCTCGGTCGCGCGCAGCACCTCGCCGTCGGCAGTCACGACCGTCGCAGCGAGCAGATTGTCGAGCGTCAGGCCGTGCAGGCCGATCAGGTGACCGATGCCGCCGCCGAGCGTGAGCCCCGCGACACCCGTGTCCCCGAACGTTCCGCCCGGCGTCGCAAGCCCATGACGCAGACACGGCGGATCCAGGTCCTCCCAGAGCGCACCGCCGCCGCAGGTCGCGACACGCGCCTCCGGGTCGACCGTCACGTCGTGCATCAGCCGCAGGGCGACCACCACGCCGCCGTCGCCGATGCAATGGCCGGCGACGCTGTGGCCCCCGCCGCGCACCGCAATCGGTAGATCCGATTCGACTGCGTAGCCAATCGCCGCAACGACGTCGCCCACGTCCAACGGCCGCGTGACCAGCGCCGGCCGCCGGTCGATCATCCCGTTGAAGGTGATCCGCGCCGGGTCGTAAGCAGCGTCATCGGGCCCGATGACCGGGCCCCGATGACGCTGTCGGAGATCCGAGAGCGAGTCGGTCTTCACCCGACGACTTTACGCCGCCAGGTCGAGAACCGGCTCGTCGACGATCTCGGCCCCCTGCTCGAGCTCGTCGCGACGGATCAGGGTAAGAGTTGCGATGACGCCGACCGCGGCAACGATCGCCCCGGCCCAGAAGGCGCCGTGGAAGCCCGTCACGAGCGCCGACGACTTCGTGGCGCCACCTGCGACGGCGTCCGTCGTCCGCGAGGTCGCGATCGCCGACAGGGCGGCGATGCCGAGCGCTCCGCCGATCTGCTGCGTCGTGTTGATCAGGCCGGAGGCAAGCCCCGCCTCGTGCGCCTCGATCCCCGCGAGCGCGGCGATCGAGATCGGCACGAACGAGAAGCCGAGCCCGACCGCGACCAGGAGGAAGCCGGGCAGCAGGTCGCGGACGTACGAGCCGTGCACCGAGACCTGCGTGAAGTACAGGAGCCCGGCCGTGAGCGACACCATGCCGATCAGCAGCGCCGGCTTGACGCCGATCCGGTTGACGAGCTGCGCCGCGATCGCCGACGTGATGATCGCGCCGCCGGCGACTGCGAGGTACGCAACCCCTGTCTTCATCGGCCCGTAGCCGAGGACGTCCTGCATATACAGCGTCAGCATCAGGAAGACCGAGAACGTCGCGGTGCCGAGGATGAAGCCGGCCACGTTCGCGCCGCTCACCGTCTTGATGCGGAGGATGCCCAGCCGCATCAGCGGCTCGGAGTGGCGCACCTCCCAGGCGACGAAGCCGACGAGCAGGGCGACGGCGGCCGCGAAGAACGAGAGCGTCTTCGCGGACGTCCAGCCGTTCGTGCCGCCCTGGGTGATCGCGTAGACGAAGGACGACAACCCGGCCGTCACGAGCACGGCGCCGAGCGCATCGAACGACTTCACGGACGCGTCGCGGCTCTCGCGGAGCAGCACAGGCGTGAGCAGGAACGCCGTAATGCCAACGGGGATGTTGACGAAGAAGATCCACGACCAGCTGAGAACAGAGGTGAGGACGCCGCCCATCAGCACGCCCGCCGCCGCGCCGAAGCCGCCGACGGCCCCCCAGACGCCGAGCGCGACGTTGCGCTCGCTGCCCTCGGTGAACGTCGTCGACAGGATCGACAGCGCGGCCGGCGTGATCACGGCTGCTCCGAGACCCTGGAACGCACGCGCGGCGATCAGCGACGTCTCCGACCAGGCGAGCCCGGCCAGCAGAGAGGAGACCGTGAACACGACGATGCCGATCAGGAAGATCCGGCGGCGCCCGAGCAGGTCCGCGGCGCGGCCGCCCAGGAGCAGGAAACCGCCGAACACGAGCGCGTAGGCGCTGACGACCCACTGGAGGTTCTCCTGCGAGAACCCGAGGTCGACCTGGATCGAAGGAAGCGCGACGTTCACGATCGCGATGTCCAGGACGACCATGAACTGCACAGCGCTCAGCAGCGCGAGCGCGAACCATTTCTTTCGATCTGAGTTGACCATGTACTCAGGTTGCCGCTCGCGCACGAGGCTGCGGAAGGTTGTCACCCGGCGAATCGAGGTACGGTTTTCCGCACCCGTGGACTGGTTCGTGGTCAACGCACGCGAGGCCCGCTGGCTCGACAACGAGAGGTTCGGCGCCTACACGCGCTTCGAGCCGGAGGGGACGCGCTTCGAGCAGGTCGGGATCAACATCAGCGTGCTCCGGCCGGGCCAGCCGATGGCGCTCTACCACGCGGAGGAGGACCAGGAGGACTTCCTACTCCTCTCGGGCATCGCGACACTCCTGATCGAAGGCGAGGAGCGCAAACTGAAGCAGTGGGACTTCGTCCACTGCCCGCCGTGGACGGAGCACATCATCGTCGGCGCGGGCGACGAGCCTTGTGTCGTCCTCGCCGTCGGTGGACGGTTGCACGAGGGCGTCGTCTACCCCGTCGCGGAGCTTGCGCTGAGGCACGGCGCCGGCGCGCGCGAGGAGCGGCGGCGCGGCGCCGATGGGCAGCAGAAGCTCGCGCGCCGGGACGACTTCGTGCTGGTCGACGCGCTCGCACCGATGATCTACGCGCACTCGCATCTTCCCGGCGCGATCAACATGCCGCCGAGCACGGTCGACACGATCCGCTGCGCGCGGCGCATGCCCGATCTCGCCACCGAGATCGTCGTCTACTGCGCGAACCCGAGCTGCGACGACTCGGTCGTGACCGGGCAAAAGCTGCGCGAGCTCGGCTACACGAACGTGCGCCACTACCCGGGCGGAAAGGACGAGTGGAAGCAGCTCGGCCTGCCGCTCGAGCGCGCAGGGAAGCCCTTCAGCGCCCGTTGACCGAGAAGTGCTGGTAGTCGGGCGCCCCCGTCCAGCGGCCGCCCCACTTCCAGCCCACGGATTCGAAAGTCCTCACGAGCACGCCGCCGCGGACCGCCATCCCGCTGCGGACATGGCCACGGTCGACGTAGGCGCGGCCGGCAGGCGGGAGCGCGCGCCCGTTCAGGACGTACGGGTTCTCGACGGGATTGACGTCGATCGCCAGCCCGTAGGCGTGCTGCGACCAGCCGCCGGTCGCCGAGCCGACGGCACGCCGGCAGTTGAATGCCGAGGTGTTGTCCGCCGCCATCGACGCATCGTCGCTGCCGCGGTACGCCGAGATCGGAGTCATGCGCCGGATCGGGAAGCGCGCGGCATAGAGGCGGCGGAAGATCGCGACGACGTCCGCCGCAACGCGGCGGTGGACCACGAGCGCGCCGACGCGCGCGCTTCCGTCGAAGCCGCGGTACGACACGTGCACGACGCGAAGATCGCGGGGTGCGACCGGACACCCGGCACGGTACGAGTAACGGACGTCCTGCTGCCGCACCGGCGAGATCGTCCCCACGAAGGCCAGCAGGAGCGCGACCAGCTGCATCGCCCGCAGCGTACTCTGGGCGCCGATGACGCTCGCCGTCCACGTCGTCGCCGCAGCGCTCGCTGCGTCATGCCCTTCCTTTCCCGCGGTCCCGCCTGCCACGACGCAGGTCGTCACGGTGAGCGCGCCGCGGCTGCGCACGACGTCGGCGACGCTCCGTACCTGGCGGCGCACCGGCGACTGCTGGCTCCCGGTCGCAGGCCCGTACACGGCGCGCGTCGGCTGGAACGGCCTGCCCACCAACCGCCGCGAGGGCGACGGCACGACGCCGATCGGCACGTTCCCGATCTTGCCGCGCATGTACGGCAACGCAGCCGACCCGGGTGTCCGGTTCCGCTACACGCGACTGCGCTGCGGCGATTGGTGGGTCGAGGATCCCGCGTCGACGGCGTACAACACGTTCCAGCGCGTGGGCTGCGGCGTGAAGCCGCCGTTCAAGGTGACGACACCGGACATGTCGAAGAGCGTCCACGCCTACGCGTACCTGGCGGTGATCGGCTTCAACACGAGCCCGATCGTGCCCGGCCGCGGTTCCGGAATCTTCCTCCACGTCCAGGTGCACAACTCGACGAACGGCTGCGTGAGCCTGCCGCGGCCTCAGCTTCTCCGCGTGTTGCGCTGGCTGACGCCGTCCCCTGCCCCGCAGATCGTCATCGGCATCAATTTAAGTTGACACTTACGTAAGTGTCTGCTTAACTATGACGCGTGGAGGCCGCACTGAAAGCCATCGCCGAGCCGAGGCGGCGTGCGATCCTGGGTCTCGTCCGTGAGGACGAGCTCAGCGCCGGCGAGATCGCGTCGCACTTCGACGTCACGAGGCCGGCGGTCTCTCAGCACCTGAACGTCCTGAAGGAGGCGGGGCTCGTGAGCGAGCGACGCAACGGCACACGACGCCTCTACCGGGCGCGTCCCGAAGGGCTCGTCGAGCTCCGGGATTTCCTCGAGGGGTTCTGGGACGTCCGGCTCGAGGCACTCAAACGCGAAGCAGAGAAGGAGGAGCGCAAGAAGCATGGACGCAGTCACTGACACCGCTGTATACGAACGCACGATCGGGATCGACGCCAGCCCCGAGACAGTCTGGGAGTTCTTCGTCGACCCGCAGAAGCTCATGCGCTGGATGGGGATCGACGCGGAGCTCGATCCGCGCGCCGGGGGCATTTACCGCTGCAACGTCATCCCCGGCAACACGGCCCGAGGCGAGTTCGTCGAGGTCGACAAGCCGCACCGCGTCGTCTTCACGTGGGGCTGGGACGGAAACGACACGCTTCCGCCCGGATCCTCGACGGTCGAGGTCGAGCTGACGCCGGAGGGGGACGGGACGGCCCTGCGCTTCGTCCATCGCGACCTGACGACCGAACAGGCCGCGTCGCACGCGAAGGGGTGGGATCACTATCTCGCACGGCTGGAGATCGCCGCCGGCGGCGGGAGTCCCGGCGACGATCCGTGGGTCACGAACGCGCCTTCGATGTAGTCACGTAGCGAGCCGGGCCTCGAGGCCTGCGTGCAGGAGCTCGAGGCCCCGCTCGAACGCCGCGCGGTTGCGCTTGCCGTGAAGCTCCGGCGCGACCAGCGCGAAAGTCATGTTGCTCAGCTGGTCATGGAGCTCTCGCACCTCGGCGCCCGAGAAGCCCGCATCCTGGAGGGCTCGCTGCAACGCCTCGTCGACGGCGTGGGCGTGCGGGCCGCGTAGCGGACGAGCGAAGAGGGGCGCCGCCCACGGCCGCTCGAGCAGCACCCGTCGCGTCGAGCGCGCCAGCTCGGCGAGCGCGTGCCACCACTCCCCGGTCGTGTCGGGCAAGGTCAGGCTCTCGTACAAGCGATCTGCCACGGCATCGAGCAGATCGTTCTTGCTCTCGACGTAGCGATAGAGCGCCATCGGCGTCACGCCGAGACGTGCTGCGACACGCCGCAGGCTGACGGCATCGAGCCCCGCTTCGTCCGCAACCGACACAGCCGCGTCGACCACAGCTTCGAGGTTGAGACTTGCCACCGGCTCAGTATACGGTGTAAACTCGTCGGTATACGGTGTATACGCTCAGCGACCTCAACAGCCGCCGCTACATCAGCCTGACGACGTTCAAGCGCGACGGCACGCCGGTGTCGACTCCAGTGTGGGTCGTCAGCGACGACGGCGAGCGGCTGCTGGTCTGGAGCGCGGCGAAGACGTGGAAGGTGCGGCGCATCAGGCGCAATCCAGACGCGCTCGTGGCTCCGTCGAACTTCCGCGGGAAGGAGCGCGGGGACCGGCTCGAAGCGACCGCGCGGTTGATCGAGCACCCGCGCATCGAGGAGCTGTTGCATCAGAAGTACGGCTGGCAGAAACGCGCGCTCGACTGGCTCAACCGTGACAGCGGAACGGAATGGGCGACGATCGAGCTCACGGGCCGAGCGTCGCGATGACCTCCTCCGCCTCGGCGACGATGCGCCGCACGACGTCGCCCGCCGGCTCGACCGAGTCGATCAGGCCGGCCGACTGTCCGATCCACATCAGGCCGTCGTCGGCGTTCGACTCCTGGAAAGCGGCGACCTCCTCCCACAGCCGCGCGCGGCGTCGCCGTAGCTCGGGCTCGCGGCCGAGCCATTGCTCGACGAAGCGTGTCCGTTTCAGCCGCGCCCACGCACCCGGCCAGTCCCGGCCGCTGAGCGAATCCGAGAGGGTCGTCACCACCGTGTCCGTCCCGTCGCTCGCGACGATCGCGTCCTTGTAGGCCTGCTCCACCGGCGCCTCGTCTGTGGCGAGGAAGCGCGTGCCGAGCAGTACGCCGTCGGCGCCGAGCGCGAGCGCCGCCGCGAGGCCGGCGCCGTCGACGAATCCTCCTGCGGCGAGCACGGGCAGCGGCGAGACGGCCTTGACGACCTGGCGCACGATCACGGTGCTCGCGATCTCGCCGATGTGTCCCCCACCTTCGTTGCCCTGAGCAACGATGACGTCGGCCCCGGCGTCGGCGGCGCGCACCGCGTCCTCGACAACCGGGACCATGTGCATCACCTTGCAGCCTCGCTCGTGCGCCCTCGCGAAGATGGCGGCGAGGTCCTGGTCGTCGCGCGCCCAAGCCGTCGAGAAGATCTCGGGCTCGAGCGCGAGCGTCTCTTCGACGCGGTCCTCCATCGCGTGCAGCAGCAGGTTGATGCCGAGCGGCTTGGAGGTGAGCTCGCGGGCGCGCCGAACCATGTCGGCCACGTCGTCCGGCTGCAGGAACGACGCGCCGAGGACGCCGAGCCCTCCCGCCTCCGACACCGCGCCGACCAGCTCGCCGCTCGTCGCCCCGCCACCCATTCCGGCGGACGCGACGGGATGCTCGATGCCGACCGTCTCGGTGAAGCGCGTCCGAAGCACGCGTCAGAGTCTGACTCGCTCTCATCCTTTCGACCAGGAGGCGTGAATGGAAGCTGCGGTTGCTGGACGTCCGCGCACCGGTTTTGCCCGGTGGGCGGCGCTTTCAGGGGCGGTCTACGTCCTGCTGTTCGTCGTCGGCACGATCGTGCTCTTCACCGGCGCCAAGGGTGGCGACGATCCGCCGGCGACCGTGATCAAGTGGTACTCCGACAGCGGTCACCGCAACCAGGTCAACTTCGGTTGGATCCTGATCGGGCTCAGCATCTTCTTCCTGCTGTGGTTCGTCGCCGCGCTGCGGCGGGCCGTCGGTGCCGGCGACCGCGACGGGATCCTCACCGGCGTCATCGGGCTGGGCGGCGGCATCTACTGTGCGCTCGCGCTCGTCGCCGTCGCAGTCAACGACGGCATCCGGACGATGAGCGACGACACGTACCAGCACCGTGTCTATCCGGAGCTGATCCATGCCGCCGACGACGTCGGCTGGGTGGTACACGCAAGCGGGGCCGCGGGCCTCGCCGCGATGATCATCGCCGCGTCGTACGCATTCATGTCCCGCGGGTCGTGGCCGACCTGGGCGGGGTGGCTCGGGATCGTGATCGGCGTGCTCTCGCTCGCGTCGATCGTGTTCTTCCCGCAGTTCCTGTTCCTCGCGTGGATCCTCGTGGTGTCGATCCTGATGTTCCTGCGACCTGCGACGTACGAGCCGGCCACGACGATGTAGGAGAATCGCCGCGTGAGGATCCGCGCGGCCCTGCTCGAGGAGTTCGGCGCACCGCTCCAGGTGCAAGAGCTCGATCTGGCGGAGCCGCAGGCGGGCGAGGTGCTGGTGCGCCTCGCAGCCTGCGGCGTCTGCCACACCGACCTGTACACGGCGTCCGGCGCCGACCCGTCGGGTTACGCCCCGACGGTGCTGGGTCACGAGGGCGCGGGCGTCGTCGAGCGCGTCGGCGAGGGCGTGCGCGACGTCACGCCGGGCGACCATGTCGTGACGCTCTTCTCGCCGCAGTGCCGCGAGTGCATTCACTGCCGCGACCACCGGACGAACCTCTGCCTGGCGATCCGCGAGCAGCAGAACCAGGGCCACCTCCCGGACGGCACGACGCGCCTCTCGCGCGAGGGCGAGCCAATCCGCCACTTCATGGGCACGTCGACGTTCGCGGAGTACACCGTCATGCCCGAGATCGCGCTGGCGAAGATCGATCCCGAGGCCCCGCTCGACCGCGCCTGCCTGTTCGCCTGCGGGCTCTCGACCGGCCTCGGCGCGGCGATCAACACGGCGAAGGTCGCGCCGGGCTCGACGTGCGTCGTCTTCGGCGCGGGGATGGTCGGCCTCGGTGCGGTGGCAGGCTGCCGGCTCGAGGGCGCGGATCGGATCGTCTGCGTCGACCTCTCGGACGAGCGCCTCGAGCTCGCGCGCGGCCAGGGCGCGACTCACACGATCAAGGGCGGAGCCGACGCGGTGCAGGAGATCCTCGACCTGACCGACGGCTTCGGCGCCGACTACACGTTCGAGGCCACGGGCAACGTGCAGGTGATGCGCCAGGCCGTCGAAGCGGCACGCATGGGTTGGGGCCTGGCGACCGTCTGCGGCGTCGCCGGCAAGGGCGAGACGCTCGACGTCGTCCCACGGCTCCTGATCACCGGGCGGCGCGTCGCGGGCTCGTCGTTCGGCGGTGTCAAGGGACGCGACCAGGTGCCCGAGTTCGTGGACCGCTACCTGGCGGGCGAGATCGACGTCGACGCCTTCGTCTCACACAAGCTCGTGCTGGACGACGTGAACCGCGGATTCGAGTTGATGGAGGCGCAGGACGGGATCCGGAGCGTGATCGACTTTGCCTGACTTCCCGCTGCCCGGAAGCGCGCCGGCCGCCGTCGCCGCGCCTGCGCCCGGCTCCGGCGTCGGCTGGTGGGCCGGCTCCTCCCATGCGGCGCTGGACGACGACGGCACGTACGTGATCGCGTATCGCGTCCGCACGGGCGCTCAGGGCAGAGGCTCCAACGTCGTCGCACGCTCGGTGGACGGCGAGCGCCTGACGACCGTCTGCACGATCGAGCAGGATCGCTTCGACGCGCAGTCGCTCGAGAAGCCGTCGCTCGTCCGCACCGACGACGGTCGCTGGCGCCTCTACGTCTGCCCGGCTGCGCCGGCACCGAGCAAGCACTGGTGGATCGACGTCCTCGAGGCGGACGACCCGGCCGACTTCGCAAACGTCGAGGCGCGCACCGTCTTTCCGGGCGACGAGAACACGGGCGTCAAGGATCCGTTCGTCCGCCGCACGCCGGGCGGCGGTTGGGAGGCGTGGATCTGCTGCCACGCGCTCGACGTTCCCGACGAGGAGGACCGGATGACGACCGCGAGGAGAACTGGTTCGAGCGGATCGGGCTCGCACGGCTCACCGGCAGGCGCCCGGGCGAGCTCGAGCAGACCAACGAGGAGGCGGCGGTCGACGCGCGCTACCTCGACGTCCTGCCGCTCCCTGACGGGAGCTACCGGATCTACTACGAGGCGCGGCTGCCCGACGAGAGCCACGAGCTCCGGACGGAGCTCATACCACCGCGCTGAGGTCGTCCCCGTGGGTCGCGCGCAGCTCGCGCGCGCGGTTGCGGCGCTTCATCCGGTACATCGCATCGTCGGCCTCGCGCAGCAGCGCCCCGGCCTCGCAGTCGGACGTGGAGACCGCGACGCCGAAGCTCGCCGCGAGCTGAAGCTGGTCGGCGATGCGTTGAGCGGCGGCCGCGGCGTCCTGCTCGCTCGCCTCGGCGAGGATGACCGCGAACTCGTCGCCGCCGATGCGGAACGCGTTGTCGCCGCTGCGGATGGTCGCGCGGAGAGCGTCGGCGACGCGCCTGATCGCCTCGTCGCCTGCGGCGTGTCCCTGCGTGTCATTGACCGCCTTCAGCTCGTCGAGGTCGAAGATGACGAGCGCGAGCGGACGGTCGTAGCGGCGGCTGCGCGCGACCTCCGCGTCGAGTTGCTGCACGAACGAACGCCTGTTGAGGAGGGTCGTGAGCGGGTCGTGGTCGGCGAGGAACCGCATCTGCTCGAACTGCTCGGCCGCGTACAGCGCCGTCGTCGCCTGGTTCGCGAAGACGCGCAGCGCCTGCAGGCGCTCGGCCGACGGGATCAGGCGGTCCTCGGGGTCGTCGGCCCAGATGAAGCCCATCTCCTCCCCGTTTCGGTCGTAGAGCGGAACGAGCAGCCAGTGGTGGCTCCATGCATGAGGGCCGCGCCCGTTGCGTTGCGACCTGTACTTGACGTGCTCGGCGCCGATGCGCTCGCGCGCAGCCTCGCCCGGGACGAGGTAGCAGCCGGAAACGGAGAACTCCGGATCGAACATCGCCCGCATCGGGTCGAACGGCACCGCGCGCAACACGGCCGGGTCGTCGGGTGCCCAGCCCGAGGACGCACGCGATCTCAGCAGGCCCGTCTCGCTGTCGACGAGCTCGATCGACACCTTGTGGAACCCGAGCGCCGTGTGGATGCCGCGGCACACCGTCTCGAGGATCGCCTGGGTCGACTGCGCCGCGGTGAGCGTCGACGAGACCTCGAGCAGCTGCTCCAGGCTCGCGCGGTGACGCGCCGTGCGCTCGGAGTGCTGCGCCGTCTCGATCGCGATCGCCGCGTGTGCGGCGAGCGCGCACAGCACTTCCAGCTCGGCGTCGTTCGGCCGCCTGCCGCTGCGCGGCTCCCCGACGGAGAAGATCGCGAGCATCCGGCCCTCGGAGTCCTCGAGCGGGACGAAGAGCTCGTCCTCGGGATGCCACGCGTCGGGATCGTCCGACGGCTCCAGCTCCGGCACGTAACGGGTGCCGATGTCCTCGCTCCAGTCGAACGAGCCGTGCGGGATCAGATAGGCGCCGCCGCGGCGGAACCGC
>MNJC01000032.1 GCA_001920085.1 Actinobacteria bacterium 13_1_20CM_4_69_9
GGGCCCGGCTCGACGCACAACTACTTCGGGCCGCTCGAGGCGCTCGGGTCCGAGCGGCCCGTCGTCCTCTACGACCAGATCGGGTGCGGCAAGTCGGACCGCCCGACCGACATCGAGTGGAACGTCGACGTCTTTCGCGACGAGGTTGCGGCGGTGCGCGACCAGCTCGGGCTGGAGCGCATCCATCTGCTCGGCACGTCGTGGGGCGGGATGTTGGCGCAGGAGCACGTCCTCGCCGGTGCGCAGGGGATCGTGTCGCTGATCCTCAGCTCGACGCTCGCGAACCTCGCGCTCTGGAACGAGGAGCAGCTGAAGCTGAAATTGCAGCTGCCGCCGGATGTCGTGCAGGTGCTCGACCGCCACGAGGCGGCGGGGACCTTCGACGACCCGGAGTACGAAGAAGCCATGGAGGCGTACTTCGACCGCCACTTTTACCGCGGCCCGCAGCCGCGTCCGGAGCTCGAGGCGATGGCGAAGGGCCGCGCACCGGACGTGTATCGCGCAATGCAGGGCCCGAACGAGTGGATGACGACCGGCGCGCTCAAGGGCTGGGACACGCGCGACCGGCTACACGAGATCGACGTTCCGACGCTCGTCGTGCGCGGCCGCTACGACATGTGTACGGAGCCCATCGCCGCCGAGCTCGTGGCCGGCATCAACGGTGCGCGCGAGGTGGTCATGGAGAACAGCTCCCACACCCCTGTGCTCGAGGAGACCGACCGCTACCTCGAGGTCGTCTCCTCGTTCATGCAGGAGGCGGAAGCCGCCTAGTCGATAGCAAGTTCACGCCTGTGGGAGGGCGAGATGGGGGCGGGAGGATTCGAACCTCCGTAGGCTGAGCCGACGGGTTTACAGCCCGTTCCCTTTGGCCGCTCGGGCACACCCCCTTGAGCGGAGGGCGCATTGTAGCCTCCGCCTTGTGGAGAAATTCGACGTCGCGGTGGTCGGCGCCGGGCCGGCCGGCTCGACGACCGCGTACCGCCTCGCGCGCGCGCACGCGCGCGTCTTACTAATAGACAAAAGCGGTTTCCCCCGCGACAAGCCCTGTGGGGGCGGCCTGACGATGCGCGCGGTGCACCAACTTCCCTTCTCGATCGAGCCTGTCGTGGAGGACCGGGTCACGCGGGTCCGCTGCCGCCTGAAGTACGGCCGGGTGATGAACAGGGAGTCGGAGCACGTGCTCTGTCTGATGACGCAGCGCCGCCGGCTGGACGAGTTCCTCGTGGAGCAGGCCGTCGAAGCCGGCGCCGTCTTCCGTGACGGCGTGCGCGTCGAGATCGAGTCCGACCGCCGCATCCGTGTCGACGGCCGGCCGGTGGAGGTCGGCGGGCTGGTCGGCGCTGACGGTGCGAACGGCATCACGGCCAAGACGCTGGGCCTCGGCGGCGACATCGTCAACGGCGTCGCGCTCGAAGGCAACCTCCCGTACGAGCGCCTCCCGCACGGCGAATGGCGCGGCATGCTCGTGCTCGAGCTCGCGGCCTTGCCGGGCGGTTACGGCTGGATCTTCCCCAAAGGCGACCACGTCAACGTCGGCGTCGGCGGTTGGGGCACCGAAGGGCCGCGCCTGCGCGCACACCTCAGGTCGCTGTGCGACCACTACGGCGTCGACCTGGACGAGCTCACGAATCTGCGCGGGCACCGGCTGCCGATGCGGCGCCCCGGGACGAAGCTCGCCAACGGGCGCGCGCTCGTCGTCGGTGACGCGGCCGGCGTGCTCGATCCCGTCTCCGGCGACGGGATCTACGAGGCGCTCGTCAGCGGCAAGCTCGCTGCCGAGCAGATCATCGCCGGCGACATCCCCGGCTACGAGCGGGCTGTCCACGAACGGCTCGACCCGCTGTCGTCGGCCGGCTGGGGCGCAAAGAAGGCGCTCGACCGCTTCCCGAGAGCCGTCTTCGCCATCATGCGGCTGCCCGTCACATGGCGCGTGCTCGAGAAGCTGATCCTCGGCGAGGTCGCCCATCCCGGCGAGGCGAAGGGCGCAGGACTGACGGCGATGAAGGCCATCAAGACCCTCGCGCGCGCCGCCTAAAGACACCACTCGGACATGCCGATGCACGGGTGTCCGTATGGAACTCAATCTCCTGCTCCGACGCGCCGTCCAGCTCGGCGCGAGCGACATCCACCTGAAGGTCGGCGTCCCGCCGATCCTTCGGCGTGACGGCTCGCTCGGCCCGCTCGAGGAGGCGCCGCTCGTCACCGACCGCGACGCCGAGGTCGTGCTCGAGGTCGTAGGCAAGCGCGCGCCCGAGCGCCTCGCGGCGTTCCACGACACCGGTGACCTCGACATCGCCTACCAGGAGGAAGACCTTCCGCGTTTCCGCGTGAACGCGTTCCGGCAGCGCGGCCACATCTCGTTTGCGTTCCGCGTCATCCCGAAGAACGTCCCGAACTTCGAGATGCTCAACCTTCCCGCGGGCGTTCGCCGCCTCGCCGAGGAGCACCGCGGTCTCGTGCTCGTCACCGGCGCGACCGGGTCCGGAAAGACGACGACGCTCGCCGCGATGATCGACCACATGAACAAGACGCGGCACCAGCACATCGTCACGATCGAGGACCCGATCGAGGTACTGCACACCGACCAGTCCTGCATCGTCAACCAGCGCGAGATCGGCCTCGACACCACGGACTTCATGCAGGCCCTCCGTCGGGCGCTCCGGCAGGACCCGGATGTGATCCTGATCGGCGAGTTGCGCGACGCCGAGACGGCGCAGACTGCCCTGCAGGCCGCGGAGTCGGGACACCTCGTCCTCTCGACACTCCACACCGTCGACGCGGCCGAGACGCTCGGCCGGATGATCGAGTTCTTCCCCGAGACGAAGCAGCAGATGATCCGCTCCGTGATGGCGGGCGTGCTGCGCGGCGTCATCAGCCAGCGGCTGCTGCCGCGGATCGACGGCGGCCGCGTCGCCGCTGTCGAGGTGATGGTGAACAACTCGCGCATCGCCGACCTCATCCGCGACAACAAGCCGGAGGCGATCACGGACGCCATCGACGAGGGCGCCTTCTTCGACATGCAGACATTCACGCAGTCGCTGATCGATCTCGTGATCGACGGCGTCGTCGACCAGGAGACGGCCGCGAACGCCGCCACCAACCGCCACGACTTCATGGTCGCCGTCGAGCGCGCGCTCAAGCAGCATCGCGTCGCCACGAAGCCCGTCGAGGAGCCTCCGGCTCGGGAGCCCGAGCCGGATCCCGAGCCCGAAGTCCCGCAGCTCCGCCTCGCCCAAGCCGGAGACTGATGCGCCTCGTCGTCGTTGCGGCCGCGGCGCTCCTCCTGCTCGCCGGCGCCGCCCAGGCACAGCCGGCCATCCTCGGCTTCACGGTGTCGTCGAGCCCGCGCACGGCCGGCGCCGTCGCGCTGCCGAGTGTGTCCGTCCCGAACAGCCCGGGCGCGATCTCCGTGCCGGCCTCGTTCACGACCCCGCCCGCCCTCACTCAGCGACTCGACCTGGCGCAGCTCCACGAGCTCTGGCAGCGCGCCGGTGCGGCGTACGGCATCCCCTGGAACGTGCTCGCAGCGATCAACAAGGTCGAGTCGAATTTCGGCGAGAACATGGGGCCGAGCTCGGCCGGAGCGATCGGCTGGATGCAGTTCATGCCCTCGACCTGGCTGCGCTGGGGCGTGGATGCGAACGGCGACGGGATCGCGGATCCGTGGAACCCGACAGACGCGGTCTACGCCGCCGCGCGCTATCTCGCCGCCTCGGGCGGTCAGTCGGACATCTCCCGCGCCGTGTTCTCGTACAACCACGCCGACTGGTACGTGCGGGAGGTCCTCGACCTCGCGCGCGTGTACGGCAACGGCACGGTCGCGCAGACGGCCGACCTGCAGCAGCTCCAGCAGGCGCTCGGCGCGGCGCGCGCTCGTGTCGTCGCGGCCAACCGCGTTCTCGGCGCCGCACAGGGCCGGCAGCGCGAGTTCCGGGGCGAGTCGGCGCGACTGCACGCAAGCATCGACGAGGCGGCGCTCCTGTCCGACAGGCTTGCTGCCCAGCGCCGCGCCGTGCAGTTCGACGTGCGTCTCGACGCCGTCCGTTCGGCGGTCGATGCCGCGCAGGCCGACCTCGAGCAGGCGCAGTCGGGCCTGCGGGACGCACAGCAGAAGGCCGAGGCGCCGTCCTTCACGCCGGCGGTCGGCTCGCTGATGGGTGCGCCGTCTTACAGCGGCCGCTGGGTGTTCCCGGTCGGCGGCGGCCCCGAGGTCGTTTCGGCTGCGCACACACATCACGACTATCCGGCCGTCGACATCGCCGCGCCTCAGGGCTCGCCCGTCTATGCGCTCTCGAACGCGGTCGTGCTGAACGCCTGGCACGAGGCCGACGCGCGCTGTGGCATCGGCATGACGGTCCGCACGGAGGACGGCCAGACGTGGACGTACTGCCACCTCGCGGTGCTCTATCCGTCGATCTCGGACGGCGTCTCGCTGGCCGCCGGTACGCAGGTCGGGCTGGTCGGCATGACGGGCCATGCGACCGGGCCGCACCTCCACCTCCAGCTGCAGCCCGCCACCGGCTGGCCGCAGTACCAGCCCTGGTTCCAGAGCTTCGCCGGCAAGGCGTTCCGCTGGCAGGACGCCCCGACGCCGCTCGAGTTGGCCGGCGATCCGCCCGCGCCCGCGAGGGTCTTCACCGTCGTCCCTGAGACGGGGGATGCCGTGGTCGCCTTCACCCGCTCCGGGGGTTGAGTTCAAGCCGTTTTCTGCCGATTGCCGGAGCATGGCTCTGCGGATAGCCACTCGCTTGCCGCGCCTTGCGATCGTGGGGCTCGTCCTGCTGCTCGCGAGCGCGACGCTCGCCGTCGGCGCCGCGAAGCGGATGGCCGCGGTCCCGCAGGGTGCGCCGGCGCCCGTCGCCCCGCCGACGGTCACGGTCCCTGACATCGCGGGCCAGGCATTCGTCTTCGCAAAGGGCACGCTCGAGGACGCCGGACTGGCCTGGAAGGTCGTCGGCGGCGTCCACGGCTACGCCGCGAACAAGGTCGCGAAGCAGTCGCCGGCGGCCGGCACGAAGCTCAAGGACACCGGCGCGCCGACGATCACCGTCACGCTCGAGCGCACCTCGTACCCCGAGCAGGGCGAGCCGGAGGACGTCTCGCCGTACTTCGGCACGTCGGTGCAGCCGGTCGGTCTTCCCAAGGCGACGCCGGCACCCGCGCCCACGCCCGCGACTCCGAAGCCGGCCGCGAAGCCCGCGCCGGCCACGGCCAAGCGCGCCACGCGCACGCCCGACTTCGTGGTCGACGGCGCGCCGAAAGAGCCGCAGAAGGAGATGCCGCTCCCGCGCCGCGCGCACCTGCTCTCGACGTTCGTCGCTTCGCACCGCAAGACGCCGGCGAGCGTGCGTCGCTTCCTCTACCAGAACAGCTGGATCGTCACCGGCGCCAGGTTCGGGTGGTGGCACGGCGCGCAAGCGCTCCGCGAGTTGATCGCCGCCGACCGGGCCGCGCAGCAGCGCTGGGGCCTCGGACGGAAGAGCGAACGCGTCGCGATCGCCGCCCTCGCGGAGGTCGAAGCGAGGAGCAAGTGATCGAGCGCCTGCGTTCGCGCCTCAGGGGAGAGGCCGGTTACAGCCTTGTCGAGATGCTGACCGTGATGGTGATCATGAGCATCGTCTTCTCGGGCATCACGCAGATCTTCGTCTCGGGCTCGAAGGCGCAGATCGACCAGGACAACCGCTTCCAGGCGCAGCTCGGCACCCGGCTGGCGATGGACAAGGTCCGCAAGGACGTCCATTGCGCGAGCGACCTGGCCGCTGGGTACACCACGAGCTCGATCACGCTGAAGCTGCCCTCCGGGTGCGGGGGCGACACGAGCTGGTGCACGGTCGCCGTCACGGGCTTCACGAGCCGCTTCCGCCTCTACCGCCAGCCGGGAAGCACCTGCGGCGCGAGCGGCACGATGGTCGCCGACTACCTCACCAGCGCAGCCGCGTTCCCGCAGTTCCTGCACGCCGTCGGCTGCACCTGCCTCGCCTCGCTACGCGTCGACTTCCTCGTCAGCAACAAGGGGTCGAGCCGCGACGCCTACGAGCTGACGGACACCATCTTCCTCCGGAACAGCACGAGGCTCTAGCGATGATCGCGAGACTACGCCGAGCGCGACAGGACGAGAGCGGCTTCGCGCTCGTGATCGCGCTCGCTGTGACCGTGGTCTTCTCGATGACGGTGATCACCGTCATCGAAGCCGCATCCTCGAGCAGCCGCGCTTCGGACATGTCGAAGAACCGCGTCTCGGCCTACGACCTGGCCGAGGCGGGCATCTCGAATGCAAACGCGCTGCTGTCGGCGAAGAACCCGTACGACCAACACCTGCTGCACCCGCACGGGCAGGATCAGCCTGCCGACTGCGCGAGCCCGCCCGCCAACCCGACCGGCGCGGCCCTGCTCGGCAACACCTGCAGCCCGCTCACGTACACGCTGGACGGCGGCGCTGTCACGGTCTGGGGCTGGCTCGATACGAGCACTGCCAACTGGACGATCACCTCGACGGGAACCGTCACGCGCAACGCGTTCGCCTCCCGACCCGCGACGAAGACGCTGACGGTCGTCGTCCACATCCGCGCGCGCGCCTCGCAGCAGAACGTCACCCCTGCCTGGAACTACGTGTTCGTCAAGGACACGACGTCGAGCGTCTGCAACATCACCCTCGACCAGACGACGGCGCTCACGTCGTCGCTGTACACCGAGGGCAACCTCTGCTTCAAGAACTCGTCCTCGATCAGCGAGACGAACGCCGCCGACCCGGTCCTCCTGGAGGTTCGGGGCAAGGTCGTCTGGCTCTCGGGCGCCTCGAAGGGCGTCGGGCAGTCCTCGCCGCTTCAGGAGGTCACTTCGGCGAAGATCGGCGGCGGCTGTGCGACCGGGGCGGTCACGAACACGGCGCATACCTGCCAGCGGCCGCCGAGCGGGAGCGATTATTTCTACGTCAAGTCCGGCGGCTACACCTCGCAGGCCGATGCGATCGCCGCGCCGTCGCTGACGAGCTCCGACTGGGACAACAGCTACCAGACGGCGACGATCAGCAGGTTGAGCCCGTGCGCGGCCGGTGGGCTTGCCCCGACGACCTTCGACAACGACACGACACGTAACACGAGCCTGACGACTGCGTTCAACCTCACTCCCGGCACGAACTACACGTGCCAGACGAAGAATACGAACGGCTCCGTCATCGGGGAGCTCGACTGGGACGCCTCGTCTCACGTCCTCAGCGTCCGCGGGACGGTCTTCATCGACGGGAACGTCACGATCAACGGGGTCGTGAAGTACCGCGGCGTGAACAAGTACGGGACGCACCCCTCGGGCTCCGGCGGTTCCGACGGCCTCGGTGGGACGATGGCGATGTACGTCTCCGGGACGGTGTCGCTCTCGAACAACGGTGTCTTCTGCGGGTGGGACACCGTGCACGACACTGCGGCGTACAACGGCAGCTCGTGCGACTTCACCGCCTGGACGCCGGCAACATCGATGTTCATGTTCGTGGCACACGGCGGTGTCACTCTCAACCAGAGCTCTTACTTCCAGGGCGCGATCTTCTCCGAAGGGAACGTGTCGCTCGGGCAGTCCGCTCAGACGGAAGGGCCGATCATCACGAACACGCTGACTCTCGGCCAGAGCGTGCAGATGAAGCCGCTGCCCGGGCTTGCAGACCTGCCGCTCGGCGCGCCCGGCAATCCCAACACCTCCGGCTACCCCGAGCAGCCGGCCTACGGGTCGGGGTAACCGTGACCTTTGCTCTCGCCGCCGTCGCATTCGCCCCGGGCCTCGCGCTGGGTAGCTTCCTGAACGTGGTCGCCGCGCGCGTGCCGTTGCGGCGCTCGATCGTGCGCCCGCCGTCGGCGTGCATGTCGTGCGAGCAGGAGATCCGCTGGCACGACAACGTCCCGCTCGTC
>MNJC01000114.1 GCA_001920085.1 Actinobacteria bacterium 13_1_20CM_4_69_9
ACATCAACCGCTGCCTCAAGCGCTACCTCGCCCGTCGCCTCGTCCGAATGCTCGAGGCATCAGGGATGACTTGACAGCCATAGAAGCCTCAAAGCCGAACGCTTCATCCGCACGATGCTCAACGGCTGCGCCTACGCACGCATCTACGGCAGCTCAGCCGAACGAACCGCAGCACTCACGCCCGACCTCGACCGCTACAACCACCAACGCCCCACGGCAGCCTCAGCCACCAACCGCCCGCATCACGGCTGAACAACCTCATTGGGAACTACAGCTAGGTCAGCGGCTCAGTTGCGGTAGACGTCGGCATCGGGATCGCCGAGCATCCCGCTGCGGACGAGCCCGATGACCTCGTCGATGCCGTCGAGCACCGAACGCTGTGCGCCGAACCCCAGCCGTTGGTTGACCTTGTCGAAGCTGACCTTGTAGTCGCGCGGATCCTCGTCGCGATGAACGAACTCCACCTGCATCTGCGGGATTCGCTCGCGGAGGAACTCGACGAGGTCGAGCTTGCGGTAGTTCTCGGAGGTCATGCCTACGTTGAAGACCTCGCCGGCAACGAGCTCGCTGGGCGCCTCGAGCGCCAGGACAACGGAGCGAGCCGCGTCGCGAACGTGGACGTACGGCCGCCAGAACTGCTCGCCGGACACAACGAGGTCGCGGTCGAGGCAAACGTCCCGGGTGAACTCGTTGACCGTCAGGTCGAAGCGCATCCGCGGCGACGCCCCGTACACGGTCGCGAAGCGGAGGCAGCAAGTCTTGAGCCCGTTGTAACTGCGCGAGAGAACATCCAGCTCGGCCGCCACCTTCGTCTCGGCGTAAAGCGAGACCGGCCGAAGCTCGAACTCTTCGGTCGCCAGCATCGAGCTGTCCGCCATCTTCCCGTAGTTGCTGCAGGTCGAGGCGAAGACGAGGCGCTGCACCCCGGCATCCGTCGCGTCGTCGAGGAGCTCATGCGTCCCCTCCTGGTTGACGGAGCGCGCCTCGTCAGGCTCTCGCGAGCAGGCCGGGTCGCCGACGATGGCTGCGAGATGCACGACCGCGCCGACGTCGCGAAGGGCCGCCCGCCGGGCATCGGCATCGCGAACGTCGCCGTGCACGAAGTCGAAGTCCTCCCTGCCCCACATCCGCAGGAGCGAGGGGACGGGGCCGTGCAACAGCGAATCGAGCACGCGAACGCGATGACCGCGCTCGAGCAGTTCGTCTACGACGATCGAGCCGACGTAGCCGGCTCCACCTGTGACAAGTGTCCATGGCCGCATGGTTGTGAAGTCCTCCGATTCCCCGGTGTCCGCAATATACGGACCTCGGCAGGTTTGTGTACCGAAACCTATAAAGTCCTAGACTGAAGTGTGGGATTCGCGCTGCCGTCGCGGATCTGCTGCGCGAGCGTCTCACCGATGACGAGCGACGAGGTCGCACCGGGCGAGGGAGCATTGAGCAGGTGCAGCGACCGCGTGCCGCGCACGATCAAGAAGTCGTCGGCGAGCCGGCCGTCCGGTAGGAGCGCCTGAGCCCGAACGCCCGCTCCGCCCGGTTCGACGTCCTCCCTGTCCAGCTCGGGAACGAGGCGCTGGAGCGAGCGGACGAAGGCGCTTTTGCTGATCGACCTGTGCACCTCGCGCATTCCTTCGCCGCCATGCCTGGCCGCGAGGCGCCAGAAGCCACGATAGGTCGTTGCGGAGAGCGCGTCCACGAGGTTGAAGTCGCGCTTGCGGTAGCCCTCCCGCTTGAGGCTCAGCACGGCGTTCGGCCCGGCGTGCACGGAGCCGTCGATCGCGCGGGTCAGATGGACGCCCAGGAAGGGAAAGGCGGGATCCGGCACCGGGTAGACGAGGTTGTGAACGAGGTGCCGCTTGTTTTCGCGCAGCACGTAGTACTCCCCGCGAAACGGGACGATCCGGGCGGGCGGGACGACTCCGTCGAGGCGGGCGAGCCGATCGGCATGGAGGCCGGCGCAGTTGACGAGAAACCGCGCGCTGAGGTCACCCCGCGTCGTCTCGGCGACGATCTCGGCGCCGCCGTTGTGAATTCCCGTCACGCGAGTGTCGAAGCGAACGTCGGCGCCGGCCTCGAGCAGCACGCGCAGCATCGCCTCGGCGACCTGGGGGAACGAAACGATCCCGGTTCCCGGAATCGCAAGCGCGGCAACCGCCCGGACGGCGGGCTCGCGCTCGCGCAGCTCGTCCGGGGTCAGTCGCCGGACATCGACACCGTTGGCGCGCGCCCGCTCCTCGAGCGCGGCCAGCCGTGGAAGCTCCCCCTCGTCGGTCGCGACGATCACCTTTCCGCAAATCTCATAGTCGATCCCGTGCTCGTCGCAGAAGTCGAGGAGGCGGCGCGCACCCGCGACCGAGAACTTCGCCTTCAGGCTCCCCGGCTTGTAATAGATCCCGGAGTGGATGACGCCGCTGTTGCGTCCGCTCTGGTGGCGCGCGGGCCCGAGCTCCTTCTCGACAACGACGACGCGCGCGTCGGGCTCCGCCCGCTTGAGCGCGAGCGCGGTCGCCAGGCCGGTGAGCCCCGCGCCGACGACCGCGTAGTCGGCCGAGCCCACGTTCGTCACCATAGTCGCCGCCCGGCCGCGCGAAAGCGGCGCACCGCATCGGGGTCTGGCCATGAGTAGTACGAGCCTTGACTGAGGTCGAGCGCCTCCCGCGACAGCTCTCCGCCCTCGAGCTTGCCGAGCACCTCGATCAGCAGGTCGGCCGCGATTGCCTTCGAGCGTCGCAGAAAGGCGTCGAGCGTCTCGTGGGGCTCGATCGCGAAGATCCGCTGGCCGCAGAGCTCGCCGGCATCGATCTTCTCGTTCACGAAGTAGATCGAGACCCCGGCCTCGTGCTCGCCGTTGGCGAGCATCCAGAAGCTCGGCATGACTCCTCGATAGAGCGGCAGCGCCGCGCCGTGGATGTTGAGGCACCCCAGCTCGGGAAGGTCGATCAGATCGCGCTTGAAGATCTGCGGGCAGCTCACCGAGACGAGGAGGTCGGTACCGAGGTCGCGCAGGTGCTCGAGGAACGCGGGGGCGTTCACATCGGCGACGAACGTGCACCGCACCTCGTGCAGCTTGCAGACCGCCTCGATCGAGCGACCTCGCACCTTGGCCTGGGCAAGCCGCGTCGCAAGGCCCCGCACGCCGTCGAGGCCGAACGTCTGGTAATACCGCCACGCCGCGCGGCTCGTCGTCTGCCCCTTGTAGAGCGGCGGCACGACACAGACCTCGGCCGTTTGCGCGCCGTACTCGGCGAGAACTCGCTCGTAGAACGCCGGCAGGTAGATCCGGTCGTCCGTCGTCAGGAAGACGATCCTCACGCGTAGCCCCATTCACCGAGCAGCCAGTCGAACCGGCCGAACTCGAGCACGCCCAGGAGATGCCGGACGCGCTCGACGAACGAGCGGCGCCCGAGCCCCTGCGAGAGCCTCAGCTTTGCCGGGATCCTGTCGCCGTACTCCTGGAGCTCGGTCGCATTGAACTCGTACGGGTGGCAGTAGACGACCGCCGGCCGGTGCCGCGCGACCGACGACAGGGCGCGCTCGAGGAACTTCGCCGGCGCGATCCGGAAATAGCCGCCGCCCCCCACAGGAAGCCTCCAACGGCCATGCGCCCAGACGGCGACGGGAACCTCGAGGAGTCGTGCGCCGTTCGCGGCGTCGACGTAGTGCGGCCCGAGCGGCCAGCCCCGGATCCCGTATCGCCGGGTGCGCATCGGAAAGATCGACGAATCGACCGTGAAGCCGACTTCTGCGAGGACGTCGAGCGCCCACAGAGTGTCTGACGTGATCGAGAAGTCCTGCGCCCTGAACGCCGTGATCGGGACGGCGGCCGCGTCTTCGACGGTGTCGTGGGACCGCTTCAGCTCTTCCCGGAGCTCCTGCCGGTTCATGGCGTAGAGCGGGCGATGGCTGTAGCCGTGAGCCTGGATCTCGTGCCCTTCCTCGACGAGGGAGCGGACGAGCTTCGGAAACGACTCGGCGACCCGTCCTTGCACGAAGAACGTTCCCTTCACCCCGAAATCGTCGAGCACCGCGAGAATCCGGTCGACGTTGCGGACGACGCGCTCCGAGATCGGCGCGTCGAAGTCGACGCACGACTGGTACCAGTCCTCGACGTCGACCGTGAATGCCGCGAGCGGCCGCAGGCGCCCGGGCGCCGAAGATCCCCCCGATGCGCTCGTCAACGCGACCGCAGCGACGTCAGGTTGAGACGCGGGCGCTGCTCGCGCGGGCGCTCGTAGGTGATGAGGCCGAGCAGAGGGCTTCCCGCGACGCGCAGGAGATGCGAGACCTCGTCGATCTCCTCCTTCTGCGCCACGCTCGGCGAGACGAGCACGAGGGCGGCCTGGCCGTTGTCAGGGCGGGCGTCCACGAGCCCGAAGGGACGGATCCTGAACTGCTGCCGGCCGGACGCCGCCGCCGAGCTGCCGCCCGCCGCGAGCCCGTCCGCGGCGACGACTCCTTGCGCGACCTTTCGGCCGGTCGCGTCGGCCGCCAGCTCGTCGAGGGTTGCCGCAAGCAGCCCGAGCTCGATGTCAGGCCCGACCGCAACCAGGGCGACGTTGTGCACCCCAAGGGAGTCGGACGCGAGCCGCAGCCGCAGCGCGACGCGCGACAACAGCTGCCGGGCGCGCTGCTCGTCTTCCCCGGTCGGGATCGCGCCGAGCAGCGGGGTGCCGAACTCCCGCGCCAGCGAGTCGCTGCCGACCAGCGTCGGCCTGAAGGTCTCGATGAGGCCTGCTGCCCCGATCCCCAGCACGAGGCCGAGCAACGCGCCGAGAATGAGCTCCTGAGCGAACGGCGACGAGTCTGCTTGCTCCGGCACGCTCGCCGCGCTGATGACGTCCGCCTTCGGGCGGAGAGCGGCGTTCGAGAGCACAGTGATGCGTTCGGACTCCTGCAGGGCGCGCTGCTGCGCGAGAAAGTCCCGCTGGCGCGAATCTTCGTCGCGCTGTGCACGGAGCGAGTTGGCGGTCGCCGGAGATCCGGTTTGAGCAATCTGGACGTTGAGCTGGTCGATGTCCTGGTCGACGCTGGAGATCCTTTTGTTGAGATCGCCGATGCGCTGGTCGAGCTCGGTCAAGATCGACTGCAGCTCGCCGGTCGTGACGTCGCGCCGGACGCTGATCACGCGATTCGCGAGCGCGTTCGCAACGGCCGCCGCGATCTTCGCGTCCTTGTCGCTGACCGAGAGCTGAACGACTCCGGATGTCCCGAGCGCTCGCACGAACACGTGGTTCTTCGCAACGTCGATCGGGTTTCGATTGGCGACGTGAGCGTCTTCGAGGGCGCGACGGACCTGGGTGAGGCTCGTGGCGATCGCCTTCCCCGTGTCGGCGATGGAGCCGGACTCGGTCCGGGATTTGGGGTCGTCCGTGCCCAGGACGAGCCGGGTCGACGCGGTGTAGGACGTCGGCTGAGCGGCGTGGACGACCCCGAGCACGGCGCCGACGACCACGAAGCAGACGACGAGCAGCCAGTGCTGGCGGAGAATTCGCCGTGCGGCTTCTTTCAGTTCCATGGTTGCCTACTCAGCTTGGGTTCGGAGTTCGCGGTTTCGACCCACGCCCCAACTGTCTTCCAGGCGCAAACCTGCCCACAGCCGGGTCGCTCATAAGAGTCGCACGTATCCGGCATGCGTCAATGGGCCGATAGGCCCATCGGCACCGCGTTGCGCCTAGCCGAAAGACCGGAAATTCGCACGGTCGACAGCGGACGATTCGCGCGTATCATGAGGTGAGGCGGGAAATCCGCGAACGCTTCGGGGTCAGTGGTGTCGAGTTGAAGAAGGTGAGTCCCTACTCGAATCGGCCCCGGCGCACGTCCATCGGCGACGTCGCCGGAGCGTCTGCGATCCTGCTCGTCCTTTGTTCGGTGCTCGGCCGCAAGCGCGAGCCGCTGCGCGAGGTCGAGCCGGAGGTCATTCCACGCGGGCGCGCGGGGAACCCGCGCCTCAGGCTGCTCCGCCCGAGCGCACGCCCGAGCCGCTCGCCGTGGTCGAGACCGACGAGACGGAGGAGCCTGTCGTGGTCGAACCGACGCCCGAGGCTGCTTCGCCGCCGCAGGGCCGCCGGGCCGGTCCGCCAAGCCTCTCGACGGATCAATGGACGTGCGAGATCGCCCTCTGGACGGAGCACGACCAGGGCGTCTTCTACGCGCGTTCGTTCCACAGAGGCGATGAGGTGACCGTCGCCGAGTCGCCGGGGTTCGCAGTGCCGAGCACCGGCACGGTGGAGGAGTCGCCCGCGGCCGTTGCCGCCTATGAATCCCTCTGCGACGACCTCGTTCGCATGGGCTGGGCACGCGATGCCGACGGCCGCGACTGGTACGGCACGCGCTTTCGGCGCGACTTCAGCCTCTCCGCCCTGAATGCCTCGCTGACGGCGCACGTCACGTCCGAGCGCCGCAACTACTAGACGCGCGCGTCTTACGGACCGGGCGGTACGGGCGCCGGGGCAGGAGCGAACGCGTCCTTCACGACCCGCAACACCTTCGCACGGCGTCCTTCCACGACCGTCACGAGGCCGCCGAATTCGAGCCGCGCGAGCTCGACGAAACCGGCGCTGCGAACCGCGCGAAACCCGAAGTCGGCGAGGAAGTCTGCGGGGAAGATCGTCTTGTGCACCCGGAAGCGCTCGTACTGCGACTCGCCTTCCCGGTAGCGGTACGAGAACGTCTCTAGCGCCTTCGCGCCGCGGTCGCGCGCATCGCCGATGGCGGCGAGGAAGAGCGACTGCATCACCCACGGCGCTGACTGCTCGACCAGGTACGCGCAGGTGACGAGCACCGCGTCGGCGGACGGCGGCCCGGCCGGGAGCTCGGCCGCCCGCGGGAAGAGCTCGGCCGGGCCGTACTGCATCGACCCGAGCACGCCACCGTCGGCGTCGTAGTAGACCGTGCCCCACGGTCCCCACTCCGTCTCGGCGCGCTCGATCCACTTCCGCTTGTCCAGCGAACGGCCGGCACGAGTCTGCCACCAGATGCACTCGTGACAGACCACCGGCGCATCCTGGAGCGTCACGCCTGTGAGCCCGGTGACGCGGGGCCCGCTCACTGCGCTATCTCGTCGACGACGACGTCGATCGCCTCGGCCTCGACGCTCGCCATTCGCGCGAGGTATGCGGCGACCCGGCGCTGGATCTCGCGGCCGACGTGCGGGATGGGCGTGCCCCAGCCAACCGCGATGTGCAGCTCGATGCGCACCCCGTTCTCGGCCTCCAGCACGCGCACGCCCTTGTGGCGGTGGAGCGTGCTCTCCACGAGGCCGCGCACTCCCTCCACCTCGCGCGCCGCGTCGGCGGCGTACGTCGCCAGGACGTCGCTGGAGATCGTGGCCATCAATGCGGGGTTTGTAGCACCAGTTCGGTCGCCTCGGGCCGCGCGAAGAACCTGAACGGCACGAACGTCGTGCCGAGCCCCGGGGAGACGTGCATCGTCGCGGCCGGACGCCGGTAGAGGCCGGCGGCGTAACGCGTGTGCGGATGCGCGAAGCGGTACTTCCGCCTGCGCCCGAGCGGCAGCGAGATCTGTCCGTCGTGCATGTGACCCGAGAGGACGAGGTCGAACGCGGCCGGGGGGAGCAGATCGAGCACGTAGGGAAAGTGGCAGAGGAGAATGCGCAGGTCGGCGCTCTCGTCGACGAGCTCCCACGGTTTCGACCGCCCCTGCCGGTACGCCCGCGGATCGACGCCGACGATCTGCACACGCTTGCCGCGGATCTCGATCGTTGCGCTCTCGTCGACGAGCAGGTGCGCGGGAGCGAGATCGCTCAGGCCGGCCGACCGGGAGAACGGATCGCGGCTGTGCTCCACGTCGTGGTTCCCGAGCACCACGTACGCAGCGCCGAGATCGGCGAGGAGCGCGCGCAGCATCCGCTCGCCCCGCGGCCGAGAGACGAGATCGCCCGTGACGCACACGAGCTCGGGCTTCCGCTCGCGCGTCCACTCGACGGCGCGGTGCGCGGCGTGACTTCCGCGTGACGGGAGCCCGAGGTGGAAGTCCGACAGATGCGCGACCCGCACGCCGTCGAGCTCTCGCGGCAGTCGGGCGAGCCCGGCCTCGAGCGTGCGCAGCCGCACCCAGCCCGCCTCGAACCATCCCCAGCCCACCCCGGCGCCGGCGACGGCGCCGGCAAACGCGCCGGCGCGCTTCAGACTTCGAGCTTCTCGAGCACGGGCGCGACCGGCACGACGTGCCGCTTGAACTTCAGCTCCGACTCCTCCAGCCCGGCTGCCACCCCGACGAGCTGCGAGAGATGGAGGATCGGCATCTGGAAGTCCTGGCCGGTCGCCGCCTTCAGCTTCGACTGCCACGCATCGAGCGACAGGTGGCAGAGCGGGCACGGCGTGACGAGCGCGTCGGCGCCGGCTTCCTTCGCCTGCTCGATCGGCTGGATCAGCTCGCCGAGCGCGGTCTCCTCACGCGCCTGGATGATCGGGAAGCCGCAGCACTTGATCTTCGCCGGATAGTCGATCGCCTCGCCCCCGCACGCCTCGATGATCCGCTCGAGCGACCACGGCCGGTCGGGATCCTCGAACCCGAGGAGCTTGGACGGCCGCAGGATCTGGCAGCCGTAGAACGGCGCGACCTTCAGCCCCTTCAGCCCCTTGTGCGCCGACTGCTTCAGCAGCTCGTACCCCTCGCCCTCGGCGATCTCCCACAACAGGTGCCGCACCTCGACGTTGGCGCTGTACGGCGGCACGCCGACGCGCTCGAGGTTGTCGCTCACACGCTGCCGGAGCGCGTCGTCGTTCTTCAGCTGCCAGTTGGCTTGCCTGAGATTGAGGGTGCACACGTTGCACACCGTCAGCAGCGTGTCGCAACCCGCCGCTTCCGCGTACGCGAGGATCCGTGCGTTGAGGTGGAGGTAGTAGTCGGGCTCGGCCTCGTGGATGTCACCCGCGCCGCAGCAGGTCACCGTCTCCAGCTCGACGAGCTCCAGCCCGACCTTCGGCGCGAGTGCCTGGGTCGAAGAGTCGAGCTCCTTCGCGGAGAGCGAGGCCAGGCACCCCTTGTAGTACGCGACCTTTCTCATCCTTCTGCAGGCGGCGGCTCGACGCCGGGTTGGATCTCGGGCGCGTTCTCGCGTGCGCCCGCCTCCTCGGTGAACTCGATCCGCCCGAGGGCGTGCTCGCCCTGGACGATGCCGAGTGCGCCCTCGCGCCCCTGCTCCTTGACGAGGTTGTAGAGCGCCCGCGCTTCGCCGACACGCTCGGCGACGTGCGGTGGGAACGGCGGCGGGACCTTGCCGCGCTTCGCCAGCCCGAGCGCGAACTTGGTCTGCTTGATCGCGGAGATGACCCCCTGGGTCTTCGGGACGAGCTCCGTCTCTCGCAGCCAGCCGGTCGTCATGGCGGAGCGCACGAACCACTTCGCGTGCTTCGCCCCCATGTCGTGGTCGATTCCCTGCTTGATCGACTCGGCGCCGAGCTTGGCGATCGCGTCACGTGGGTCGACGCCCTTCGGGCAGCGCTCGTTACAGAAGTAGCAGCGCGTGCAGTCCCAGATCCCGTGCTCTTCGTTGTATGTGTTCAGTCGCTCGACGTCGTCCTCGTCGCGCACGTCGCCGACGAAGCGCATGCCCTTCGCCAGCGCCGCCGGCCCGAGGAACTCCGGGTCGGACTCCATCGAATTGCACTCGGAGACGCAGCAGCCGCACATGATGCAGAGGGCCTCCTTGTGGATGACGTTCATCTGCTGCTGCGAGACGATCCGTTCCTTCTCGGCGACCTCGTCGTAGCCCGGGTCGAGCCACGGCTTGACGGCGCGAACCTTCCCCCAGAAGGGGTTCATGTCGACGACGAGGTCTTTGAGGACCGGCAGGTTTCCCATCGGCGAGATGACGGGCTCGTGCCCCGACTTGGCGATGTCGTACATGCGCGTCTTGCAGGCGAGCACCGCAGCCCCGTCCATGCGCATTCCGCAAGAGCCGCAGATCATCATGCGGCAGCTCTTGCGATAGGCGAGCGTCCCGTCCTGCTGGTCCTTGACGATGTCGAGGACGTCGAGCAGCGTCACCCAGTCCGGCGCCTCGACCTCGTACCGCTTCAGCTCCTTCTCGCCGGTCTCCGCGTCGTAGCGCCAGATCTTCAGCGCCAGCTCGATCGTGCTCGAGCCGGGCGCGGGTGCGATGTGCGTGCTCATCCGCCTCCCAGCATGTTGGAGAGATCCACGGTGTCGGAATCGGCCGGCACGGCCACGCTGACGTCCCCGAAGTCGAACAGGTCGAGCGACATCAGGAAGCTCCCGCCCTTCGGGTGCCAGTCCATCTTGACGCGGCGCACCAGACCGTCCGAGTCGACCCAGACGTCCATCGGGATCTCCTTCGTCCCGAGCGCGTGCGTCGCCTGCTTCAGCGCTCGCTCGGCCTGGGGCGAGACGCGGTCGGCGACCTTGTCGAGCTGGACGCGCGCGGCGTAGTGCGTCGTGGCCACCCCGCGGACGGTGTCCTTCCCGATCTCGTCCACATTCGACGTCGCGCGCAGGTACTGGAGCATCTGCGAGGGGTCGTTCTGGCCGAGGTCGAAGCTCGGATCGGTGTCCTTCACCTTGACCCACTTGCCCGGCGCGATCTGCTCGAAAGGCCCGCCGCGGAGGTAGTACGCGCCGTCCGAGCCGACGAGCTCCAATTGCGCATTCCCGTGCCCGCCGGCGCCGAGCACGGAAGCCGGCAGCGACAGCCGCATGTGCAGCCTCTTTCCGTGGTCCGCGATCTCGCCGGGGCCGCTGAAGGCGATCGTCTCGCCCTTGTCGCCGATGCGCCCGCTCATCTGGAAGTGCGCGCCGGCGACGCTCGTCGTCCTGTCCGCCGCCTGCGCGACCGGATCGAGCGACGTCACGTCGCTCGTGCCTCCGCACGCCGCAAGCGGCAGCGCCAGTAGAAGGAGGGCAACGGTGCCGCGCAGAGTCACTAGTACTTGCGCTCCTGCGGCTGCCATTTCGTGACCGTCACGTCACGCCACTCGAGCTCGGGGCGGCCGTCGTCGTCGAGCATGACGAGCGTGTGCTTCATGTAGTGCTCATCATCGCGGTCGGGGAAGTCTGACGGCCGTGCGTGGGCGCCGCGGCTCTCCTTCCGCGCGATGCCCGCGACGACCATGCACTGGGCGAGCTCGAGCAGGAAGCCGAGCTCGAGCGCCTGCGTCAGGTCGTTGTTGAAGACGTGCCCCTTGTCTTCCACCACGACCCTTTCGAAGCGCTCCCTCAGCGCGGCGACGATCTCCCCCTGCCGGTCCATCTGGTCCTCGCGGCGGAAGACGCCGAAGTTCTCGTGCATCGTCTGCGCCAGCTCGTCGCGGATCTTCCAGGGACGCTCGCCCTGCGTGCGGGCGAGCAGCTGCTTCAGCTCGCGCTGCGCGTCCGCCTCGGTGGACGGCGGCACCTCGACGGTCGTGTTCGCGAGCGCCCACTCCGCGGCGTGCCGGCCCGCGCGCTTGCCGTACGTGATCGTCTCCATCAGCGCGTTGCCGCCGAGGCGGTTGGCGCCGTGCACAGAAACGCACGCACACTCGCCGGCCGCGTACAAGCCCTCCACGTTCGTGAGCCCCCACACATCCGTGTCGACGCCGCCCATGTGGTAGTGCGCACCCGGGCGGACGGGGATCGGCTCGTAGATCGGATCGACGCCGGCGAAGGTCATCGACAGCTCGCGCGTGCCGTGGAGCCGCTCGAGGATCCGGTCGGGCCCGAGGTGGCGCAGGTCGAGCAGCACGTTGCCGTCGACGCCGCGGCCCTCGTCGATCTCGGTCTGCTCCGCGCGCGAGATGACGTCACGCGATGCGAGCTCCATCGCGTTCGGCGCGTAACGCTTGAGGAAGCGGTCGTTCTCGGAGTTGAGCAGGTAGGCACCCTCGCCGCGGCAGCCCTCGGTGATCAGGACGCCGGTCGGCGCGAGGGTCGTCGGGTGGAACTGCATCATCTCCATGTCCTTCAGCGGGACGCCGACGTCCAGCGCGAGCGCCATGCCATCGCCCGTGCACGAGTACGCGTTCGTCGTGCCGACGTAGAGGCGGCCGGCGCCGCCGGTCGCGAGGATGACCGTCTTCGCGCCGATCGACTTCAAGCCGCCCTTCAGCAGGTCCCACGCGATCACGCCCTGGCAGCGGTCGTCGTTCATGACCAGCTTCCAGGCGAAGTACTCCTCGTAAGCCGGAATCTCGCGCTTCATCACCTGCTCGTAGAGCACGTGCACGAGCACGTGGCCGGTGATGTCGGCCGCATACGCCGTCCGCGGTGCGCCGGCGGCGCCGAAGGGGCGCTGCGCGATGCGCCCGTCCTCGGTCCGCGAGAAGACCGCGCCCCAGTGCTCGAGCTGGTAGACGTCGCCCGGCGCCTCGTCGCAGAGAATCTGGATCGCGTCCTGGTCTCCCAGGTAGTCCGACCCCTTCACGGTGTCGAACGCGTGCGTCTCCGGGTCGTCTTCCGAGGCGTTTCCGAGCGCGGCGTTGATGCCTCCCTCGGCCGCGCCGGAGTGGCTTCTGACCGGGTGGATCTTCGAGAGAAGCGCGACGTCGGCGCCCGCATCGAACGCCTCGATAGCTGCCCGCATGCCCGCGCAGCCCGCACCGACGATGAGGACATCGTGCTTGGCCTCCACTACTCAGGAAGCTATCGAATAGGCGTGAGATCAGGCTTCGTTACGAGGGTGACGGGTAGTATCCCGGCGTTCCGGCGTCGACGAGAGGAGCGTCCTGACGTGGCGAAAATGCTGTTCCGGCTTCCGCAGGCGAAGCGCGTCATCGCAAATCCAAGCCCTGAGGAGGTCAAGGAGCTCGCCGCGAAGATGAGGACCGCGCGCCCGACGAAGTACGGGAACCTCAACGTGCAAACGGAGGTGCTCGCGCGCTCGAAAGGCTCCACGTATCTCGTCACCGACGAGCCCGACGGCCAGAACCAGTCGGTGACGACCGACGAGGGCGCGAAGTGGGCCGAGCACCAGGACGAGTACATCGCGGAGCAGGAGATGGTGCAGATCGACGGCTACATCGGGAACGACCCCGACTTCCGCACGCCTGCGCGCCTGTTCGTCGAGGCCGCGAACGCGAACATCGCCGGAATGCAGCAGCAGCTCTACTTCGGCCCGCCGGACGACGACTTCGAGCCCGAGCTGACCGTCGTCTACACGCCGAACCTGAAGGCCGAGGGCTTTCCCGAGGACCGGCTGATCATGGTCGACCTCGAGCAGGGCGTCACCCGCGTCTTCAACTCCGACTACTTCGGCGAGTCGAAGAAGGGCGGCCTGCGCATGTGGAACAAGCTCGTCTACGACCGCGGCGGCCTACCGCTGCACGCGGGTTGCAAGATCATCCCCACCGAGCGCGGCGACAAGGTCTGCCTCACCGTCGGGCTCTCCGGCACCGGCAAGACGACGACGACGTTCACGCGACAGAACGGCTCGCTGCCGGTGCAGGACGACTTTGTCGCGTGGATGGCCGACGGCAGCATCTATGTCACCGAGAACGGCTGCTTCGCGAAGACGTACGGGCTGAACCCCGAGGACGAGCCGACGATCTACGGAGCTGTGACGCAGCCTGACTCGTACCTCGAGAACGTCTCCCAACACGGCGACGACGTCGACTTCTACGACGAGAGCTACACCCAGAACGGCCGCGCGACGTTCCCGTTCGGCGTGATCGAGTCCGCCGCGGAGCGCGAGATCGAAGGCGCTGACTTCCTGCTGGTCCTGAACAAGAACGACAACGTCATCCCTGCCGTCGCAAAGCTCGAGGGGCCGCAAGCAGCGGCCTTTTTCATGCTCGGCGAGACGAAGGGCACGGCCGCCGGCGGCGCGGACGAGGCCGGAAAGGCGTTGCGCGTGCCGGGAACGAACCCGTTCTTCCCGATGCCGCACGACCTGCAGGGCAATCGCTTCCTCGAGCTGCTCGAGGAGCATCCGCTCGAGGTGTATCTCCTGAACACGGGACGCGTCGGCGGCGGTGACGATGACGAGCGCTCGAAGAAGGTCCGCATCAAGCACTCGTCGGCGATCGTCAAGGGCATCGCCGAGGGAACGATCGAATGGGAGCGCGACCCGGATTTCGGATACCTCGTAGCTGCCGCGCTTCGGGGCATCGACGACGACGAGGTGCTCCAGCCGCGCAGGCTGTACGAGCGCACGGGCCGCATGGACGAGTACAGCGCGCACGTCGACCGGTTGAAGCGCGAGCGCGCCGAGTTCCTGGCCGGCTTCCCCAGCCTGTCGGACGAGATCGTCGCGGCCGTCGGCTAGGTCCCGCCGGTCACTCGAACGAGGGATTGGGCGTTCCCTCGGCCTACCCCGATAAGGGTAGGCGTGGGGTGCCGCAGCCCACACACAGATCCGGCGAAGAAACTGTGTCCTCCCTCCGGGCGTCCTCCCCTGATCGCCCAGGACCGAGGGACGTCGCCTGATCAGTCGCGCTGACCCGGGCGAGGCGGCCGCAGACCTCGTCCGGGCGGTGCGACATGTCCCGGGACTGTCCCGGGACATGGCTACAGCTGCCAGGCTGAGGCGCGCAAGACCGGAACGCGATCGCCGTCGCGCGTGATGCCGGTGACGTCCACCCCGTCGGAGCCGACCATGAAGTCGATGTGGATCGAGGAACGGTTGATACGGTCGAGGTCCTCCTGCTCGACGGCAGCCTCATAGGCCGAGCCGAGCGCGATGTGGCTGGCGGCGTTCTCGTCCAGCAGCGTGTCGTAGAAGACGGTGTCGAGCGCGCCGATCCGGCCTTCGCGGTCGACGAGGGCGAGCTCGCCCAGCCGCGTGCCGCCATCGTCCTGCGCGACGAGCGCGCGGAGCGTCTCGGCGCCGGCGTCGGCGTCGACCTGCACCGCACGTCCCTCCTCGAAGCGGACGGTCAGGCCCTCGAAGATGCGCCCCTGGCTGTACAGCGGCTTCGTCGCGCGCACGAAGCCGTCGACACGCTGGGGGTCGGGCGTCGTGAACACCTCTTCCGTCGGGAGGTTGGCCATGTGCGAGATCCCGTCGACGGTCTCCTCGGCGCCGCCGGCCCAGCGCGAGCTGGGCAGCAGCCCGACGGTCAGGTCGGTCCCGTCGCCCTCGAGCTGGATCGCGTCGAAGCGGCGCTCCGTGAGTCGCTCCGCGACTCCCTTCAACGCTGCGCTGCGCTGGCGCCACGATGACTCGGGGTCGTCGTCGTCCATCCGGCAGACGTGGAGGACCTGCTTCCAGAGCTTCTCGAGCGCCTCGGCCGGCTCCAGGTCGGGGTACACGAGCTTCGCCCACTTTTCCGAAGGGCCCGGAGCGATGCACCAGTTCACGGTGCGTTCGTTGATCACCTTCGTCCACTCCTTGACGCGCGGAAAGACGTCACGGCCGAGCCGTTCGGGGTCGAGATCGTCGTACAGGTGGGGAGCGATCGGGCCGCTGAGCAGGATCGTCGCGCCGCGCTCTTCCCCGAGTTGCAGCGTCCGCTCTCCGTACCAGGGCGGGACGAAGTCGAGCACGTCGTCGGCGGCGTACTGCACGCGCACGCGTTTCAGGTGCGGGTCCCAATAGTTCACGTCGACGAACTTGGCGCCGCGCTTGTAGGCGCTCGCGGTCAGCGCGCGCGTGAGCTCTTCCTTGCCGAGGCCGCTGCCGACGTCGAGGATCTGCCCGGGCTGGACGTTCGCGCCGAAGTTGACGATCAGGTCGGCGTAGCGCTCGAGACGGTCGTGCATGGGAAGGCGATCCTATCCCCGACGCGAATGCTTGCCCATGCGCGAGCAGGCGGCAATCGATCGCTTTCTCCAATCCCCGAAGCTCGGCGATGCGACGCGCCGTGCGTACCGCGTCGACCTCGAGCAGTTCGGCCGCTGGCTCGACGATCACGGCCTGCGCGTCACCGATGTCGACATGCGCGTGCTGTCGGATTACGTCACGGACCTCGGCCGTGCACGGCCGCGGAAGCTCGCGCCCGCGACGATCGCGCGCAAGATTGCGTCCGTCCGCAGCTTCCTGCGCTTCACGCTCGGGCCTGCAAACGTTCCCGACGCGTCGCTGGCGCCGCGCCTCCACCGCAGGCTGCCGGAGACGCCGAAGCCGGCGGAGGTGGACGCGGCGCTCGAGGCGCTCGACGGCGACGGCCCGCTCGCGCTGCGCAACCGCGCGCTCGTCGAAGTCGTGTACTCGGCCGGCTTGCGCGCCGCAGAAGCGGTGGGTCTCGACCTCGCGGACGTCGACTTCGACCGCGAACAGCTCCATGTTCGCGGGAAGGGCGGCAAGGAGCGGATCGTGCCGCTCGGCGAGCATGCCGCGCACCTGCTCGCGCGTTACTTGCACGAGGCGCGCCCCGGGCTGTTACGCGGCGCGGAGAACGCGGTGTTCGTCTCCGCCCGCGGCAGGCGGCTCGACACGTCCACGCTGCGCCGGCTGTTCGCGCATCCGCACCGTCTGCGCCACGCTTTCGCGACGCACCTGCTCGAAGGCGGCGCCGACCTGCGCACGATCCAGGAGCTCCTTGGACACAGCTCCCTGTCGACGACGCAGATCTACAGCCACGTCGACGGAAGGAGGCTGCGCCGTGTCTACGACCGCGCCCATCCGCGAAGTTGACACGGGTTCGGCGCAGTCGCGGCGCGGAATCGGGGTCAGACCCCTCCACGAAGTCGACACACTTCGCGGCACTTCCGCGACGAAGGGTCAAACCCCATCGTTCCGCCCACGTCCGTAGCAGGCGATCAACGCGGAGCCGCGAAAGCCGCATCCATGCCGACCGAACGCATCCGCGACCGTGACGTGGAAGGCTTCCTCGCGCTGCTCGCGACGCGCCGGGCGCCGAAGACGGTCGATGCGTACCGGCGCGACCTGAGCGCGCTCCGCACCTGGCTCGACGGGCCCGTTGCGCGGGTGACGACGGAGCAACTGGAGCGCTACCTCGCCGAGCTGCGCGCAGCCGGGCTGTCGCCCGCGACGATCGCGCGCCGGGTCGCAGCGATCCGTTCCTTCTTCCGCCATCAGACGCTCCTCGGCGCGCGGAGCGACAACCCGGCGGCCGAGCTCGAGCTCCCCCGTCGCCGGCGGGCCCTGCCCCGGACACTCTCGGCGGCGGAGGCCGAGCGACTCGTCGAAGCTGCATCGGG
>MNJC01000008.1 GCA_001920085.1 Actinobacteria bacterium 13_1_20CM_4_69_9
GGGCGCCGCCTCGGCGCCCCCGGCTACGGTTGCGGCCCAGCCCGCCGCCGCGGCGCTGCCGGATTACTTCGCATTCGAGAGCCGCATGCGCGGGAGCGTCGACGCGATCCGAGAGCGTCAGCGGCGTTACGTCGAGGACTTCCGCGAGGCTGCCCCGGTGCTCGACATCGGCTGCGGCCGCGGCGAGCTCCTGCAGCTCCTGCGCGAGGCGGGGGTCGAAGCCCGCGGCATCGACGCCGACGCGGACATGGTCGCGTACGCGCGCGGCGATGGGCTCGACGTCGAGCAGGCGGATCTCGTCGAGTGCCTCCAGCGCCTGGACGACGGGTCACTCGGCGGGATCTTCATGGGCCAGGTCGTCGAGCATCTGCCGCCCGGCGTGCTGGTTCGCTCGCTCGAGCTGGCGGCGCGGAAGCTCCGCCCGGCCGGCGTGCTCGTCGCGGAGACGATCAATCCGCTCTCGCCGCTCGCGCTGCGCCACTACTTCGCCGACCTGACGCACGCTCAGCCGCTCGTCCCCGAGACGCTGCAGCTGCTCGCGCGGCAGTCCGGCTTCGCCGACACCGAGGTGCGCTTCTTGAACGAACCGGCGGAACGCCTGACCGAGCCCGACGATCCGGTCATCGCCGCGAACGTCCGCCGGCTCAACGAGCTGCTCTTCGCGCCGCTCGACTATGCCCTCGTGGCGCGCACCGCCGCCGATGCGTAATCACAGAACGTTTTCATTCGCGTCACAGACACGTCACGGTCTGCGTCATAACGTGTCGGTGGGCGGGCGCGGTGGGCCCCGGGAACACGCACGTGTACATCTAGAGGACAATCGGTGAGGATCGCCGTCTGCGCTCCGCAGGTGCCGTTCACACGCGGCGGCGCGGAGATCTTCGCCGATGACCTCGTCGCGGAGTTGCGGGGGCGCGGACACGAGACGGATCTCGTGACCGTGCCGTACAAGTGGTATCCGGGCGAACGAGTGCTCTCGCAGGCTTTCCTCTGGCGTCTGCTCGACCTGGGCGAGTCGGACGGGCGCTCGATCGATCTGGTGATCGCGACGAAGTTCCCGTCGTACGCCGTCCGCCACCCGCGCAAGGTGGTCTGGCTGCTGCACCAGTTCCGCCAGGCCTACGAGCTCGACCGAACCGAGCTCGGCCAGTTCGGGGAGAGCGCGGAGGATCGCGCGACGCGGCGCGCGGTGCAGCGGCTCGACAAGGTCGCGCTCGGCGAGGCGCGCAAGCTCTTCGCGACGTCCCGCAACGTCGCCGAGCGGATCAAGCGATCGACGGGCCTCGACGCAGAGGTGATGCCGCATCCCCCGCAGGAGCTGCCCTACCGCACGGACAGCTACGACGACTTCGTCCTCTCCGTCGGACGGCTCGACCGCGCCAAGCGGCATGACCTCCTGCTCGACGCGCTCGCGGCAGACGCATCGCTCCATTGCGTGATCGTCGGCGACGGCCCCGACCGCGAACGGCTCGAGTCGGTCGCCGACCGGCACGGCCTCGACGGCCGCGCGCGCTTCGCCGGGCGTGTCGACGAGGATGAGCTCGCCGGCCTCTACGCGAGCTGTCTCGCCGTCTACTACGCGCCCGTGGACGAGGACTTCGGGATGGTCCCGTACGAGGCGTTCCTCTCGGAGAAGCCCGTCGTCACGACGACCGACTCCGGCGGGCCGCTCGAGGTGGTCGCCGACCGGCGCACCGGGCTCGTCTGCGAGCCGCGCGCCGCGGCGCTCGCCGAGGCCTGCTCCTGGCTCCGCGCGCACGTCGACGACGCCAAGGCGTGGGGCCGCGCGGGCAAGGAGATCGCGCGTCGCGTGTCGTGGGACGAGACGATCGCCCGCCTGTTGTCGTGACCCGCCCGGATCACGTGTCGTGAGGGTCGCCTACTACTCGCCGCTCCCGCCCGAGCGATCAGGCATCGCCGATTACTCGGCGCTGCTGCTACCGGCACTCGAGCGCGTGCTCGACGTCGACGTCGTGCGTCGTGGGCGCACCAGGCCGGTCGCCGCCGACGTTGCCCTCTACCACGTCGGCAACGACCCCGAGTCGCACGGCTGGATCGTCGACGCGCTACGGCGTCGTCCGGGCGTCGTCGTCCTGCACGACTTCGTGCTGCACCATCTGGTCGCCGGTCTGACGATCGGTCGCAAGGACGGCCCCGGATACCTCGCCGCGATGGAACGCGACGCCGGCGTCCCGGGCCGGTTGCTGGCGCACGGCGTGCTCGACGGGCGCGTGCCTCCGCCGTGGGAGACCCGGCCCGAGGAGTTCCCTCTAGCCGGCGAGGTGCTCGGGCCCGCGACGGGACTCATCGTCCACTCGAACTACGTCGAGGAGCAAGCGCGCGACGCCGCGTACGGCGGGCCGGCCGTGCGCCGCCGCCACCCGCAGGCGAAGCTGCTGCTCGTCGGGACGGCCTCGGCGCGATTCGACACGAAGCGCCTCGTCGGTGACGGCGTCGAGCGCATCGACTACGTCGACGAGCAGCGTTTGTGGTCGCTGATGGCGGCCTGCGACGCATGCGTCTCGCTTCGCGCGCCGACGATGGGCGAGACGTCCGGCAGCGCCATTCGGGCTCTGTCCCTCGGCCGGCCGCTCGTCGTCAGCGAGCTCGGCTGGTTCGCGGAGTTGCCCGACTCCGTCGCTCTCAAGGTCCCGGTCGACGAGGACGAGGTGCCGGCCCTCGCAGCGGCGCTGGAGCTGCTCGCGTCCAGCGAGCCGACTCAGCTCGCCATGAGCGAGGCCGCGCTCGAGTACGTCCGGCGCGAGCACGACCTCGGACGGGTGGCCGAGCAATACGTCGCCGCGCTCGAGGAGGCGGCCGGCGGGACGCTCGTCGCGGATGCCGTCGTCCGCGACGTCGCCCGTGCGGCGGCGGAGATCGGCATCGAGCCCGGCACGTCCTTCAGCGCCGAGCTCGCCGAGCGCCTGGACGAGGTCGGGCTCGCGCGCAACGGCCGCCCAGAGCCGGCGCCGCCGATCCCACGGAGCCGCGTCGCACGCGTCCCACCCTGGGCGTGGCTCGCGGCGGTCGTCGTGTTCTCCGCCGTCTTCCGCTACGGGCTCTCACGCCGCGTCGTCGCGCCGTGGATCATGGTCGACGAGCTCATCTACTCCGAGCTCGCGAAGAGCTTCGCCGCGACCGGCCACTTCCTCGTTCGCGACGTGCACCACGGTGCCTACGGCGCTGTCTACCCGCTCCTGATCGCGCCCGCGTGGCGTGTGTTCTCGTCGGTGCCCGACGCCTACGCAGCGGCGAAGACGATCGGCTCCGTGCTGATGTCGCTCACCGCGATCCCCGTCTATTTCCTCGCGCGCCGGCTGCTCTCGCCGGCCTGGTCATTGCTCGCGGCTGCGCTTGCGGTCGCCGTGCCGTCGATGATGTACACGGGCACGCTGATGACGGAGACGGTCTTCTACCCGATCTTCGTGTCCGCGGCGCTTGCACTCGTGCTCACGCTGGAGCGCCCGACTCTGACGCGGCAGCTCGTCCTGCTCGGCGTCTGCCTGCTGGCGTTCCTGGCACGCTCGCAAGCGGTCGTCCTGATCCCCGCCGTCGCAACGGCGCCGCTGCTGCTCGCGTGGCTCGACCGCCGTCGACTCGTGCGCGTGGTGAAGGAGTTTCGGGCGCTCTATGCCGTGCTGGCCGTCGCCGTGGTCGGCGCGCTCGCCGTCCAGCTCGCGCGCGGAAAGTCGCCGCTCGACGTGCTCGGGAGCTACAGCGTCACGGGCCACGCGGACTACCACCCCGGGCAGGTGCTCAAGTGGCTCCTGTACCACGTCTCCGAGCTCGACCTGTATCTCGGGATCGTCCCGTTGAACATGTTCTACGTCGCGCCGCTCTTCCTCATCGCGCTGCTCGCATGGATCGAGCGCGGGATGCCGCGGCCGGCACCAGTCGCGGCTACTGCAGCCGTGCTCGCGGCTGCGCTGCCCGGCGCACTGCCCTACCACCAGCTGATCGGAACGTCGGCCGAGGCCGACACGCTGGCCCTGCTGCCGCTTTGGTGGGTGCAGGAGGCGCTCGTCAGCCCGAGCACGATCGGGGTCGTCGTCGTCGTCGCGGCCGTCGCGCTCGCCCTCGTCTTCCTCACGATCTCGCCGCGCTATGCGCTCGTCCTCCCGGCGCTCGTCTTCGCGTGGTTCGCGTTTGCGACCGAGCGGATCGAGCGCTTCGACCACGGTTTCCCGAAGGCATCTGTCGGCGCCCTCTTCCAGGGAATGACGACTTCGCGGCGCGACTGGATCGACGCGGCTGTCGGCCGCGACGCGAGCGTTGCGTTCGTCTACTCGGGCAGAGACCCGACGCTGCAGCCGCTGCCTTTGTGGGAGAACGAGTTCTTCAACCGGAGTGTCGGGCCCGTGTACGACCTCGCGCAGCCGTCGATGGGCGGACTGCCCGAGACGCACGTCTCGCGTCGCGCCGACGGCGCGCTCGTCCTGCCGAACGACGCGCCGGTACGCAGCCGATACGTCCTCACCGACACGACCGTTCCGCTCGCCGGCAGGGTGATCGGGATCGACGAGGTGCGCGGGATCGTGCTGCGGCGTACGCCGGACGGGCTGGTGGCGATCGCCTCTCGCGTCAACGGTGCGTACCCGGACGGCTGGTCGGGACGGCATCTCACCTACACGCGGCTCCGCTGCCGCGGCGGCAGTGTGACCGTCACGGTTGCGAGCGACGACAAGCTGTTCTCGCGGCCGCAGACGGTGACGGCCGCAGGCCGAAGCGTGACGTTCGAGCCGGGAGACGTCGGCCACCTGACCGTGCCGCTGAAGCCGAAGGACGGCGTCTGCCGCGCCACGTTCACGGTCGCTCCGACCGCGGTGCCGGCTCTCGTCCAGCCCGGAAGCACAGACGCCCGCCGGCTCGGCGCCCGCTTCGTGCAGTTCTCCTACCGCGCTCCGTGAGGATCGCCTACGACGTCACGCCCCTCTCGCATCCGCGAACGGGCGTCGGGAACTACATCCTCGGCGCCCTTCGAGGCATGCTCGAGAACGGCGGCGATCACGAGCTCGTGGCGTTCGGTCCGGTCAGCATGCGCGGGCGCAAGCTGCTGAACGACGCGCTCACCGGGCTGGACGTCGAGGGCCGCATCGTCTCGGTCCCGTTCGCGCACGCCACGCGACGGGTGTGGGGGAGGGTGCAACATCCGGTCGCGGAGCGCTTCGTCGGCGCGTTCGACGTCCTGCACTTCAGCGATTGGATGCGGCCGCCACAGCGTGCCGGCATCCGCGCGACGATGATCCATGACCTGGGGCCGCTCCATTTTCCGGAGCGATTGCATCCGCGCACGGTGCGCATGCACACGACGAACGCACGCGAGGCACGCAACTGCGACGTCGTCTTCGTCAACTCGCAGTTCACGGCCGCGGACGTCGTCAAGCGGCTGGGGATCGAGCCGGACCGCGTACACGTCGCCCATCCCGGCGTGGCGCCGGTCTTCACGCCCGACGGGCCCGGCTTCGACGCTCCTTTCATCTTCAGCACGGCGACCGCCGACTGGCGCAAGAACCTGCGCAACCTCCAGCTCGCCTACGAGCTCCTGCAGACCGACCTGCCGCTGTTCACGCTCAGCCAGTTTCCCCGCCCCCTGTCCGACGACCACCTGGCGCGCTTCTACCGTGGAGCGACCGTGTTCGTGTACCCGTCGTACTTCGAAGGCTTCGGCATCCCCGTGATCGAGGCGATGGCTTCCGGCACGGCCTGCGTCGTCTCGAGCCACCCCTCGCTCGACGAAGCCAGCGGCGACGCGGCCGTGCGCGTCGACCCGGGATCCCCGAAGTCGATCGCTGCGGGAATCCGCGAGGCGCTCGCGCGTCGCGACGAGCTCGTCCCGCTCGGGCTCGCGCACGCGCGCCGCTTCACCTGGCGCGAGACGGGGCGCGTGCACCTGCGCAGCTACGGTGACGCGCTGTGATCCGCGCCGTCGTCGACGATTCGCCGCTGATCCAGACTCGGGCGGGCACCGCGCGCTACGTGACGTCCCTGTTGCGCGAGTTGCGCCGCCGTGACGACGTCGAAGTCTCGACCGCGTCGTTCGGCAGATCGGGCAAGCTCTCGACCCTCGCCCGCGACGGGCTCTGGTACCCGTTCGCGCTCGGCCGTCGGCGCGACGGGGACGTGCTGCACTGCCCGACGTATCGCGGACCGCTGCGCTCGGCGCTCCCGCTCGTCGTGACGGTGCACGACCTCGCTGTCCTTCGCCACCCGGACGCGTTCAACCGCTGGACGCGCACGTACAGCCCGCGCGTTGTCCCGCGCGTGCTCGCCGCGGCGCGGCGGATCATCGCCGTCTCGGAGTTCACCCGACGCGAGCTGGTGGAGCTCCTGCGTGTGCCCGACGAGAAGATCCGGGTCGTCCCGAACGGCATCGACGACGAGTTCACGCCTGAGGGGCCCGCCGCCGACGGCGAGTACGTGCTCGCCGTCGGAACGCTCGAGCCGCGCAAGAACCTGCCGCGCCTCGTCGAAGCCGCGCGGCGCAGCGGCGTCGAGCTGCGCGTGGTCGGTGCGCGCGGCTGGGGCGGCGTCGAGGTCGGCGGCAACGGCGTCCGCTGGCTCGGGGAGGTCACCGACGCCGACCTTGCCCGGCTTTATCGAGGCGCGCGTTGCGTCGCGTACCCGTCGGTGTACGAGGGCTTCGGCATTCCGGTGCTCGAGGCGATGGCCTGCGGCGCGCCGGTCGTCACGTCGCGCGGCACGGCGATGGAGGAGATCGCCGACGGAGCGGCGGTGCTCGTCGACCCGAGCGATCCGGCGGAGCTCGCCGCGGGCATCGAGCGCGCGGCTGCCGAGCGCGAGACGCTCGTCCCGCGCGGGCTCGAGCGCGCGCGTGCGTTCCGCTGGGACGCGGTCGCCCGCGCGACCGTCGGCGTCTACCGGGAGGCGCTCGCGTGATCCTCGTCGACGCAGACGTGCTGGGCCGGCGCCGGACCGGCGACGAGACGTACGTGCGAGAGCTCCTGCGGGAACTGCCCCGGGTCGCCGAAGACCTCCGCATCGCGGCGATCGCCCGCGACCCCTCGCTCGTTCCCGAGGGGGTCGAGGCGGTCGTGCTGCGCGCGCGCTCCCAGGAGCTCCGAATGGCTGTGCGCGTCCCGACGCTCTTGCGGCGCCTCCGGCCGGGCCTTGCTCACTTCGTCCATTCGCTCCCGTTGCACTGCCCCGTCCCGGCGGTGCTGACGGTTCAGGACCTCTCGTGGGAACGCGATCCGAGCGTCTTCGGTCGGTGGGATCTCGCCACCTTCAAGGTATTCGTGCGGAGCTCCGTCAAGCGAGCCCGGCACGTGTTCGCCATCTCCGAGCGCACGAAGCGCGACCTCGTCGAGCTGTACGGGACGCCTCCCGAAAAGATCACCGTCACGCCGCTGGCGCCCGACCCCGAGTTCAAGCCCGCCCGGGAACACGACTCGTTCTTGCTGTTCGTGAGCGCGATCGAGCCGCGCAAGCAGCCGCTCGCCGCGATCGACGCCGCGAACGCGGTCGGGCGCAGGCTCGTCGCAGTCGGCCCGATCAAGGATGCCGAGCTGGCGGCGGAGCTCTCGCGCCGTGGCGCGGACGTGCGCGGGTACGTGGCGAAGGACGAGCTCGTGCGGCTGTACCAGTCCGCCGCGTGCCTCGTCTTCCCATCGCGCTACGAGGGCTTCGGCCTCCCCGTGGTCGAGGCGATGGCCTGCGGCACGCCCGTGGTCGCGGCACCGGAGCCGGCGCTGCAGGAAGTTGCCGGCGACGCGGCGGTCTTCGCCGAGGATCTCGCCGAGGGCGTGCGCAGCGCTCTCGCCGAGCGCGAACGCCTCTCCGCGGCAGGCCTCGAGCGCGCGAAGGCGTTCTCCTGGCGGGAGACTGCGCGCATCACCGCGGGCGTGTATCGCAGGATCCTCGGTACATGAAGGTCTCGGGCATCTTCGTCGCCACCGGCCCGAGCGAGGCCGCGATGCTGGGCGAGTCGCTCCCGCAGCTGCACGCCCAGGTCGACGAGCTCGTAGTCGTGGCGAACGGGCGAGGCGGGCGCCCGGCGTCGCTGCCGCCCGACGTGCGTGTCCTCGAGAACGAGCAGCCGCTCGGGTTCTCCGCGAACGTCAACAAAGGGATCGCGTCGACCAGCGGCGAGTACGTCGTCATCGCGAATCCCGACGCGATCCCCGAGCCGGGGTGCATCGCGGCGCTCGTCGAGTTCGCCGACGGACATCGGCGCTGCGGCATCGCCGGTCCCAAGATGCTCAATCCCGACGGAACGCTCCAGGCCTCGCGACGCAGCTTCCCCACGATCGGCGGCACGATCGTCCGGCGCACGCCGCTCCGTTCGCTCTTCCCGCCGCTGCGTTGGCAGAAGCGCCACTACCTGCTCGACGCGCCGATCGACGAGCCGCTGGAGGTCGACACCATGCTCGGCGCGTTCCTGCTCATGCGCCGGGCGATGCTCGAGCAGATCGGCGGCTGGGACGCCGGCTACAAGCTGTACGTCGAGGACATCGACCTCAGCTACCGCGCGATGAAGGCCGGCTGGGAGCGCTGGTGGGTGCCGGCTGCCGTCGTCCGGCACGAGTACCAGGCGGTGATCGACAAGCACTTCTTCACGCGCCGGAACCTGTGGCACATGCACGCCATGCTGCGCTTCCTGCGCAAACACCCCGAGCGCCTGTTCGCGCTGCGGTGAGCTGGACCGAGACGGCGTACGCCGACCCGCACGCGTACCTGGCGCATCGCGGCGAGCTGACCGTCGCCCTGGGCCCGCGGCTGGAGTCGGGCGACACGCTCGTCGACCTCGCCTGCGGGGACGGCGGTCTGGCCGACTATCTCCCGGGCATTCGCTATCGCGGCGTCGACTCGAGCCCCGAGATGGTCGAGTCGGCGCGGCGGCGCGATCGAGACGTCGTGCTCGCGGACCTCAACGACTACGAGCCGCCCGAGCCGGTCGCGGCCACGACGTGCTTTCGCGCGATCTACTACGCGCGTGATCGCCGGGCCTTCTTCGAACGCGTCGCCGGCTACACACGGAAGAAGCTCGTGTTCGACCTGAATCCGCGTCAGTACCGCGTTGACGATGTGCGCGCCGATCTGCTCGCCGTCGGCCTCGACAGGCTCGAGCTGCGCCCGTTCTTCTCGCCGCAGCGCTTCGTGCTCCCCGGCTTCGCTGAGTCGACGCTGCACGCGCTCGAGCGGACGCCGCTGGCGACGCTGCTGCTGCGCTTTCGGTTCAGTTACCTCTGCGCGGCAAGTAGGCGTACGTGATCTTCGCCCCGAGGTCGCGGCTGTCGCTGTCCGTCTGCGGCGACAGCTCGCGTGGACGGAACGTCGGCGTCACGTCCACCTCGACACGGAAGTGCGGGCCGGGCGCCGGCAGCACGAGGCGCTTCACGCCGTTCTTGTGCAGGACGAAGCTCTTGACGACCGTGGGCGTGCCGACGTGCGGCTGGTTGTCGTCGCCGATCACGATCGGCCCGAGCCTCACCGTGACGCGGCCGGGAACGTCCTTCCCGCCCCACGGCCGTGCCACGACGATCCGAACGCGGCCGGGACGATCGCCGCTCGCGAACCGCGTGTAGGCGCTCGATGCGCCGGACCAGCCGTCCGCGTACTGCCCGCTGACGAAGTCGCGCAGCCGCAGCGGCGGCGTGACCTGCACGAGCCGCCAGTTCTGCAGCGAGCCGCCGGCCACGTGCTCGTGGGTCGTGACGAGACGTCCGGCGACGTTCATGCCCTGCTCCTCGACGACGTACGGATAGTGCGGATCATGGGACAGCGCGCCGTCGGGGAGCCTCGGGTCGGGCGTCAAGGTCGGGCCGGGGCCGGGGGCGGTGCCGTCGAGCCTCCACACGCGGCCGATCATCGAGTGGGGGTTCCAGAACTCCAGCAGCCACTCGCCGTTCGGGTCGGCCATCTGCTGGCCGAGGTAGAGCGCGGGTTTCCCGCCCGTCGCGTCGTCGACCCACGTGAACGGCCGCCGGATGTTGTCGACGAACCTGTCGGATGCGCGATTCGAAGCCGAGGCAAACGACAGCTCACCGGTGAATCCCCACACGAGCACCCCGGCGGCGACGGCCGCCGCGAGCCACCGCACGCGGCGGACGAGCAGCACGGCGACGGACAGACAGAGCAGCGCCACGAGCCCGGCCTTGGCTTGGCTCGGGTTGAGGCCGAGGTAGCGGTTGCCCTGCTGCAGGATCGCCAGCCCCGGCGCGTTGTAGGAGATGTCCTGCCCCATCTCGTACGGCGTCGTCAGCAGCAGGTACAGGACGAACACCGCGGAGACCAGGACGGCCACCGGATTGAAATTGCGGCGCTCGAACCAGAGCGCGGTCCCGACGAAGAGCAGCGGCACGACGTAGATCAGGTTGCGCTCGTACGTGTAGGTGCCGAATGTCGTCGACACGTACGTCGACTTCACCGCCGTGTAGACGCCGAACGAGATGACGGCTGCGAGCAGCACGCTGCGAAAGACCGTCACCGTCCGCAGCGGGCGCTCGCCGGTGCCCGGCCACAGTGAGGCGAGCCCGGCCACCAGTGGAAAGACACCGAGGCCGATCGCCAGCGCACCGCCTGCGTTGAGGCCGAAATCGAAGATGCGCCGCTTGTAGTGGTCGGTCGAGATGAGCCACTCGAACGAGCCCTTCCCGAGCACGGCGCTCACCGTCACGGCCGCGCCGAGGAGGAGCACCACGAACCCGACCCAGTCCCACGTCGTCCACGTCGCGCGCCAGCGACCGACGCGGTCCGTCTGCCAGACGAGGAACAGCAACGCCAGCACGATGACGGCCCACAGCACGACGAGCTCGCCGCGCACGAACGGCGCGACGATCGCCGCCGCGATCGTGCCCACGATCCACCAGCGCGTCGGGCGCACGAGCGTCCGGAAGATCAGGAAGAGGCAGAGGGTCGAGTACGGGTAGGCGAGCGGCTCCTCGACGAGCATCGAGGAGTAGGCCATCGCCGGGATCACGCACGACGCCGCGGCGACGAACAGCGCCGCGGTGCGGCCGACGACATGACGCGCGAGTGCGTACGCCGGGAAGGCGGTCAGCATCATGATCAGCGCCGCCGTGTACTTCACGGTGGCGTAGGCCGTATGGACGTTGTGGATGCGCCAAGCGGGCGCCATCACGTACGTCCAGAGCGTGTCGAAGGAGTGCGGCTCGCCTCGGCGCGCCGCGTGGCCGGTCAGCGCGATCGCGCGGGAGAGCTGCGTGAGCTCGAGCTCGTCGCCGAACAGCCACGGCGTCGAGTGCGCCCACGCCTCGACGGCGTAGACGATGCTCAGCCACAAGAAGATGCTGAGCAGCGGCACGGCGGCGAGCAGCCGATCGGCGAATGTGCGCTCCACCGGCGCCGGACGCGCGCTCGCGACACTCATCGCTGCCTCAGTCTGCACTTGCGCCGAGCACGACGCGCGGATCAAGGTCGGTTTCCCGCCTCACGAACCGGCACGGCACCTCGGCCAGGGTGCAGGCGTCGATGACGAGCCCCAGCCGCTCGCGCGGGGCGTCCGGGATCGTCACGAGCACAGCGTCCGGCCGGGCTCTGGCCAGCACCGCCTCGATCTCCATCATCCCGCCGAGCACCGGCACGCCCTGCAAGCGGCGGCGAGCCAGCCGCTGGTCGTCGTCGACGAAGCCGACCACCTGCTCGCCCGCCGTCTCGCGGAGCTCGCG
>MNJC01000059.1 GCA_001920085.1 Actinobacteria bacterium 13_1_20CM_4_69_9
ATCGGGCGCCGTCCCTTCCGTGAGGATCGCGAACTCGTCGCCGCCCACGCGCGCGAGCTCGTCGCCCGGCGCGAGCCCGGTCGCGAGAGCGTCGGCGAGGCGCCGGAGCTCGATGTTCCCGGCCGTGTGACCGTGCGTGTCATTGACGCTCTTGAGGTTGTCCATGTCGCCGAGCAGCAGCACGAACGGATGTCCGGCGTAGCAGCGGCGAGCGAGCGCCTCGTCGAAGACGCGCGTGTTGAGGATGCCGGTGAGGAAGTCCCGGTCGGCGAGGTGGCGCAGCTGCTCGACGTGGCGGCGGTGCTCGTTCGCGAACCAGCCGACGAGCGCGCCGCACGACGTGAAGGTCACGAACCGGATCGCCGTCGCATAGGTGAGCGCGTCGCGCGTCGGTAGGCGCGGCGCCACGACGATGGCGAGTGCGTAGAGCGCCGCGGCAAGAGCTCCGCCGAGGAAGCCGACCCGGGTTCCGCATGCCAGAGCGAGCAGCGCCACCGGGATGTAGAAGAAATGCCCGAGGCCGAGCCCCGGGGTCTCGAACAGGACAAAGCAGGAGAACGCGAGCGCGTAGCACGCGATCGCGATTCCGAAGACCAGCCGTCGTCGAGTGGTTGCCGCAGGCACCGCGCTCACGATCGTCGGCCGGGACGCCGCGCGCGTCCCTCTTCCGAGTGATCGGGCGCTAGGGTTCAGCGCATGTCCGACACCGAAGTGCGGGCAGAGGCCGGCGTCGCCGAAGCGGAGCTGCCGGCGCCGGACGTCTCCGTCGTCGTCACGGTCTACAACGAGGCCGCCTGCATCGAAGAGCTCTACCGGCGAGCGCTTGCCGCGCTCGAGAGCGGGCCGCGGACCTTCGAGCTCATCTTCGTCGACGACGGCTCGACCGACGGGACGTTCGCGATGCTGGAGCGCCTGCATCGCGGCGACGCGCGCGTGCGCGCCGTGCGGTTCAAGCGAAACTTCGGCCAGCATCCCGCGATGCACGCGGGTCTGTCCCGCGCCCGCGGCGACATCGTGGTGACGATGGACGGCGACCTGCAGAACGCGCCCGAGGACATCCCGCGCCTCGTCGAGGCGGTCGAGGCGGGCAACGACGTCGCGAGCGGCCGCCGTCGCGTCCGCAAGGACCCGCTGGGGCGCGCACTGCCGTCGCGGGTGATCAACGGCATGCTGCGCCGGTTCACCGGCGTCGAGATCTCCGACTTCGGCTGCGCGTTCAACGCGTATCGGCGCAGCGCTGTCGAGCCGATGCTCGGGTCGATCGGGAAGCAGAAGTTCACGAAGGCACTCGTGCTGTCCGGCGGAGCAAGCGTGATCGAGGTCGACGTCACGCATGCGGCGCGGTCCGGCCCGTCGCGTTACTCGCCGCTGCGGTTGACGCGCATGGCGCTCCACGTCCTGGCCGGCTTCTGGCCGCAGCCGATCCAGTGGATCGGCGTCGCGCTCGGCATGGTGTGCTCCCTGCTGGCGCTTGCGCTGGGCGCCTACGGCGTCGTCTACTGGATCGACGAGGCGAACTTCCCGGGGCCGCTGTTCGGCGGCGTCGCCGTGCTGTTCGTGCTCGGGATCCAGGGCTTCATCCTCGCGCTGATCGGCGAGTACCTCGGCCGCATTCAGCGCGACGTCGAAGGACGGCCGCTGTACACGATCGACCGCGACCTCTAGACGAGAGGCGCTAGTTCTTCGTCAGCTGGCGTGAGGACGCCGCCGCGATGATCGCTTCCTTCAGCTGATCGTGGAGCGCGCCCTTCTTCAGCAGGGCGACGGCCCCGGCCTCCTTCGCCTGCACCGCGATCTGAGGCTCGTCGAGGCCCGTCACGAGGATCACGCTCGTCTCGGGGCTGCGCTTCTTCAGGCGCTTGGCGGTCTCGATCCCGTCGACCTCCGGCATCCGGACGTCGATCACTGCGACCTCGGCGTTGCCGTCGACGGCGAGGTCGATCGCCGTCGGGCCGTCGCTTGCCGTCCCGATCACGTCGAGGCGCTCGTCGTGGCCGAGCAGCAGAGCGAGCGCGTCCACGAACAGACGGTGATCGTCGACGATCACGACGCGGACTGGGCTCTGCGTGAAGTCTCTGGCCAAAGGGGCGACCTCGAGTCTAGGTGGAGGTTCCCGGAGGCGTTGTTTATCGAAACACGTAACCTGCTGCGGCACATGGCGAAACGAGTGCTCGTAACCGGCGGCGCGGGCTTCATCCCGTCGAACTTCATCCATCACCTCCTGGCCAAGACGCCGTACGAGGTGGTGTCGCTGGACGCGCTGACCTATGCGGGGAATCTCGACAACCTGAGCGGCGCGATGTCGCACGAGCGGCTCTCCTTCGTCCACGGGGACATCCGCGACGCCGAGCTCGTCCGCGACGTCGTGGCCGAGGTGGACGTGATCGTCAACGCCGCAGCCGAGTCGCACGTCGAGAAGTCGATCGACGAGGGAGCGCGCGAGTTCGTGACGACGAACGTCGAGGGCACGCAGATCCTCCTCGACGCGATCCGCGAGGCGCCGGTCGAGCGCTTCATCCTCTTCTCGTCGAGCGAGGTGTACGGCACCGCCGACTACGCGCCGATGGACGAGGAGCATCCGCTCAAGCCGCGCAGCCCGTACGCGGCGACGAAGGCGGGCGCCGATCGGCTGGCGTACGCGTACTACGTCACCTACGGGCTCCCGATCGTGATCGTCCGCCCGTTCAACAACTACGGGCCGCGCCAGCATCCGGAGAAGGTCATCCCGAGGTTCATCACGCAGGCGCTGCAGGACGAGCAGCTGACGATCCACGGCGACGGGCACGCGAGCCGCGACTGGCTCTATGTCGACGACGACGCCGAGGCGATCGAGGCGGTGATCGCGGCGCCGCTCGAGAACGTCGCCGGCGAAGTGCTCAACGTCGCAACCGGCAACGACATCTCGGTGAACGACATCGCAGACGCGGTGCTCGGCGCGCTCGGCAAGCCGCGCGAGCAGCGCGCCCACGTGACCGAGCGTCCGGGCCAGGTCGACAGGCACATCGGCTCGATCGAGAAGATGGAGCGCCTGACCGGGTGGCGGGCGCGCACGTCGTTCGAGGAGGGTCTCGCGCGCACCATCGCGTGGTACCGCGACAATGAGGCGTGGTGGCGGGGGATCCTCCAGAGCGAGACCAGGGCAAGCGTCTCCTCGTCCTAGGCGCCGGGCCGGCGCAGCTCGGCCTCCTGGCCGCGGCACGGGCACGCGAGCTGCACGTGATCGCGCTCGACCGCGAGCCGTCGGCGCCGGGCTTTCGGTACGCCGACCGGCGCGCGATCGTCTCGACCGAGGACGAGTCGAGCATCGAGCGCCTCGCCGGTGCCGAGCGGGTCGACGGGCTGATCGCACCCGGGATCGACTGGCCGGTCGCGATCGCGGCGCGCGTCGCCGAGCGCCTCGGCCTGCCGCATCCGATCTCCCCGGAGACCGCGATGCTGTCGACGTCGAAGCTGCGACAGCGCGAGCGTTTCGCCGAAGCGGGCGTCCCGCAGCCCGAGTACGTGGTGTGCTCCGGCGCCGCCGAGGCAGCCGAGGCCGCCCAGCGGATCGGATTTCCGTGTGTCGTGAAGGCGCCCGACAGGCAGGGGCAGCGCGGGCTCACGCTCGTCGGCTCGGCCGGCGAGGTGGAGGAGGCCGTGCGGACCGCGCTCGACGCGTCGCGCAGCGCCACGCTGCTCGTCGAGGAGCTCGTGCCGGGCCGGGAGATGACCGTGAACGCGTTCTCCGTCGGCGGCCATTTCTTCCCGCTGACCGTCACGGACCGGCTGACCGCCCCGCTCCCGGCGTTCGGCGTCGCCCTGACGCACGTCTGGCCGAGCGAGCTCGAGCCGGCGGAGATCGGCGCCGTCGTCGAGGCCGCCTCGTCGGCCGCCCGTGCGGTCGGGATCGAGAACGGCCCGAGCTACACCCAGGTCCTCGTCGGTCCCGACGGTCCGCGCGTCGGCGAGCTCGCGGCGCGCCTGGGCGGCGGGCATGACGCGGAGCTCTGCCGCGTCGCGCTCGGCGTGGATCTGAACGGTGACGCGCTGTCCGCCGCGCTGGGCGAGGAGATCCCCGCGACAGCCCTGTCGCCCGTCGCGAAGGTCGGGGGCGCGTGCGTGCGCTTCCTCGTCGCGCCGCCGGGCGAGCTGCGCGAGGTCACCGGCGTCGAGGAGGCCTTTGCGCTCGAGGGGATCCGCGGGATCCGGATCTACCGGCGTCCCGGGCACCGCTTCGGCGAGCTGCGGCGCGGAGCCGACCGTGCCGGGGCGGTCCTGGCCGTGGGCGACAGCCGCGACGAGGCGCTCGAACGCGCCGGTCGAGCGGAAGGGATCATTCGGTTCGAGGTCGATGTCGAAGCTCTCGTCTGAAATGCGCCGCACCACCATGCTGGGCTTCCAGCCGCCGGCGATCGGCGACGAGGAGATCGCCGCGGTCACCGAGACGCTGCGTTCCGGCTGGCTGACGAGCGGCCCCAGCGCCGCCCGGCTCGAGGAGCGGATGAAGGAGTTCCTCGAGGCCGAGCACGTGCTCGCACTCGCGTCGGGCACCGCAGCGCTGCACCTCTCGCTGGTGGCGCTCGGCGTCGGGCCGGGCGACGAGGTGATCACGACGCCGATCACGTGGCCCGCGACGGCCAACGTGATCGTGCACACGGGGGCGACGCCGGTCTTCGTCGACGTCCGTGCGGACGACCTCAACATCGATCCGGCGCGCGCGGCCGACGCCGTGACGGACCGGACGAGGGCCGTGCTACCGGTCGACCTGGCCGGCCAACCGGCCGACCTCGACCCCCTGACGGCGCTCGGGGTGCCGGTGGTCGAGGACGCGGCGCATGCCGCGGAGAGCTTCTATCGCGGCCGCAAGGTCGGGTCGATCGCCGATGCGACGTGCTTCTCCCTCTACGCGACGAAGAACATAGCGGCGGGCGAGGGCGGGCTGATCTCCACGAACCGCGACGACGTCGCACAGGCCGTGCTGGACCTGCGGCAGATGCGGCGCGGCGACGGCTCGATCTACGACATCCCGGTGCCGGGGTACAAGGCGAACCTGTCGGACGTGCTGGCCGCGATCGCGCTCTGCCAGCTCGACAAGGTCGACAAGCACCACGGGATCCGTCAGCGCCAGTTCTCGCTCTACGACGAGGCGCTCGGCGATCTGGACGGGATCACGTCGCTCGAGCGCGACGAGCGGGACCTGCACGCGCTGCATCTCTACATCGTCCGCGTCGATCCGGAGCGGGCCGGCGCGACGCGCGACGAGTACCAGCGCGCGCTGCGCGAGGAGAACATCGCGACGTCCATCCACTTTCTGCCGGTGCACAAGCTGACGTACTACCGCGAGCGCTTCCCGGAGCAGCCGCCGCTGCCGATCGCCGAGCGCGCCGGCGACGAGATCATGTCGCTGCCGTTGTCGCCCGCCCACTCCGACGGCGACATCGGTGACGTGATCGCCGCATTGCACCGCGTGCACGAGCGCTTCACTTCGTGAAACGGCGAACCGCGATCAGGCTCGCCCTGACGCTCCTGATCACCGGCGGCTGTCTCGCCTACATCCTGTGGCAGCTCGACGTCCGCAAGACCATCGACATCGTCCTGCACTCCCAGCTCGGCTGGTTCTTCGGGGCGATCGCGATCATGATCGGCGGCGTGCCGCCCATGGCGTGGCGGTGGCAGCGCCTGCTCGCCGCGCGCGGCGTGAGCGAGAGCTTCCGTTGGTGCACCCGCGCGTACTTCGTGTCGTACACGGCGGGACAGGTGCTGCCGAGCGCGGTGGGCGGTGACGCGTCGCGCATCTTCGAGAGCTCGCGACGACATCCCGGCCGGCTCGGCGACATGAGCGCCATCGTCATCCTCGAGCGTGCGCTCGGCGGCGTCGCGACGCTCACGCTCGCCGCCATCGGGTTCGCTCTGGCGATCGGCCGGTACGACGTCGGCCCCTACCTCTGGATCGAGGGCGTCTTCGTGGTGGGGACGATCGTCCTGGCCGTGCTCTTCTTCTCGCACCGGATGCGCGGGGTGCTGCGCCGCTTCGTGCCGCTGTTGCGCCGCGTGAAGCTCGAGCGGCCGCTCCGGTCGTTCTACGAGGGCGTGCACGTCTTCCGCGGGCACGTGCGGCTGATGGTGTGGATCTTCCTGCTGACGCTCGTCGTCCAGGCCGTGCGCGTGCTCGCGATCTGGATGGGCGGGAAGGCTGTCGGCGTCGAGCTCTCGCCCCGGCCGTACTACGTGATGGGCCCGCTGCTCTTCCTCGTGTTGCTCGTGCCGTTCACCGTCAACGGGATCGCGGTGCGCGAGGCGTTCTTCGTCAGCTTCCTCGGCCAGCTCGGTGTCGACAAGGAGAAGGCGGTCGCGACCGGATTCCTGTTCTTCGTAGTGACGGTCGCGCTTGCCCTTCCCGGGGCGGTCATCCTCGCGGTGGAGAACCTGCGCAGGGATCGACCTGAGGTAGCCTCACGCGCGCCATGAAAGTCTTGATCACGGGCGGCGCCGGCTTCATCGGCTCGCATCTCGCCGACCGCCTGCTGGCCGACGGTCACGAGGTGCGGGCGCTAGACGACCTCGATGCGCAGGTACACCCGCAGGGCGGGCGGCCGGAGTACCTCGACCCGGACGTCGAGCTGCAGACGGGGGATGTGCGCGACCGTGCGGCGGTGCGGCGCGCGCTCGAGGGCGTCGACGCCGTGGTTCATTTCGCCGCGGCCGTCGGCGTGGGCCAGTCGATGTACGAGATCGAGCGCTATACGTCGATCAATGCGCTCGGCGCGGCCGTCGTCCTCGAGGAAGTGCTCGAGCGCCGCGACGGAATTCGGAAGCTCCTCGTCGCCTCGTCGATGTCGATCTACGGCGAGGGGCAGTACCGCAATCCGCGCACGGGCGAGTCGGGCCTGGCGCCGTGGCTGCGGGCGGAGGAGCAGCTCGCCGCGCGTGAGTGGGAGGTGCTGGGAGACGACGGAATGCCACTCGAGCCGGAGCCGACGTCCGAGACGAAGCCGTTGCGCCCGACGTCGATCTACGCGATCAACAAGCGCGACCACGAGGAGATGTTCCTCGCGGTCGGTGCTGCGTACGGCGTTCCCGCCGTCGCCCTGCGCTTCTTCAACGTCTACGGCGAGCGGCAGTCCCTCTCGAACCCGTACACCGGCGCCGCGGCGATCTTCTCCTCACGGCTGCTGAACGGGCGGGCGCCGCTCGTGTTCGAGGACGGCAACCAGACGCGCGACTTCATCGACGTCCGCGACATCGCGCATTGCTGCGCGCTCGCGCTGACAGGTGACGGGGCCGACGGGCGGACGATCAACGTCGGCACCGGTGTCCCCACGTCGATCGTCGCCGTCGCCGAGACGATCGCGCGAGGCCTCGGCAAGGAGATCGAGCCCGAGGTCGTCGGCCAGTACCGGGCAGGGGACATCCGCCACTGCTACGCCGATCCGGCGCTTGCGCAGCAGCTGCTCGGCTTCCGCGCCGAGATCCCGTTCGAGGCCGGCGTGCAGGACCTGCTCGAGTGGCTCGAGGGCCGGGAAGCCGAGGATTCGGTGGACGCGGCTCGCGAGGCGCTCGTCGCGCGCGGCCTCGCGCGTTGACCGACCTCTCGGTCTCGATCGTCAACACAGGGAGCCGCGAGCTGTTGCTCGCGTGCCTGGAGACGCTGCGCGGCGCCGGCGCGGACATCGTCGTGCTCGACAACGCGTCGGAGGACGGCTCGGCCGAGGCGGTGCACGAGCGGTTCCCGGAGGTGCGTGTGATCGCGCAGGAGCGTCGTGCGGGCTTCGGAGCGAACCACAACACCGTCATTCGGGCGACCGGCAGCCGCTATGTCTACGTCCTCAATGAGGACACGACGGCGGGCGACTGGGCGTTCGACCGGATCGTCGCGTACCTCGATGCGAACCCCCGCGTCGCCGCGCTCGGCCCGCGGCTCGTCTACGCGGACGGCCGTCAGCAGGACTCTGCCTGGCGCTTCCCGACACCCCTCGTCAGCACGCTCGGCCTGCTGACCGTCGGGAGGCTCGGCGTGAAGCAATCGCACGGGGAGCGGCCGCACGCGGTGGACTGGGTGATGGGCGCGGCGCTCGTTCTGCGCCGCGACGCGCTCGACGAGGCCGGTCTGTTCGACGAGGACTTCTTCCTCTACTCCGAGGAGGTCGATCTGCAGTTTCGGCTGCACCAGGCCGGATGGGAGGTGCACTACTTCCCCGACGCGACCGTCGTCCATCACGAGTCGCAGTTCAGCGCCGACATTCCCGAGCGACGCATCAACGAGATGTGGCGTAGCCGCCACCGGTACTGGCAGAAGCACCACGGCCGCGTCGGCGCGCGGCTCGCCGCGCTCGCAACCGGGGGACAGTACGCGCTGCGCGCGGCCGTTGCGCCCCTCGCCCACCGGAGCGCGCGTCGGATGCTGTTGCACACACGCGACGCGTGGCGCGTGACCGGTCCCGGCCTCCGCGAGCTCGCTGACGACTGGAACGGCCGTGTGGGAACTGCGACGCGGCGCTAGAGGAGCGCCCGTTCTCCTCCTCGCGCTGCCCTTGCTGGGGCTCGCGCGCCTCTTTCCCGCCGGCGGCTTCGGCCTTTGGCTCCGGCTGGTCGCAGCGACCTTCGTCCTGCTGCTGCCCGGCTCGCTCGTCGCTCGTGCGTTGCGGCTCCGCGGCGCCTCCGCCAGCGTCGTGTTCGGGCTCGGGGTGCTCGGGCCCGCGTTGGCGCTCGTCTTCATCGTGCACGGCTCGATCTGGCTGGCGCTCGTCGTCCTGGCCGTCGTCGCGGTAGTCGCGTTGCCGTTCGCGCTCCGCGTCGTGTCCGGGCCGCCGGCGTGGGACACGCTCGCGATCGCCTTCTCCGGGCTCGTGCTGGGCGTCCTGCTGTGGCACGTCGCCGGGGCCGTCAACGGCGACGCGCTCTTCCACCTCGGACGGGTCCGCAAGCTCGTGGAGCTCGGCGACCTCCACCTGCGCACCGTGGACGAGTTCCGCGACGGAGGTCTCCATCCCGGTTACGCGTTCCCGCTCTGGCACGCGTTCCTCGCGCTCGTCGCGAAGCTCGCGGGCGTCGACCCGACGCAGGTGATGCTGCACGAGCCGAGCGCGGTCGTGCCGATCGCGTTTGCGGTCGTGTACGAATCGGGTGTCGCGCTCTTCCGTTCGGCCTGGCTCGGCCTCGGCGTGCTTGCCGCGACCGTGACGGCCGCGGCCTTCGCACCGGGACACGGCGGCTCCTACAAGCTGCTCGCGCAACCCGGCACCGTCGACCGCTACGTACTCGTGCCCGCCACGCTCACGCTCTTCTTCCTCTTCCTGCGCCATCCGGGCTGGTCGCTCGGGCTCGCCCTCGCAGCGGCCGGCGTTGAGGTCTTCCTCGTCCACGCGAGCACGGCCGTCTTCCTCGGGATCCTGCTCGTCGGATTCGGCGTCTCGCGCGCGGTCCTCACGCGACGCGACGTGCGCAGCACCGCCGCCGCGCTCGCCTGCCTCTACGTGCCGGTCGGGGCGGCCCTTGCGTGGCTGCTGCCGATCGTCCGCGAGACGAAGTCGCAGTCGCCGTCGGCGGGAGAGCTGCGCCGCGCGCTGGTCCGCTACGCGGACGAGCTGCACGTCGTCTCGCTGCACCGCTATGCGCTGCGGCCCGAGGTCGTCTCGCGCGCCGGCGCGATCGCCGTCGCCGCCCTGGTGCTCCTGCCGCTTGCGGCGCTCGCGGCGCGGCAGCGCTGGGCCGCGTTCGTGCTCGGCGGCACGCTGGCGATCCTCGGCATCGAGCTGCTCGTTTGGGTGTTCCCGCACTTCTCGGACGCCGTGTCGGTCTCGCAGGCGCGCCGACTCGCCGGCTTCGTCCCGTTCGCATTCGCGCTTGCCGGTGCGGCGGGCGTGCTCACCCGTCTGCTCGGCCCGCTCGTCCTGCCGCTTGCGCTCGGGGCGGGAATCGGCCTGCAGCTCGCCTACCCGGGCGACTTCGGGTCGCAGCTGACTGTGGGCGGGCCGGCGTGGGCACCGTGGTTCGCTCTCTTCAGCGGTCTGGCCGCCCTCGGCCTCGGGCTCTTCCTCGGGCGCCGGATCGACAGCGTCGGCCCGCTCGCCGGGCTCGCGGTGCTGCTCTTCTGCCTTCCGGTCGCCGTGCACGGGTTCCGGCACTGGAGCGCCGCGGACGGGCCAGACCGCTACACCTTGTCGCCCGGCCTGCTGGCGGCACTGCGGCACGACGTGCCGAAGCGGGCTGTCGTCTTCTCCGACATGGAGACGAGCTACCGCATCTCCGCGTACGCGCCCGTCTACGTCGCCGCCGCACCGCCGGCGCACGTCGCGGACACGCCGGCGAACGATCCCGCCGGCAGGCGCCTGGCCGTCATCCACTACTTCGACACCGGCAAGCAGAAGTTCCTCGACCGCTACCACGCGGGTTGGCTCGTGCTCGACCGCAGCCGCTTCCACGTCGACCCGCACTGGCCGCTGGTGTACGAGGACGCGCGCTACGCGCTCTACCATCGCCCCGGCACATGAAGCTTCTTCTGGTGACCATGTACTTCCCGCCGGCGGGCGGCGGGGGAGCGCCGCCGACGCAGGCGTGGATCCATCGCGCGCGCTCCCTCGGCCCGCGCGCGCGGCGCCTCGCCGACGAGCTGCACGGTCGCGGCGGGCTCGACCGCCTTTCGCGCCAGGCGCGCTCGCTCTCACGACGCGTACTCGTCCCCGACGAGAACGTGACGTGGAACCTCACGGCGATACCCGCCGCCGTGCGCATCGCCCGCGCGGAGGGCATCGACGTCGTTCTGACGACTTCGCCCCCGAACTCCGTGCATTTGATCGGGGCCGCGGTGAAGCGCGCGACCGGCGTGCGCTGGGTCGCCGATCTGCGCGACTCGATCGCTGCGCACCCACATCGCCGCGTCGACCGCGCGGCGGTCCGCGCAAAGGAGAAGGTGAGCGAGTCCGTCGCGCGGCTCGTCGCGCGCCAGGCCGACGTCATCGTGGCGGCGTCGGAGGCGATCGCAGACGAGGCGCTCACGCTCGAGCCGGCAGGCGTCGTGACGACGATCCTGAACGGCGCCGACTTCGACGACTTCGCCGGTCTCGAGTACCGCCGCACGGATCGCTTCCGGATCACGCACACCGGGAGCTTCTTCGGCAAGCGCGATCCACGGCCGTTCCTGACCGCACTCGCGGAGTCGGGCCTCGAGGACGTCGTCGCCCGCTTCGTCGGAGATTTTCGCGTCGCCGACCGCGAGTGGGCGGAGTCGCTCGGCCTCGGCGACCGTCTGGAGCTGCACCCGTACGTGTCGCGCCACGAGGCGCTGGCGCTGCAGCGGGACTCCGACGCGCTGCTCCTGCTCATCCCAGATGCCGGTGGACGGGGACAGGGCGTTCTGTCGGGGAAGGTGTTCGAGTACCTCGCCGCGGAGAGGCCGATCCTCGCGGCCGTTCCTCCCGAAGGCGCCGCCGCCGATCTGATCCGCGAGACGGGTGCCGGTGTCGTCGCGGCGCCCGACGACGTGCCCGCTCTGACGGCGGCGCTCTCGGAGCTGCACGGCGCGTGGCGGGCCGGCACGCTCGACGGCACGGCGCTGTCGCCCGAGGACCGCGAGCGACTGGGGCGCGCCGCGCGGGTCGAGGAGCTCGCCGACCTGCTGCGAGGGCTCGCGGCGTGAGGATCTCGGGCGCGCTCTTCCTCGCGACGCTCTTCGTCGTGACGTGGGAGAAGGTCTACTGGAACGTCGGCGGGGCCGTCGGGATCGCCGACGTGCTGACGATCCTCTTCCTGATCGCCTTCGCGTTCGAGTGGGGAGCGCCGCGCTTTCCCCGGACGACTGCCGTCGTGCTCGCGTTCTTCGCCGTCCTGCTCGTGATCTACCTGATCGGCTTCTTCAACATCGAGACCAAGCAGTCGCTCGACCAGTGGGGGAAGGGCATGGTCAAGTTCTTCCTGCACTTCCTCTTCCTCGCAGCAGGGGTCGCATTCCTCGCACGGCGGCCGCTCGCGTTCTACTGGCGGGCGCTCGCCGCCTTCACGCTCGGGCTCGTCGCGAACAGCGTGTACGCGGTCCTCCAGCTGCTGGCGGCGCGCGGGGGCGTCAAGATGCTGTGCGTGCCGCTGCTGATGCTGCTGCCGGTCTACCTGCGGCTCGAGAGCGGTCACCGGCTGCGCGTGCCGCTCGCGGTCGGCCTCGCGTTCCTCTTTCTCGTCCAGCTGTCGACGCTGTCGCGCAGCGGGCTGCTCGGGATCGCCGTGGGACTGCTCGTGCTGGCGATTCCGTATCGCCGCGCGCTCACGTCGCGTGTGCTGCTCGTCCCGCTCGCCGGCGTGGCGGCGCTGCTCGCGTTCATCGTCTGGGAGCGGCGGCACTACTTCGAGGTGCTCGTCCGCTCGCGGATCCAGACGGGCGGGCGTTCCGAGAGCGCGCACTTCCAGGTCTACGACTTCGTCCCGCAGATCCTGCACTCGCATCCGCTGTTCGGGCTCGGGCTGAACACCTTCTCCGTCTACTACGAGTTCGTCACGGGGAAGTCGAACTGGGGCCCACACTCGTTCTATGTCGCGCTGATCGTCGAGACCGGGCTCGTCGGCGCGTTTGCGTTCTTCGTCTTCCTGCGTTACCTGTTCGCGCGGCTCGCAGTGGCCCGCGCGCTCGGCCGGCGGCTCTCGGCCGAAGGCGTCGCGCTCGCGGCACGCGTCCGGCCGCTGGCGTGGGGGATGACCGCCGCCCTGGCTGGGACCATGGCGGCCAACCTCTTTTACTTGACGATGCAGTTCTATTACTTCTACGCGTTTGCGACGCTCATCCTCGCGTTGCCGGTGGTCTTCGCGCGACGTCTGTGATCTCGGGACGTCAGCTCGCGGTTGTCGCGGCGCGCGTCGCCGTCGCCGCAAGCGTTGTCTTCGGCGCTCTCTACTTCGTCAAGGCGCTGTCCGACCTCGACGGACGCGCGCGCGCGAACAGTGAGCTCTCCTTCGGAGATCGTGAGATCGCGGGCGGCAACGCGATCCTCGTGAGCCAGGACGACGCATACGACGCGCGTAGCCTGATTCCACCCGGAGCGACGTATCGCGTGCGTGCCGGGTCACTTCTGCGGAACGCGAAACCGCTCACCAGCACCTATGTGGAATCGTGGTACCGGTACTTCCTGATGCCCCGGCGCCCGGCGAGCAACGCCCGCTGGATCATCTGCTACGGGTGTGATGCTTCCGGTTTGGGCCCGTCGTTCGAGAACCTCTGGCACGACGACAACGGCGTCTCGATCGGACGGCTGCGATGACCATGCGGGCCATCCTCGGCCTCGTCGGTCTCAACGGTTGGTTGCTCGCGGTCGGTGCGTGTCTGCTCTGGGGTCTACGGGGCTTCAGTTCCTGGGTCGACATTGGACGGCTGTGCGGCCTCGCATACATGGTTGGCGTTGCGGCCATGGGAACACTGTGGACCTGGCAGCTGGTCGTCGGCATCGATCTGACGCTGGCTGCCGTCTTCGTGGGCGGCTTCGTTCTGGCCGCCGTTGGAATCGCGCTCGGCGTCGCGTTCCACCGCGCGCTCCCGCCCCGTGGTGGGCTTCGTTTTCGAGCTCCGTCCGTCACGAACGCGGTTGGCGCTGCGCTCACTGTCGTGTTCTTCGAGGCGCTGTTCCGCAGCGGCCGGCTGGCGGGACTCTACGAGTTCGACGCTTGGTCGTTCTGGGTGCCGAAGGCGAAGGCGATCTACTACTTCGGCGGCCTCGACCATCAGTTCTTCAGTGAGCTACCGGGTCAGTCCTATCCGCCCGTCGTCCCGGCCTTGGAGGCTGCTGCGTTTCGTCTCATGGGTGGGGCGGACGTCGTGACGCTCCACCTGCAGTTCTGGTTCCTGCTCCTCGGCTTCGTCGCGGCCCTGGTCGGCTTGCTCTCGGCGCGCGTTCGGCCGCTTCTTCTTTGGCCTTCGCTGCTTCTCGTTCTCGTTACGCCGCATGTCGTCGGCTACGCCCTTAGGCCAGAGGGCGACTTCCTGCTCGACGAGCTCTTTGCGCTCGCGTGCGTCTTGATGGCTCTCTGGCTCGTCGATCGCGAACCGTGGCAGCTGATCGCCGCTACGCTGCTGGGCGCCGGCGCGATCCTCACGAAGCGCGAGGGTTACGTCATTGTCGCGTGCCTCTTCGTCGCTGCCTTCGTCGCCGGCACGCGAGACGCCCGCTTCGTGTGGCCGCGTATCGCCCTGGCTGGTGTCGCCGCTCTGGCCGCAGCCGTGCCCTGGCGCGTGCTGCTGGCCGTGCGCGGGCTCAGCGGTGGCGGTCCCGAAGCCGGAGGCACGGGCCTCTTCGCGAACTTCGATCGCTTCTGGCCGTCCTTGCGACTGGCGCTGGGCACCGTCTTCGATTTCAACATCTGGCTGGTCGTGGTGCCGGTGTTCCTGATCGCTTTGCTGGCCGCGTTCGCGTGCCACGACCGGGAGTTGCCGGTGTTTGCGGCCGTTCTCTTCGTGCTCTGCGTCGCCGCTCTGACATGGAGCACCTGGGCGTTTCCGAGCCTGCCGATCACGAAGGAGGCGGCGCTCAACCCGATCGTCCGCTTCAGCGGGGCGCTCGTGCTCGCCGCCGCGGCTCTCGTGCCGCTCCTCGTCACGCGCACTGGAGAGGCTGCGCGGCGATGACGCGCCGATTGCTGCCAGTCTTGATTCTGGCGATTGGGCTGTTGCTGTATCCGGTGATCCTGCTCGCCGGCGGCGCGCCCCGGTTCCCGCTGCGCACCGACTGTGCGGCTCCCGCCAGGGAAGGGGCTCCGGTCGACGCCGTCTTCGGCCGGTTCGACAATCACGTAGCCGCCGAGGCGAGACAGCGGCGTGTGACAGAGCTGGGCTTCACAGGCTCGGAAATCGAGTCCGACGGATGCGGGTACGTCAAGGTCGTCGTGCACGGGGTGCCGAGCCTTGCGGTCGGACGCGAGCTGGTGGCGGAGGCGCGTCGCGCTGGTGTGCGCGTGACGTTGGAGCGCGGCACAGGCTGAGTGAAGGTCGCCGTCCTCACGACGTCGTACCCGCGCTACCCAGGAGACGCGGCGGGGCGGTTCGTCGCGGACGCCGTCGAGCATGTGCGGCGTCGCGGTGTCGACGTTGAAGTCGTCGGGCCGCAGCAGTTCCGCGGCTTCGGCCTGACCTACGGCCACGGCGTCCTCGGCAACCTCCGCCGGCGGCCCTGGCTCGCCCTGTTCGCGCCTGCTCTGCTCGAGAGCTTCGTGCGCGCCGCACGCAGCGTCGACGCGAACATCCTGCACGCGCACTGGCTGCCGGCCGGATGGGTCGCACGGCGCACGGGCAAGCCGTATGTCGTGCAGGTGTGGGGAACGGACGTCGAGCTGGCGCGTCGCGCGCCCGCGCTCGCGCGCCTCGTCCTGCGCGGGGCGAGCATCGTGATCGCCGCCTCGACGGCCCTCGCGGAGAGCGCCCGCCGGCTGGGCGCGGCCGACGTTCGCGTGATTCCGAGCGGCGTCGAGTTGCCGCCGGAGGTCGGACCGGAGGCGAGCCCGCCGGAGGTGCTCTACGCGGGCCGCCTGTCGTCCGAGAAGGGCGTCCTCGAGCTCGTCGAGGCGACGCAAGGGCTCAACCTCGTCGTCGCCGGCGACGGGCCGCTGCGGGCGCGGGTGCCCGGCGCGCTCGGCTTCGTGCCCCACGGCGACCTTCAGCGGCTGTACGCGCGCGCCGCCGTCGTGGCCTGTCCGTCGCGCCGTGAGGGCTTCGGCGTCGCCTGTCTGGAGGCGATGGCGCACGGCCGGCCGGTCGTCGCGACCAGCGTCGGGGGCCTACGCGACCTGGTCGTCGGCGGCGAGACGGGTCTCGTCGTGCCGCCGCGCGATCCCCCGGCGCTGCGGGCCGCGCTGGAGCGGCTGCTGGCCGACGAGGAGCTGCGCCGGCGCCTCGGCGCGGCGGGCCGCGAGCGGGCGCGGGAGCGCTTCTCGTGGGACGTTACGACAGCCGCTCTGGTGAAGGCCTACGCCGAGGCGGCGAACGCGATTCGTCCGTGAGACGGACGGCTGAGCCTCCGCTGCCTGTCTCGTCAACGGGTCGACCAGCTCGGATAGAGGTCGCCCTGGCGGCGGTGATTGTCGTGGCGACGACGCTTGTCGTGGGCGTATGGCGGTCTGGACTCTCCCATTCCCTGCGCGACCAGCTGCTCTCGTTGACGCCCAAGCGCGGCGTTGACCTGGCTCTCAGGGTCGGAATCGGCGTCGCGGTGCTGAGCGTTGCATTGGCGGGCCTACGCCGGCTGGCTCCGTCGGCTTACGGACGTATCGCGGGCGCGACGCAGAGCCTCAGGATTCCACGGCCGACGCCTCTGGTCGCACTGACGGCAATCGTCAGCGCCGCGGCAGGCATCCGCATCCTGCTCGCTCGCTTCGAGACGGAACCGAGGGTCTTCGGCGACGAGATCATCTACACGGACCTGGCCAAGAACATCGCACGCCATGGGCTGCCGTTTCTCCACGGCAAGTTCGAGATCGGCTACAGCGTCCTCTATCCGCTCTTCATCAGTCCCGCCTACCGCCTCGCGAGTGACGGAGCGGCTGCGTTCACTGCAGTGAAAACACTGGACGCAGTGGTCATGGCGCTCACCGCCATTCCGACATACGCGCTTGCGCGCCGCGTTCTCTCGCAGGGCTGGAGCCTGGGCGTTGCGGCTCTGGTCGTCCTCGAGCCTTGGTTGGCGTACGCCTCGCTCGCGATGACCGAAGCGCTGTTCCTTCCCGCATTCACCGCCTTCGCGCTCGCTCTCGCGCTCATGCTGGAGCGGCCCACCGTCCGTCGGCAGCTGCTCGTCCTGATCGCCCTCACGTTGCTCGTGGGTATTCGTCCCCAGGCGCTGGTCTTCGCCGGAAGCATCGTCCTGGCCGTGGCGGTGAAGGGCCTTCTGGCGCGCTCTGCACATGCGGCCGCACGGGAGCATCGCATCGTCCTCGGTGGGCTGGCCGTCGGCACGCTTGCGGTCTTGTTCGCGCTCGCTGCCGGTGTGTCGGTACCGGCAGGCTCGGCTGGATCGTTGCTGACGTTGAGATACGACCCTGTCGACCTGGCGAAATGGGCGCTCTGGAACCTCGCCGTCTACGAGCTCGCACTCGGAGTCGTCGCGCTCGCGGCATTCCCGCTTGCCCTCCGTGGCTTGCTGCGTCGCTCTGCGTCTGATCGCGAACGATCCGTTGGAATCACATCGCTGGCGTTGACCGTGGCTCTCGTCGCCTCGGTGACAGTGCTCTCTTCAAGTCAGTTCGGGCTCGGCATCTTGCACGAGCGGAATCTCTTCTACGCGACGCCGCTGGTGCTCGTCTGCCTCGCGCACTGGCTCGCGTGCGGTCTGCAACGCCCGAAGCTCCTTGCAGTCGCGGTTGCCCTCGCCGCAGTCGCTGTTCCCGCAGCACTCCCGTCTCACCTCGTTCGAATCACGAACAACGTCGACAGTCCCACCGCCGCCTGGTTCACCCAGCTCGAGCAGCAGACCAGCTGGGGAATCAAGGAGGCGACGATCGGAATCGCCGCCGTCGGGGCGGGGGCGTTCCTGCTCGCGCGGCGACCGCTCGTCCCGATTCTCGCCGTCGTCCTCGCGTTCGGCATTTTGGCGGCGCCGCTCGATTACTCCGGCGCGCTGACTCCGCAGGAGGATCGGGAGCTCTCCTGGGTTGACCGGGCGCTGCCGGGACGTGCGACTGCGTCGCTCGTCCACGTCGGCTACTCGCGACCGGACCAGCCGTGTGCCAAGGCGGCCGACACGGATCAGAGGACGCTCGCCGTCTTGACAGAGTTCTTCAACGCTCGTGTCGATCGCGTCTACCACATGGCGGAGGAGATCCCGGACGGTGTCCCGTCTCCCCTCCTGAGCGTTGCGTCCGGAGGCATCGTCCAGGAGAAAGGCCGACGGTTCGCTCCGCACTACGTTGTCCTGGATTCGCGGCAGCCGATCGTCGGGCGACGGCTCGCACGCTTCGACCTCGATCGGCTGGGCCCCGGGTGGTTGGGCGGAGCGTCCCTCTCGTTGTGGCGCGTCCACCGCCCTCTCGGATTCTTGACGCACGCGCAGCCGCTACCCCCGCGTGCGGATGGGCAGCAGTGCTGAGCTGGCCGCGGCGCGTGCGCTCGGGCGGCGGCTCGCGGCCGAGGGCGTCGCGCTCGCCGCGCGCGTGCGGCCGCTCGGCGTGGAGGATGACCGCCGCCCTGGCTGGGACCATGGCGGCCAACCTCTTTACTTGACGATGCAGTTCGATTACTTCTACGCGTTCGCGACCCTGGTGCTCGCGCTTCCGGTCGTGTTCGCGCGGCGAACGTGACGCACGAGCGCGCCGCGCGCTGGGCGGTCCTCGTCGCCTGGCTCGCCGGCGCGCTGTTCCTCGCAGCGGCGTTCATGCTCGCGGTTGTCATCACGATCCACGCGCAGGACGCGCTCACGTTCGGCGAGTGGTCGCGGCTGATCTCACAGCACTGGCACCTGCACTACGACGCGGCGACCGCGCAGGAGTACGGGCGACCGCTCTACTACGTCCTGCAGGGCTGGATCTGGGGCGTCTTCGGCTTTCACGAGGCGCTGGGGCGGACCCTCAGCGGCCTCTTCTCTGTCCTGCTGCTCGTCTCGCTCGTCGCGCTGCTGCGCGGGCGGCCGTGGGGCGGCCTGGCGGCCGCGCTCGGTGTGCTGGCGCTCGTGTCGATGCCGGTCTACGCCGCGCAGGCCGTCTCCGGCCTGACGGACATCCCCGCCGCTGCCCTGGTGGCGCTCGCGGGCGCGATCTTGTGGCGGGGTCGTCCCGGGCTTGCGGGCGCGATCGTGCTTGCGGTGACGTGCGCGCTGGCGATGCTCGCCAAGCCGAGCGCTCTACTAGCCCTCGCCGGCCTCGCCCTGGCGCAGCTGCTCGTCGACGAGTCGTGGCGCTCGAGGCTGCTGTACCGGGTCGTCCCGATCGCGGGCGGTGTCGGCCTCGGACTTGTGTACGACGCCGTGCAGGCCCACGACGTGGGTCAGGGCCTGCGCACGTTTTTGCAGGCCGGCGTGAACACCGCGTATTACCGCGCGCTCGCGGAAGAGTCGCGGCCCTACGCGCTGCTCGACGGCGCGTGGTTCGGCGACGGGCTGCGGGTGGCGGCGTTCTTCGCGATCGTCTACACCGTCCTGCGCCTGGCGGGGCTCCGGCACCGGTTCTGCGTCGCGGCCGGTGTTCCGGCGGCCGTGCTTGTGAGCTGGCTCGGCCCGTGGCTCGCCGCGCACCGTTCCGACGGCACCGTCGGCACGCTGCACTCGACCGGCGCGGCGCTGGCAGCGCTGGGCACTGCGCTGTTCCTCTGTGCCGGCGTGTTCGGGTTCCGCGACGCGGTCGCGGAGCGGCGAGAGCTGCTGCAGCTGGCCGTGTGGGCGATCCCGACGGCGGTCGCGTGGCTCCTCTACGGCGCCTACGACTTCCGGCTGCTCGCACCGGGGTGGCCGCCGCTGCTCGGGCTCATCGTCCTCGCTGCGCTGCCCGCGGCAACGGCGTTCGCGCGTCGCGGCGCGCTCGTCGCCGCCGTGCCCGCGGCACTGTTCGCGATCGTTGTGGCGGAGAACGCCTACAACCTCGACGGGCTCGGTAAGTCGGGTTGGAGCCAACTCCGACGGACCAAGGACTGGCTCGACCGCGACGAGACGCGGGCGATCGTCCTGCCCGCATTCAGTCGCGCGCTCGTCGTCGTGCGGCGCGAGATGCGGCCGGGCGACGACATGGTCTCCACCGAAGGTGCGTTCCGCTTCTTCTACCCTGGTCACGTCGAGCAGTCGTATCCGAACAACTGCCGGTTCCTGCGCCGCTTCCGGGTGTTCGTCCTGACCACCGACGAGGGAAGCCGGCGCTACATGCGTGACTTCCTCCACGTGCCGCCCGAGCCGTCGTACTGGGCGGCGTGCCAGCAGCCGCATCTGACGCAGTTGACGAGCGGCTCGGAGGGCTACGCCGTCTTCCGGATCCAGGACTGATGCGCATCGGTGTGCTCACGACGTCGTACCCGCCGCCGCGACCGTCGCGGCGTACAGAATGGCGACGTGAAGCGAGCGCTCATCACCGGCATCGGCGGCCAGGACGGCTCGTACCTCGCCGAGCTGCTCCTCGACAACGGCTACGAGGTCGCGGGTC
>MNJC01000006.1 GCA_001920085.1 Actinobacteria bacterium 13_1_20CM_4_69_9
ACCTCGATGAGGACGCGCTCCAGGAGGCTGTCGCAGAGCTGACAGCACAGAAGCGTGACCTGGCTGCTCGTCGCAAGGCGCTCGCACAGGTCGCTGCCCGCACCGAGGCTCGAGATGAATTGGCCGATCAGTTGCGCATCGCCGCCGAGAAGGCGCTGGACAACCTGTACACGGCTGATGGTCTACGCGCAGCGCTGAACAGCTTCGACCTCAGCGTCGGCTTCAACCGCAACAACGGTGACTCGCGCAGGCTGCGCATTACCGGGCGAGTGGTTCTGGATCCAGCATCGGACGTCCTAGCTCCAGCAGCGTCTTCAGTCCGCTGAGGATGTAGGGCATACCGCCGGCGACCTGCTCGGCGGTCGCCGCGCTGCGCTCGTAGTTGTCGTGCACGACCGTCAGCTTCGAGACGCCGGGGCCGGCCTCCTCGAGGATCCACGTGATCCGTGAGGCGGGATCGGCGCGGATGGCTTCGTCCCACTGCGCGTCGAACGTCGTCACGAGCTTCTCCGGCGGGGTCGCCTCGATGACCTCGCCGACGATCGCCGTGTCGTCACCGATCTTGTAGAGCAGCGACGAGCCCGGCTGCCAGTCGGACTCGACCGTGCTCGCGTAGTAGTACTTGAGCGTGTAATCCGACTCGGTCAGCGCCTGCCACACGTGCTCACGCGGCGCGCGAATGAAGATGGCGAAGACCTGCGTCGGCGTTTCGACTGCCATTGCAGACATGGTTGCTCCTTTCTCGACTTCGGCCCGCAGTCCGAGCAGCGCCGCAGTCGCACCCGCGGCGAACTTGTGGATCCACCGGAACTGCAGCTCCTGGATGGGAACGGCATTGAGGTAGTGCAACTTCGAGCGGCCGACGCGATGCGTCGTGACGAGCCCCGCTTCTTCGAGCACGCGCAGGTGCTTCATCACGCCGAACCGCGACATCTCGAACGAGCGCTCGATCTCGCCGAGCGACTGACCGTCTCGCTCGAAAAGACGGTCGAGGATCGCGCGGCGTGTCGGGTCGGCCAGTGCGCGGAACACGGCCTCCTCGACCGGCTCCGGAACAGGTGACCTTTGAGTAACACTTCCCACGTGCGGCACTCTAGTGACCGTGAGGTCACATGTCAAGGCGTAGGCTCCGCCACATGAGCCAGCTCCGTGAGGACGACGTCGCTGCCGACCCGCTGGCGCAGTTTCGGCGCTGGTTCGGCGAAGCCGGGGAAGACAACCGGATGGCGCTCGCGACGGCGACCAGGGAGGGTGTGCCGTCCGTGCGGATGGTGCTTCTGAAAGACGCGGGGCACGACGGCTTCGTCTTCTTCACGGGCTACGGGAGCCGCAAGGGCGGCGAGCTCGACTCGAATCCGCGGGCCGCGCTGCTCTTCTACTGGGATCCGCTCGGGCGCCAGGTGCGGATCGAAGGCCCCGTCGAGCGCGTCAGCCGAGAGGAGTCGGACGACTACTTCGCGACACGCCCGCGCGGCGCGCAGATCGCAGCGGCGGCATCGCGCCAGGGCCGCGTGCTCGCGAACCGCGCGCAGCTCGACGAAGCCGTCGCTGACGTCACGCGCCATTACGAAGGAGGCGACGTGCCGCGCCCTGCGCATTGGGGCGGCTACCGAGTGCGCCCCGACACGTACGAGTTCTGGCAGCACCGAGACGACCGATTGCACGACCGCCTCCGTTACCGGCGCGGCGGTGACGGTTGGCTGCTCGAGCGGCTCGCGCCCTAGAACAGCTGGGCCAGCGCGTCTGCCTCGGCGGGGGAGAGCTCGACGTCGAGCGCGCGCAGCGCGACACCGAGGTGCTGCTGCGTGCGCGCGCCGATGATGATCGACCTGACCGCGGGCTGTGCCAGCAGCCACGCGAGGGCGAGCGTCGCCGGGGCGATGCCACGCTCGTCGGCTGCGGCCGCGAAGCGCTCGAGCGAAGCGAAGGTCCTGTCGTCGAGCAGGTGCTCGTATCCCTCGGGTCTGGTGGCGAGCCGCGAGCCCGGTGGCGGTTCCTCGTTCTGGACGGCCGTGCTCGTACAGCGCGCGCAGCTGCGGGGCGTCGAAGTTGCTCACGCCCCACGCCTTGATCAGGCCGATCTCCAGAAGCCCCTCGAACGTGCCGGCCGTCTCCTCGAGCGGCGTGTCCGGATCGAAATCGTGTGCGAGATAGAGGTCCACCGCGTCGACTCTGAGGCGGTCGAGGCTCGACTCGAGCTGGCGCGTCATCCGGGCGCGCGACACCCCGTGGTCGGCGCCCGCCTCCATCGGATTGAACGTCTTGGTGACGATCACGGGCCGATTGCCGCGGCTTGCGATCCAGTTCCCGATCCACTGCTCGCTTCGTCCGCCGCCGTACGCGTCGGCGGTGTCGAACGTGCGGATGCCGAGCGACCACGCGGCGTCCATCAGCTCCAACGCCTCCTCCTCGCTCTCGCCCTGGCCGAAGAACGCCGGCGCGGAGCCGATACCCCCGAAGTTGCCGCAGCCGAGAACGAGCCGGGAGTCCATCGCCCGATTCTCGCTCAGGCACGATGCGAGCCGTGCTCGCGACGTGTCCCCAGCCCCCGCCGCTGGCCGCGCCTGCGCCGGATCGGCCACGGTACGCGGTGGACGTCGTCGTGACGCGGCCGTTTCGCGAGATAACCGGAAACGTCCGGGTGACGTTCACGCCCGACCTCCCGACCGATCACCTCGTCTTCCGGCTCTGGCCGAACGGGCCGGCCCAGCGAGACGCCGGCGAGCATCTCGACGCCGGCCCGGTGAAAGAAGACGGCCGCGAGCTGCACGTGCTCCGCCCGAATCCCACCACTCTGCAGGTCGAGCTGGGCCGGATGCTCGCTCCCGGCTCGCACGTGACCGTCCAGCTCCCGTGGCGCCTCACGCTCGGGAGGTCGCACATCGACCGGAACGCGCGCTTCCGCGGCGGCCTGCGGCTCGGAACGTTCTTCCCATTGCTGTCGTGGGATCCGCGCCGCGGCTGGCTGACCGATCCGGCGTCGCGTCTGTACGCGGAGACGGCGGCAACGCCGGCCGCGGACTTCGACCTGCGCGTCCGCGCGCCGGCCGGCCTGCGCGTCCTCGCAACGGGGGACAATGCCGGGCCGCGCCACTTCCGGGCTCACGCCGTCCGCGATCTCGCCGTCGCCGTGGGGCCGTTCCGCGTCGAGTCGGCGCGTGTGGGGCGAGTGACCGTCCGTGTCGCTGCGCTTGCCGGCAACCGAGGCCGCCACGCCGTGGTGTCGATTGCGACGCATGCGCTCCGGGCCCTCTCGGCACGCTTCGGCGCGTATCCGTGGCGCTCGTACACGCTCGTGCTACCGCCCGACCTGCCGCCGTCCGGAATCGAGTATCCGATGCTGACGTACATCGGGTCGAGCAGATACGCCCGTCTCATCGTCGACCACGAGACGGCTCACCAGTGGTTCTACTCGCTCGTGGGCAACGATCAGGCGCGCGATCCCTGGCTGGACGAGACGCTCGCCACCTGGAGCCAGACGCGCCTCGGCTCGCGCGAGCCGCCCCCGAACGGGCGCGTCCCGAAGAGCGTCCAACGTCATGTCGGCGCGCCCGTGTCGTACTGGGAGGCGCGGGGCGGCTGGTACTACTTCGGCGTCTACGGCGAGGGAGTGAGCGCTCTGCGCTCGCTCGGCGACGCCGCCGCCGTCGACTGCGCCTTACGCCACTACGTCGCGCTGCGCGCCTACTCGATCGCGCACCCCGGCGACCTGCTCGACGAGCTGAACCGCTTCATCCCGGGCGCCGAGCGCCGCCTGCGCGCCTGGGGGATCCACCGGTGACGCATCGCTCGCGCCCTCAGGAGCGTCGCTTACGCGATGAATCGAGATGCGTCCTCAGGCGCGCGAGCCGCGAATCCCACTCGGCGCCGACGCTCGCCATCCAGTCCATCGCAGCCGCGAGGGGCCCCGGCGTGAGCTCGTAGAGCGTCTCGCGGCCCTCCCGCCGGCTCTCGACCAGCCCGGCCTCGTTCAGCGCCGCGAGATGCTTCGCGACGGCCTGGCGCGTGACGGGGAGCTCCGCCGCGAGCTCCGTCGCGGTGGCGGTCTCACGCTCGGCGAGCGCCTCGACGACGAAGCGCCTGTTCGGATCGGCCAGCGCGTCGAAGACGCGCCCGGTCGGATCGCTCACACGTAACTGAGCATGGCGCGGAGCGCGAGCGCGGTCGAGAACTCGGGCGTCGACTCACGGACGAGCAGGCGCGTGCCCTCCTCGACCTCCTCGAGCGTCAGCTCGACGGTGCCCTCGTCCTCCCAGTCGAGCACGAGCCGCTCGCTCGGCGTCGCCTCCACGACGGTCGCGTGGCGCTCCTCGCCGTTCTCCCACCTGAAGACGCCCTCGCCGCCCTCCGTCGCGTCGAGCTCGACGTCGTTCGCAAACCATTCCTCGAGCTGCTCGGGGTTCGTGAGTGCCTCCCAGACCTCGTCAGGCGGGGCGGGAAACACGATCTCGCGAGTGACTTCCACGACTCCTCCAATCCGCAACCCAAAGGTTGCGTATACTCTGGCGCAACCGACAGGTTGCACTTTACAGGAGGCTTCGATGCCCTTGATACCGATGGTCGTCGAGCAGGACGGCCGCTACGAACGCTCCTTCGACATCTACTCCCGCCTGCTCCGCGAGCGGATCGTCTTCCTCGGACAGGAGGTCGAGGACGGGATCGCCAACGTGATCACGGCGCAGCTCCTCTTCCTCGAAGCCGAGGATCCGGACAAGGACATCTCTCTCTACATCAACTCGCCGGGCGGGTCCTCGTACGCCGGGATGGCGATCTACGACGCGATGCAGTACGTGCGGCCCGATGTGCAGACGATCTGCACGGGCATGGGCATGTCGGCGGCCGCGATGATCCTCTCCGGCGGCGCTCGCGGGAAGCGCTTCGCCCTGCCGAACGCGAAGGTGATGATCCACCAGGGCTCTGGAGGCTTCCGCGGCTCGCCCGCGGACATCCAGATCGCCGCCAGGGAGATCCTCGAGATGACGCGGCGGATGGCGGAGATCATTGCGCGCCATTCGGGACAGCCGCTCGAGCAGGTCATGAAGGACATCGACCGCGACCGGTTCATGACGCCGGACGACGCTGTCGCGTACGGCCTCGTCGACGAGGTCATCCAGCCGGCCGACAGGCGCGTCGCGAGGACGAGCTGATGGAGACCGGGCGAACGCTTCGGGAGAGCAGCCGGCCCGTAACCGGGTGGCGCGCGTGGGTCGTGACGGAGGCCGCGGCGGGGTTGCGCCTCGGCTCCGTGCTGCACGACGTCGTCTGGCCACACCGCTCTCCGTTGGTGGCCGAGTGCCGCCATGAGGACGACCCCTTCGCGCACGCGATCGGCCCACACCCGGTGCCGGGCGCGGAATGCAACTGCGGCTTTCACGCGGCGCGAGACCCGGTCGACGCACTCTCGTACGTCCGCGGGCGCGACGAGCCCGGCACGGTGTGCCGCATCCTCGGCGAGGTCGTCCTGTGGGGTCACGTGCTGGAGACCGAAGCGGGCTGGCGCGCGTCGCATGCGTACCCGGCTCGGCTGTACGTGTCCGATGTCGACATCGCAACCGCGCTCGCGGGCTATAGCGTGCCCGTGTGCGCGTCGCCCTCCTCTCCGACATGCACGGGAACGCCGTCGCCTTCCGCGCTGCCCTGGCCGACCTGGAGGAGCACAGCCCGGACCTGATCGTCGCGCTCGGCGACGTCGCGCAGGGAGGACCTCAGCCCCGCGAGTGCATCGAGCTGTTGCGCGACCTCGGCTGTCCGTGCGTGTTCGGCAACTCCGACGAGTTCCTGCTCACGCTCGACCTCGGCGCCGAGCAGGCCGAGGATGTCGAGCGCCTCATGGACACGGCGCAGTGGTCGCGCGGGCAGCTCGGCGAGGACGGCCTCGAGTTCCTACGCAGCTTCGAACCGACCGTGCAGGCCGGGCGCGTCCTCTGCTGCCACGCGACGCCGACGTCGAACGAGGACGTCGTCCTCCCCGAGACGCCGCCGGAGCAGGTCGGCGCGTTGGAGGCCGACGCCGTCGCGGCGGGCCACGTGCACCAGCAGTGGCTTCGGCGCTTCGAGAGGACGTTGTGGTTCTGCGTCGGCGCGGTCGGGGTCGGCCGTTGGTGCGAGTACGCGCTCGTCGACGACGAGAGCCTGGCGATCGAGTTCCGTCGCATCCCGTTCGACGTCGACGAGCTGATCGCGACGGCGCGCGCGAAGGACTTCCCGTACTTCGACCGCTGGGTCGAGTCGTGGAAGGCATAGCGGAGTGGGTCGAGGAGGAGTTCATGGAGCGCTGCTCACATGCGCTCACCGCCGACGCCGGCACGTGGCTGATCGATCCGGTAGACGGGCCGCGCGTCGACGAGCTGGAAGACGTCGCAGGCGTGATCCAGCTGCTCGACCGGCACAACCGCGACTGCGCCTCGATCGCCGCCCGGCTCGGGGTCCCGCACCACGTGGTGCCTCGCGAGCCGCTCGGCCCCTTCGAGTTCCTGCCGGCGCGGCTGAAGCGGCGCTGGCGCGAGGTGGCGCTCTGGTGGCGCGACGAGCGGGTACTGGTCTGCGCGGAGGCGTACGGGACGGCGGCGTTCTACCGGGCCGGTGACGAGCGGCTGGGGGTGCATCCCCTGTTACGTCTGCGCCCGCCTCGGCTCGACGTTCATCCCGACGTGATTCTCTGCGGCCACGGCCCCGGCGTGTTCGACGACGCCGATGCGGCGCTCTGGGAGGCGTTCAGAACGTCAAGACGGCGGATCCCCGAGCAGCTCGTCTCCGCGGTTCGCGCCTGGCGGAGCCGACCGCGCGCGAGATGAGGTAGCCGGCGCCGATGGCGAGGCCGCCTGCGGCTGCATCGAAGAAGAAGTGGTTGCCGGTCGCGACGATCACCAGCAGCATCACGAGCGGGTAGGCAAGCGCCAGCGCGCGGACGACGGGGCGGCGGGCAATCGCGGCGGTCGTGACGCCGACGAGCAGCGCGTAGCCGAAGTGCAGGCTGGGCACCGCGGCGAACGGGTTGTAGAAGCTCCCGAGGACGTCTGAGCTGAGGTTCACCTTCGTGTGCCTGGAGACCGTGTCGACGAAGCCGAGCGCGGCCAGGCGCGGCGGCGCCACCGGAAAGACGACGTAGAGCGTCAGCGCGATGCCGGTCGCGGCGATCAGCGTGTTTCGCACCAGCGCGAAATGCTCGCGGTGGCGCCGGTACAGCCAGACGAGGAAGGCGGTGGTGCCGGCGAAGTGCAGCGCGATGTACGCGATGCCGAGCAGCGTCGGCGCCCCGGGCACGGCGGTGGCAGCGTGCTGGACGGCGCGCTCGCCGAAGAAGTGGAAGCGCTGCTCGAGGTGGACGATCCAGTCGGTGTGCGCGCGTGCCGCGGCGGCGGTCGCGTTGCCCTGGCCGCGCACGACCTCGTAGATCGCGTAGAGGGCGGCGAGCGTGGCGACCTCGACCGAGCCGCGGTGGGGGGAGGAAGCAGTCCGATTCAAAGGTGCCACGCTCATAGGGCCAGGCTAGGCCCGCGGCCTCGACTGGACAGTGCGGTTAGCCCTACTTCGGACTGCGGCCTTCCGGCGTCTTTAGGGCCAGTGGTGCACGACGCGCCACGTGCGGCCGAAGTCGCGTGTCGCCAGGAGGCGGGCGGGCCGGTCGCCGCGGCTCAGGAAGACGAGCCCGCGGCCACCGGCGAACGCCGCTCCGCCGCCCCCGACGTCGATCTCCGGCATCGCGACGTCAGTCCTTCCGTTCCAGTGGTCGCTGCCGTCGCGAGTGACGTAGAGCGTCCCGCGCGATTCCCATACGAGGCCGAAATCGTCGCATGCGAATGCCGACCCCCACACGTAGCCCGACCAGCTGAGATCGCCGCGACGGCGCCATGTGCGACCCCCGTCGGCCGTGCTGAAGACAGCCTTCGGCTGCCGGCCGGCGCCCGGCTGGCCGACGCACGTCGCCCAGCCCAGGCGACGCGTCACGAGCTCGACCGCGGCGGAGAAGGCAAATCGCCGCGGCACGGACTGCGACGTGCGTGCCAGGACGCGCCGCCGTCGCGCGTCGCGTAGAAGCCGCGCACGAATTCGAAGCGGCCGACCCGAAAACCGAGGCCGATTTGGGGTGTCGCGAAGTCCGCGTCGAAAGCGTGCCGGAACGGCCGCCATGTGCTCCCGGCGTCGAGCGTCCTGAGCGCGGCGCCACCGGCAACGTCGACAATCGCGCCGCACTTCCCGAAAGCCTGCATCCCGGCGACGGGTCGTGACGTGCGCAGCACCACGTGAAAGGTGCGGCCGCCGTCGGTCGTCAGTGAGACTCGTGACTCGTGCGCGTAGAGGCCGCGTCGCATGTCCCAGAAGGCGATTGCGGCCGGATGACCGGCCGGCGGGGCGGGTGGTGGTGCGGCGAGGAGCACGCGCCGCATCGTAGGCTGCCGTCCGTGTGCTTCGACCTCGACTCGTCGCCGCCGGTCCCGGTCATCCGCGGGGCGGCGGTCTCGCACGAGGACCTGACCTTGCGGGCCGCGGACGGCAACACGTTCGCCGCGTTCTTCGCCGCGCCCGACGAGCCGGCAGACGTCGGCGTCGTGATCCTTCCCGACGTACGCGGGCTCTACCGCTTCTACGAGGAGCTCGCGCTGCGCTTCGCCGAGCGCGGCTACGCCGCCGTCGCGTTCGACTACTTCGGCCGGACGGCGGGTGCGTCGAAGCGCGGGGAGGACTTCGAGTACAGGTCGCATGTCGAACAGACGACAACGCCGACGGTGCAGGCCGACGTCGCTGCGTGCATCGCACACCTGCGCGAGCACGGTGCGCAGACGATCTTCACCGTCGGGTTCTGCTTCGGCGGCCGGCAGTCGTGGCTCGCCGCTGCCGACCAGGACGGTCTCGCAGGCGCTGTCGGGTTCTACGGCCGTCCCGCCGAGGCCTCCGAGCGCGCCGCCGAGCTGAAGGCGCCGATCCTCGCGCTGCAGGCCGGAGCCGACCAGAACATCACACCCGAGGACAACGCCGCGTTCGAGCAAGCCCTGCAGGCTGCGGGCGTCGAGCACGAGCTCGTCGCGTACGAGGGCGCACCCCACAGCTTCTTCGATCGCAAGCAAGAGGAGTTCGCCGACGCGTCCCAGGATGCGTGGGCGAAGGTTCTTTCCTTTCTCGAATCACACTCTTAAGCGCCTCTTAGCCCCTTTTCAGTCGGGCTTCACGAAGGCTTGTTTCCCTTCCGGCTATGACCGAGGCCGTCCTCGAGCAACGTCCCGCTGCCGTCCGCTCCTACGGGACGAGCCGCCTTCTCGCCGCGACCGTCTTCTGGGCCCTACTCCTCGGAAACGCCGCGGCGATCGTGTGGCTCTGGGTCCACGGCGGCAACGCGGGCGACGACCTGAGCGCCGGTGAGCTCGTCACCTCCCTCGGGCGACTCACCGGCCTGCTCGGGGCCTACGCCGCGCTCGTCCAGGTCGTGCTGCTTGCACGCATCCCCTGGCTCGAGCGTCTAATCGGCTTCGACCGCCTCACGGTCTGGCATCGCTGGAACGGGCACGCGACTCTCGACCTCGTGGTCGCGCACGTCGTGCTGAGCGTCTGGGGCTACGCCCTGGTCGACGAGATCTCGCTGCCCCAGGAGATCACCACGATGCTCGGCGGCGGCATCTATCCAGGGATGATCACCGCGACGGTCGGCACAGCGTTGATCGTCGCGGTGGTCGTCAGCTCGGTCGTGATCGTGCGACGACGACTGCGCTACGAGTGGTGGTACGGCGTTCACCTCGCTGCGTACGCCGGCATCGCGCTTGCATGGTTCCACCAGATTCCGACTGGCAACGAACTGCACTACGACGCGATCGCGGCCGACTACTGGCGCGCGCTCTACGTCGTCACGCTGCTGCTGATCGTCGGTTTTCGCGTGGCCGCCCCGGTCGTGAAGTCTTTCGGCCACGGACTGCGTGTCGCCGAAGTCGTCGAGGAAGGGCCCGGCGTCGTCTCGCTGCACATCGTAGGCCGCGCGCTCGACCGACTCGACGCGCGCCCCGGCCAGTTCTTCCTGTGGCGCTTCCTCGACCGCAAGCGCTGGTGGTCGGCGCACCCGTTCTCGCTCTCGGCAGCTCCGAACGGGCGCTCGCTGCGCATCACGGTCAAGTCGCTCGGGGACTTCTCGGGCGCCCTGAGCAGCGTCAAACCGGGCACCCGGGTGATCGCGGAAGGGCCGTTCGGCGTCTTCACGGAGGCGGCCCGCAAACGCGAGAAGGTCCTGCTCGTCGCGGGCGGGATCGGGATCACTCCGATCCGCGCGCTCATGGAGGACATGCATGGCGACGTCGTCGTCATCTATCGGGTCGTCGCCCAGAGCGACGCCGTTCTTCGCGGCGAGCTCGAGCGGCTGGCGCGTGAGCGCGGGTTGACCCTGCACCTCGTCGTCGGCGACCACGCGACACCGGCGGGCGGCCGCCTGCTCTCCCCCAACCACCTGAGCGAGCTCGTCCCCGACGTCGCGGAGCGCCACGTCTACGTCTGCGGCCCGCCGGCCATGACTGAGGCGCTCGCACGGAACGTCCGTCGCGCGAATGTCCCCGCCCGCTTCATCCACACCGAAAAGTTCGCCCTCTAACGAAAGGAACGCATGCGAAAGGCGATCACGACGCTTCTAACCGTCAGTGCGCTCGCGCTCCCTGTCGTCAATACCGCGACCGCAGCAACGAAGACGAGGGTCGTCGTTCACAAGTTCAGCGGCACGACGTACCAGGTCAGCCACTTCGGCGAGCTGAAGGTCGTCATCACGGTCAAGAAGACGACGAAGGGGAAGAAGATCACCCGGCGAATCACGGCGGTCTCGGTCCCGATCTATCCGGCGTCCAGCGGACGCTCGCAGTACATCAGCGAGAATGCGATCCCGATCCTGCGCAGCGAGACGCTGAGCAGGCAGAGTGCCAACATCGACCTCGTCTCCGGCGCGACGGACACGAGCGACGCGTTTGTCCACTCGCTGCAGGCCGCGATCCTGAAGGCGAGGAAGGCGTGAACGCGATGGTCGCCCAGATCATGGGGATGCCGATCCTGATCGACGTCCGTGACGAAGGAGCGCACGAGGAGGACATGGAGCGCGCGTTCGACTGGTTCCGCTGGGTCGACGCCACGTTCAGCACCTATCACGAGGACAGCGAGATCCGCCGGCTCGGCCGCGGGGACCTCGACTTCGCGGACGCGCACGAGCACGTCCGCTTGGTGCTCGACCGCTGCGAGACGCTGCGCCAGGAAACGGACGGCTACTTCGACGCCCACGCGTCGGGTCGGCTCAATCCTTCCGGCCTCGTCAAGGGGTGGTCGGTCGACTGCGCAGCGGATCTCCTCCGGGCGGCGGGCCTCGAGCGCTTCGCGGTCAGCGCCGGCGGCGACATGCGGATCGTCGGGCGCAACTGGCGTGTCGGGATCCAGCATCCGCAGCAGCACCACGGCATCGCCGCCGTGCTCGACGTCGGCGACGCCGCGGTCGCGACGTCTGGGGCATACGCCCGCGGCGACCACGTCGTCGACCCGCACACCGGCAGGCCGCCGGCAGACGTTCTCTCAGTGACCATCGTCGGGCCGGAGCTCGCCACTGCGGACGCGTACGCGACCGCGGCATTCGCGATGGGCGCGCGGGGCCCGGAGTGGACGGCGCGCTTGCCCGGCTACGAGGCGATGACGATCATGACCGACGAGTCGGTGCTGACGACAGGAGGATTCCCCGGTGTTTGAGCGACCGCTCACCCGCAAGGCCTGGCTCGGCGGCGCCGTCGTGACCGCGCTCGGGCTGGCCGGCCTCGAGGCACGCGAGACCGACGCCGCCTCCGTGTCCTGCATCCTCACGCCCGAGCAGACCGAAGGCCCGTACTACATCGCCGGCGAGAAGCTCCGCCGGAACATCACCGACGGCCATCCGGGCGCGCCGATGCAGCTCCGGACGTTTCTCGTCGACGCGACGACCTGCCGGCCCATCCGGAACGCCGCCGTCGACATCTGGCACGCGGACGCCGCGGGCGTCTACTCGGGCTTCGGCTCGGGGGCGTCGAGTCGCACGTTCATGCGCGGGATCCAGCGCACGAACGCCAAGGGGCTCGCGCAGTTCCGCACCGTGTACCCGGGCTGGTACCAGGGCCGCACCGTTCACATTCACGTCAAGGTGCACGTCGGCGGC
>MNJC01000095.1 GCA_001920085.1 Actinobacteria bacterium 13_1_20CM_4_69_9
CCGGGGGCACAGTTCCAGGTGGTGGTGTCGGTCCAAGCCCTCCCGAGCGGCCTCGATCTCGATCCGCTCGCGTTCTTCTAGGGATGCGCAGCCCGACGCGCGTTGCTGGCCGACGGGCAGACTCCAACTGCCGACCGGCGGCTTACGGATCGCCGTCGCGGAGCTCGACCGGCCGAACGCATGAATCACGTATGACTTAGCTCGCCCAACTCGGACGATGAGATGGCCGGTCGTCGTCACCATCGTCGGGTGCTCCTGTCGCTGGTCGTGGCTCTTTCGCTCCTTGTCGGGGGCCCCGTCGCCGACAGCATCGAGCTTCCGCACGCGCGATCGCCGCTGCCGGTAGAGCCACTCGCGGTGCTCGGGCAGATCGCCGTCGGTCGCGACGGCGTCCCGCTCGACATCGACTCAGCCCACATCGATCAACGCGTCGACGCGGAGTTGGCGCCTGGTCGCTGGTACCTCGCGATCGTGGCGAGAGACGATGACAGCCCCCGTGCGGACGCTTGGATCTATCACCTTTACGGACCCGAATTTCGTGGCTTCAGGCCTCTGCTGGCGGTCATGCCGGGCAGCTACGCCGATAGCCAGATCGAAACGCTTCGTGTCGTCTCGTTCAACGGTCTGCCAGCGTTGGTGCGCGTCTTGGCGGTGGATGGAAGCGGCAACATCAGGATCACGTCCGCCGTGGCCGAGATCGGCGGGACGGCAGCGCGCATCGCCTGGCTTGCCGGGAACGGTGTATTCGACCTGCCCGACAGCTCCGCCGGCTTGATCTGGCAGACGGTCGACAAATACGGATGGGCCTGCGCGCCGCCCGTCCGTTTCCAGCTGCATCTTCTCGGAGGGCCTGATGGATTGCTGCCCGTGGGCTACAACGTGACGCCGACCGGGCCGATCGAGCCGCGCATCATGTTGCGTGACGGCGAGCCGCTCGGGCTTGTGAGTGAGGACGAGGCGCTCGTCCTCGCGGCACAGACGGAGCCGCAATCACCCGCGACATGGACAGCGCCGATGCTCGACGAGCAGTACGCGATCAACGCGCTGACGCGGGAGCTCTTCTGCGGAGGTCACAGCCTCGCGCAGCTTCGCGCCGCGCGGCTCGTCCGTATCGCAACCCCAAGGGACTGGAGCTACGACGCGTTGGTCGTGACCCGCGACGAGGCATCGAAGCAGCCGATCGTGTGGACGCGGATCGCGCTGGGCTGGTGATGATCTTGGGGCACCAGATCGGAGCCGCGCGTTTGAGCGGCCTGCCCGCCGCCCGTCCAGACCTTCGGTTCGTGCCTGCGGTGCGATCCTCGCGGACCGCGATCCATGGCGTTGCCCGTGAACTGCGCTGAGCCGACGGGCAGACTCGAACTGCCGACCGGCGGTTTACGAAACCGCTGCTCTACCAACTGAGCTACGTCGGCACGATGGCCGAAGACCCATTTTATGGCCTTCGGCCCCGTCGAGGCCGGCTAACTCGAGCGGCGCGTCCGCTTCTTCGGCCGTGCGGCCGAGCTCCGTCCGCGCGCCGCCGTCGACTTCTTCCGCGGGCGAGCGGACTTGGACGCGGTCGTTCGCTTCGTCGTCTTGCGCGGAGCGGAGGGCGGCTTCATCACGCCGAAGGTGTTCCCCGCGGGATCCATGAGCATCGCGATCGTCGTGGTGGGCGTGATCTCGGTGACCGGCATGAGCACCGTCGCGCCGGCGGCGACCGCCTTGTCGACGAACCGCTGCGGATCGGGCGTCTCGACATAGACGCTGACCCGTGCGTCGCCCTCGCCGATCCCGCCGCCGATGCCCGTGTCGGGGCGCTCGAGCATGCTGTAGTTGCCCATTTCCTTGACCGGCGGCGACAGCTTCCACGCGAAGACCTCGCGGTAGAAGCGCTGCAGGCCGGCGGAGTCCTTGCCCATGATCTCGAACCACATGACCGGATTCGCCATTTTGGATGTCCCCCCTGCGCGTGATCGCGGTGCCAGCGGCGAGGATACGCCCGGCTCAGAAGAAGCGGTGGTAGTGGACGAACTCCTCGTCCCTCGTCCAGCCGCAGGCCTCGTACAGCCGCCGCGCGGCTTCATTCGTGATCTGCGTGCCCAAGGTCAGCCCCTTCGCGCCGGTCTCGGCGGCCCACCGCTCGGCGCGCTCGAGCAGCGCGCGGCCCGCGCCGGACCCGCGCGCGTCCGGCGTCACGAAGAGATCGTTCAACACCCAGAGTCGCTTCATCGAAACGGACGAGAACGACGGGTACAGCTGGGTGAAGCCCACGATCGCGCCGTCGACGACGGCGAGGAAGATCACCGACTCGCCGCGCTTGAACCGGTCGGCCAGGAACGCGCGGGCGCCGGCGTGGTCGGACGGCCGACCGTAGAACTGGCGGTAGGCATCGAACAGCGGGACGAGGGTGTCCAGGTCGTCGAGCTCCGCCCGGACCGAGCGCACCTCAGGCATGCATGAATTCGGCGAGCAGGCGATGGAAGTGGTGCACGCCGCCCTCGCGCGTGGGGGAGTACCGACCACGGTCGTACAGCCGGGAGCGGACGCCCCGCTGCACCGCTTCGACGATCGCCTCGTCCTCGCGCTCGACTCGATCGAGCCCCGAGCCCGCACCCTCGCCCCGCGCGCCCTCATCCCACACGAACGGCAGGAACGACACGCGCGTGCGGTCCACCGCCAGTGGCGTGACCACGTTGACCGAGACGCCCCACGGGTAGACGTTGAACATCGTCGTCGGGAAGAGCCAGAAGTAGTACGCCGCGACCGACCGATCGGCATCGCGATGGCCGGCGGGCAGCGTGAACGACCGCTCGCCGGGCTTGGCGATGCCGAGCTGCAGCACCGCGTAGCGCTCGAGCTCGACGGCGTAGGCGCCGTAGTCGAGCGTCGTGGCGAGGCTCGAGTGCACGTACGGGATGTGGAAGCCCTCGAGATAGTTGTCGACGTAGAGGGCCCAGTTGGCTTCGACCAGGTAGTCGCGTGCCGCGCCGGCATCGAAGGCAAGATCGGCAAAGGGCAATCCGGCGACGCGCGCGCGGACCGGCGCCGCAACGTCGTCGAACGGCATCACGGGCGCGAGCGCGACCATGAGGAATCGCTCCAGCCGGGCGAGCGGGATCGACGGAAGGTCGTCGGCCTTCGATGGGAAGTTCGCGGTCTCCTCGAACTCGGGCATCGAGTGGAACCGTCCGTCGAGCGCGAATCGGCGGCCGTGGTAGCGGCAGCGCAGCTGCTGGAGGTGCCCCGCCCCTTCCGCGACCAGCGTGCCGCGGTGGGTGCAAACGTTCGACAGGCAGTGCAGCCGGTCGTCGCCGTCGCGGGTGAGCAGGAGCGGCTCGTCGAGCGCGCCCGGCAGGAGCGTGAACGGGAACACCTGGCCGGCGACGCTCACCAGATCGTCGTGCCCGGCGTACTGCCACGTCCGCGCGAACACGCGCTCCTGCTGGACACGGAACAGCGCCGGATCGGAGTACACCCGGGCGGGTAATGTCGCCGCGGTGCGGATGTCGGGATCGATGCCGAACGGGCGCTGGCTCACGGCGGCGATGCTACGGCGCGTAGGCTGAAACCCATGCCCGACGCCTACGCCCTTGTTCTCCATTCCCACCTGCCGTACGTGCGGGGCGCCGGACGCTGGCCGCACGGCGAGGAGTGGGTCCACGAGGCGATCCTCGGCACGTACCTTCCGCTCCTGGTCCTGCTCCACGACCTCCGCGCCGAAGGCGTGCGCTACCGGATCACCATCGGGCTCACGCCGACGCTCCTCGAGCAGCTCGCCGACCGCGACATCGGTACGCGATTCCTTGCCTACGCTGACGATCAGATCCGGCGGGCCGAGCTCGACGCGTGGGACTTCGGCGTCGCCGGTGCGTCGGCGAAGCAGGCGGTGGCCGAGTTCTATCGCGGGTCTTACGGCCGGCTGAAGCTCGCGTTCACCCAGCGCTTCGGGCGCGACATCGTCGGCGCGTTCGCGGACCTCGCGCGCACCGGAGAGGTCGAGATCCTGACCTCCGCGGCGACGCACGGCTACCTGCCGCTGCTCGATGCGCGCTCGGTCGAAGCGCAGCTGCGCGTCGGGCTCGCCTCGACGAAACGCCTGACCGGCATCGAGCCGACGGGCATCTGGCTGCCGGAGTGCGCGTACAAGCCCGGTCTCGAGCGTGCGTTGGAGCGGCATGGGTTCACCCACTTCTTCACCGACGCGGCGCTCATGCGCGGTCGCGAGGTCGGGCGCGCGGCAAAGCCGTTCCGCTCGAAGCGCGCGGAGCGGCACTCGGGCGCCGGCGCGCGCGTCGCCGTGCTCGACCAGGCCGAGCCGCTGATCGATCCCGAGGTCGACCTCTTCCGGCCGTACCTCGTCGCGGACTCGTCGGTCGCCGCCGTCTCGCGCCACCCGGAGATCTCCGGGCAGGTCTGGTCGGCCTCGCAGGGCTACCCGGGAGATCCGAACTACCGCGAGTTCCACCGCAAGGACGACCGGTCCGGTCTGCGCTACTGGCGCGTGACCGGCACGACGGACCTCGGCAACAAGGCCGAGTACTCCGTGCCGGTGGCGGCCGAGCGCGTCCGGGCGCACGCCGAGCACTTCAGTGCGTCGGTGCGCGACGAGCTCGCCGCGCACCGAAGCGCCACCGGGCGCGACGGCATGCTCGTCACCACCTTCGACAGCGAGCTCTTCGGCCATTGGTGGTTCGAGGGGATCGACTGGCTCGACCTCGTGCTGCGCGAGCTCGCCGACCTCGAGACGACCGTCGCCGGCCGCCTCGAGGCACAGCCGCCGCGGGAGCGGGTCGCGCTCGCGGAAGGTTCGTGGGGCAAGAACAACGATCACTCGACCTGGATCGCGCCGCAGACGAACTGGATGTGGGACGGCATCCGGAGCGCCGCGGCGCGGGTGCGCGCCGTCGCCGATGCGCCACCGCGCGACGCGCTCCGCAAGCGCGCCGCCGATCACGCTCTGCGCGAGCTCCTGCTGCTTGAGTCGAGCGACTGGCCGTTCCTCGTCACGACGGGGCAGGCCGGCGATTACGCGACGGAGCGGTTCCGCTCGCACGCCCAGCGCCTGCAGCGCTCGCTCGAGATCGCGGCGCACGGCACGGGCGACGATGAGGTCGAGCTGCGGAGCCTCGAGCGGGCGGACAATCCGTTCCCCGGCGCGCGGATCGAGGACTTCGCGGAGGTCGGCTAGCCCTTCTTGCCCTTCGCGGCCGGCGCGGCCTTCGCGGCGGGCGCGGCACCCTTCGCGGCCGGAGCGCCCGCGGCGGGCGCGGCACCGGCTGCGGGCGCGGCACCGGCGGCTGCCGGAGCGGCACCCTCTTCGGCGGTCGCGCCCTCGACGGCCTCGCCCTCGACGGCGGCGGCCGGCTTCTCGACGACTTCCTCGGCGCGCGGCGCGACGGCCTTCGCCACGACCTGCTCGCCATCGTTGAGGATCTCGATCTTGGACGCGTCGACGACGAGGTCACGCACGTAGAGCGTGTCCTCGATCTGCTCGATCTTGGAGAGATCGACGTCGATCTGATGCGGGATGTCCTGCGGGAACGCCTCGATGCGCACCTCGGAGAGGGCGTGGACCATGACCCCGCCGTGGGTGCGGACCGCGGGGGACTCGCCGGCGAAGTGCAGCGGCACGATGGCGTGGGTCTTCTCGGTCAGTGATACGCGGGCGAAGTCGACGTGCAGTAGCGAGCCGCTCTTCGGCTCGCGCGAGACGTCGTGCACGAGGACGGCGACGTCTCCGCCGTCGAGACCGGTCAACGAGAGGAGCGTGGTCTGGCCCCAGCGGCGGTAGCCCTTCTGGAAGACGCTCGTATCGGTCTCGACCGGCGTGGAGTCCGCGTGTCCGCCGAAGATCACGGCGGGCAGGCGGCCCTCGCGGCGCAGCGCGCCGACCTTCTTGCCGAGCACGGTGCGCGGACGGACCTCGAGCTTCGGTGCCTCAGCCAAATGGATTCGCTCCCCGAACGCGATCTTGGAGACCCGAATTATCTCAGGGTGGGGTCGGGAGGTCCACCACGAGCCGCACCGGGCCCGCCAGCTGGCTGACCTTGGCGCAGGCCAGTCGCTCGAGCCCGAGACCCCAGGCCGTGACGCGCTCGAAATCGTCGATGAGCTTGACCTCGCGCACCAGGGGAAGGCCCGGCCGGAGGTCCGTCTGGGTGAAGGTCTGTTTCCCGGTGGTCGGATCGACCGTCGACGCGTTGCTCAACCGGACCGACAGGAAGGCGTTGCCATCGACGGGGACCTGGCGCCCGCTTGTTCCGACGAATTCGGTCGCGACCGCGAGGGACCACGGCGGGAGGCCGTAGGTCCCGACCGTCGATGGACCGAACTCGAAGACGACGCGGTCGAATCCGGCGTTGTGCGCGGCCCGCACGGCCGTGATCTGGGCCTGGAACGCGGTGCTGCCGCCGCTCTGGGCCGGACAGGCCACCGGCGTCGCCCCGGGCGACGGGCTCGGCCCCGGCGTCGCGGCCGGGCTCGGCGAGGGGGTGGCCGGGGGCGTGCTCGACGGCCGCGCGATGGTCGGGGAGGCCGTCGGCGTGGGAGCAGCGGTCGTCCGGGCCGCGGAGGTGGCCGGAGGCGTCACCAAGACGGGCGCGCAGGCCACGCTGGCGAGCAGCGCGACGGCACACAACAGGACGGAGCGGGCTTCCACGGCCGGTCCAGTCTGACCGAATCTCGGCGGTGTGTCGATAAACCTTACAACCAGGCGTCGTTTTTGTACGCAGAGCGTACGGCGAACTGAAATTTGGTAGAATGCCTCCAAGTGGCTGAAAAGCTGCGTTTGGCGCTGGTCTTCCACCAGCACCAGCCAGCGGGGAACTTCCCACATGTGTTCGCTGACGTGGCCGAGCGCGCGTATGCGCCGCTCGTGGCCGCGCTCTATCGGCACCCCGAAGTCAAAGCGTCCCTTCACTTCTCCGGTCCGCTCCTCGACTGGCTCGAGGGCAACCGTCCCGACGTGATCGGCGATCTCGCCGACCTCGTGAAGCGAGGTCAGATCGAGCTGCTCTCCGGCGGCTACCACGAGCCGATCCTGGTCGGCGTCCCGCGGCGCGACGCCGTGGGGCAGATCCGCGCGCTCACCGATCGCGTCGCCGCGATCTTCGGCCGGCGTCCGCTGGGCGCGTGGCTGACCGAGCGGGTGTGGGAGCCGCACCTGCCGTCGATCCTCGCCGAGGCCGGCGTCGCGTACACGATCCTTGACGAAGAGCACTTCCTCCAGGCCGGCCTGCGGCGCGACGAGCTCGGCGAGTCGTTCATCACCGAGGACCAGGGCTTCCCGCTGGTCCTCTACCCCGCGAGCACGCGGCTCCGCTACCTCATCCCGTTCCGCGACGTCGGGCAGACGATGAAGGAGCTGCGCGAGCGGCATGCCGCCGGGGCCAAGCTCGTCGTCTACGCCGACGACGGCGAGAAGTTCGGCGCGTGGCCGGGCACCTACCAGCGCGTGCACAAGGATGGGTGGCTCGAGGACTTCTTCACCCAGATCGCGCAGGCCGACTTCATCGAGACGACGACGCTCGAGGACGCGTGGATCTTCCAGAAGCCGTCCCGCCGGGTGTACCTGCCGGGCGGCACCTACCACGAGATGGGCGAATGGTCGCTCGACGCGGCCGCCGCGCGGCGGTTCACCCAGGCGCGCAACGCGCTGAAGGACGACCTCGCGTCGCTGGTCGCGTTGCCGCCGTGGCGGAACTTCCTGGCGAAATATCCGGAGGCGAACGCCCTCCACAAGCGGATGCTCATCGTGTCCGAGGAGCTCGCGCGACGCAGCATCCTCGACGCGTCGCCCGAGGTGCGCCAGGCGCAGCAGAACCTCTGGCGCGCGCAGACGAACGACGTCTACTGGCACGGCGTGTTCGGCGGCCTCTACCTGCCGCACCTCCGCGCCGACGCGTACGGCGCGCTGCTCCGCGCCGAGCGGATGCTCGCGGAGCGTCGCGTCGCGTCCGGCGAGCAGCGCGACTACGACGTCGACGGTCTGGACTCGGGCGGAGAAGGCCGGCAAGGTCAAGGTTGGCAAGGCCTCCGACAAGGACGCCAAGTCGATCCACGAGGTCGTGCGCGCGAAGGAGCGCGGGCTCGTGAAGCTGCTCGAGTACGACGACGCGCGGCGCGCCTTCTTCCAAGACAGCTTCAGGGTCGGCCGCGAGGACCGGGTGAGCCTGCACGCCCTGCCGTATCAGCTCACGCCGCAACGCGAGGCGCGCACGGTCAGCCTCATCCTCGAGCCTCCGGCGAAGTCGCTCGCCGGCGTGCCGGGTCTCGGCATCCGAAAGGACATCCGGATCGCCGACGAGGGCTTGGCCGCGGGCGTCCGCTACCGGCTGCGCAATGAAGGCGAAGACACGATCGCCCTCACCTTCACCAGCGCGTCGAACGTGGCGTTCGTCGGCGAAGGGAATGCCGGCGACCTCATCACCCTTGGGACGCGGAAGACGACGCCGGGCAAGGCCCTGGAGGGCGCGCGGAACGTCACCGAGATCCTCGTGCATTCCGAGGCGCGCCATTTCGACATCACCTTCGCCATCGACCCGCCCGCCGAGACCACCGTGCAGCCGATCTACGCGATCGCGAACTCCGAGGAAGGCTTCGAGCGCCTCTACGAGCAGACGGAGATCGCGTGCTCGTGGAACGTGACGATCGAGCCCGACTCCCACGTCGACCTGGAGATCCGGGCCACCGCGGTCGGGCAGCTCGTCGAGCCGGAGCTCATCAAGCCCGCCGCGCGGCGCAAGCGGACCGCCGCGGCGCCCGCGCCGGCCGACACGGTGGCGCGCTCGAAGCGGTAGTACCGTCCTCGCGATGAGCGCGCGATGAGCGACCCGCCGTTCTGGCCCACGCCCGCGAGCCCGCCGCCCTCACCGCCGCCCGGCCGCGGCCTCAGCGTGGCCGCGATCGCCGTCATCGCCCTGATCGTCGGCGCGATCGGTGGCGGAGCCGCCGGTGGCTACGTCGCCGCCAGAACGACCTGCTGCCGACCGTGGTCACCGTCATCAACCGTCTTCCGAACGGCACGGCCCAGTCGAGCGGCTCGGGCTTCGTCATCGACGCGTCCAACGGGTATGTCGTCACGAACAACCACGTCGTCGAGAACGTGCGCGACACGAACCCTGGCGCGTCGTTCGACGTGATCTTCGCGGACAACCGGGTGGTCAAGAACGCGAAGCTCATCGGACGCGACGACAAGACCGACGTCGCCGTGCTGCAGGTGCCGGCGCAGAGCCTCAAGGCCGCGGCCCTCGCGAACAGCGACGACGTCCCGGTCGGTTCCACGGTCGTGGCCATCGGGAGCGCGCTCGGCGAGCTGCAGAACACCGTCACCACGGGCATCGTGTCGGCGAAGGGCCGTCGCGTGCCGGAGACCGACACCGTCACGCTCGAGGACCTCATTCAGACCGACGCCGCGATCAACGAGGGAAATTCCGGCGGCCCGCTCATCTGGGCGGCGACGAAGCAGGTCATCGGCATGAATACCCTCGTGAACCGCCAGGCCGGGGCGGAGGGTCTCGGATTCTCGATCGCGAGCAACACGGTGCGGGACATCGCCAACGAGCTCATCACGAACGGCAAGATCGACCGCGGCGCCATCGGGGTCGGCTACACGCTCCTCAGCCCGCGCCTTGCCGCGACGCTCTCCCTTCCCGCGCAGACGCAGGGGATCATCGTCACCGGGATCGTCGCGGGCTCCGGCGCCGCGCAGGCCGGTCTGAAGGTGAACGACGTCATCACGAAGATCAACGACCAGCAGATCGACGGCACGCATCCGATCAGCTCGATCCTGCTGCACACCCGACCGGGCGATAAGGTGAAGCTCACGATCATCCGGGATGGGAAACAGCAGACCGTCGACCTCACCCTCGGCCGGCAGAGCTGACGCGGCGCCGGCGCTCCGCCGGCACGACGCGTCGCTGTACATCGTCGCGAGCGGTCTCGGCGGCCTCGGCCTCGGGATCGCGCTCTTCTATCTGAACTTCCTGTACCGGGCGCTCGGCTTCGATGCCCGGGCCATCGGCGTGCTCGGCGGCGCCCAGGCCCTCGGTGCGCTCGCCGGGGCCCTGCCCGCGGCGCTCCTGCCACGTCGGATGCCGCGCCGCAACGCGATCTTCGTCGGCGGTTGCGTCACGGCGCTCGGCGTGATCGGCATCCTCACCCAGACCGCGCTGCCGCTCCTGTTCGTCGCGGCGGCGCTGACCGGGCTGGGCGGGATCATCGTGGCGTCGTCGGGGAGCGCGCTCGTGGCCGACGCGACCACGGGCCTCGACCGGCCACGGATGTTCGGCAACCAGGTCGCGCTCGGCGCGCTGGCGAGCTTCGCCGCG
>MNJC01000085.1 GCA_001920085.1 Actinobacteria bacterium 13_1_20CM_4_69_9
CTCGTCGCCGACCTGCAGGGACTTCTCCGCAGTGGCCTGAACCTCGTCCGGCGAGACCCAGCCGCTGTTCCTGCGGATTGCGTAGAGCTTCATCTCAGCCTCCTTGGGTTAGAGTTAGCACGACCGGTCGTTCTTAGAATATACGAACGGTCGTGCTATCTTGTCAAGCGAGATGGCTACGACACTGGCAAGACGGCAACGCTCGGACGGCGAGCGCAGCCGCCAGAAGATCCTGCGCGCCGCCGCGAACCTCGCCACGATCGAGGGCCTCGAAGGCATCACGATCGGGCGCCTTGCGGCCCACATCGGAATGAGTAAGAGCGGCCTGTACGCCCACTTCGGCTCGAAGGAGCAGCTCCAGCTCGCAACGATCGACACGGCGCTCGAGATCTACGACAGAGAGGTCGTCGAGCCGGCGCAGGCGACCGCCGATCCGCTCGAACGGCTTCGCCTGTTGTACGACCGGTTCCTCGACCACGTCGAGCGGCGCGTCTTCCCCGGCGGGTGCTTCTTCGCGTCCGCGGAATCCGAGGTCGGGATGCAGGAAGGCCCGGTCAAGGACCGCATCGCGGCGATCCAGCGAGCGTGGAGCGCGAACATCGCCCAGCTCGTGCGCGAGGCCCAGGCGGCCGGCTCACTGCCCGGCGACGACGAGCCCGCTCAGGTCGCGTTCGAGCTCGACGCCTACGGGATGATGGGGAACGTCGGCTTCGTCCTGCACGACGAGCCCCTGTATCTCGAGCATGCCAGAGCTGCCATCCACCGTCGTCTTCGTTGAAGGAGCGAGCGACCGCGTCGCGCTGCTGCGGCTGGCCGAACGGCGCGGACGGGACCTCGGTGCCGAGGGCGTAGACGTCGTCGCGATCGGCGGCGCGCACGCCCTCCGCCGGTTCCTCGCGGCGCTCGATGCCCGCGACCTGAAGCTCGCCGGCCTCTGCGACGCCGGCGAAGCGGCGGAGTTCACCCAGGCGCTCGATCGCGTCTACGTGTGCGACCCGGACCTCGAGCACGAGCTGATCCGCGCGCTCGGCCCGGCGAAGCTGGAGCGGATCATCGACGAGCAGGGCGAGCTTCACTCGTTCCGCACACTGCAGAAGCAGCCGTTCCAGCGCACACGAACGCTCGAGCAACAGCTGCGCGTGTTCCTCGGCAATCGCAAGATCCGTTACGCGCCGCTCCTCGTCGACGCGCTCGACCTCGCTAGGGTGCCGCGCCCGCTCGACGAACTGCTGGCTGCTGTAGGCGCGGCTCCGGCGTAGCGCCGGCCAGAGCCTCCTCGCTGCTGGCCTCGGCGACCGGCGCCACCGTCGTGCGCAGCGGCACCTCCTTCAGCAGCCAGGCGAGCACCGCCGGAATTGCGGCAATCGCCATCCCCCACAGGAAGACGCCGTGCAGCGACTGCGCGAACGCCTGCAGGAAGTCCGCGTGCACCAGCGGCGGAAGCTGCTTCGCCTGCTCGGGCTGCAGATGGACCCCGCTACCGAGCCGGGCGGTCACGCTGCGCGGCAGCTGGGCGAGCTGGTCGGCCAGGCGAGTCGCGAAGATCGTCCCGAAGATCGCAACGCCGAAGGACCCGCCCATGGAGCGGAAGAACGTCGCCGTCGACGTCGCAACGCCGATGTCGCGCGGCTGCACGTCGTTCTGCACGACGAGCACCAGCACCTGCATGACGAGGCCGATGCCGATACCGACGACGGCCATGTACACGGACGCGAGCCACGGCGCCGTGCCGACGCCGAGCCGCGACAGCAGGAACATCCCGAGGACGAGCACGGCCGTCCCGACGATCGGAAAGATCTTGTAGCGCCCGATGCGGCTGATGATCCGACCCGAGGCGATCGCGGCGACCAGCAGCCCGGCCATGAGGGGCAGGAGGCGCAGACCCGAGCTCGTCGGGCTCGCGCCGTAGACGAGCTGCAGGTACAGGGGGATGAAGACGATCGCACCGAACATCGCCATCCCGATCGTGAAGCCCATCGCATTCGAGACCGCGAACACACGCGAGCGGAAGAGCCCGAGCGGCAGGATCGGCTCGGGCGCGCGAGTCTCCTGCCAGACGAACGCAACCAGCAGGAGCACACCGGCGACCGCGAGCCCGAAGATCGTCGTGGAGCCCCAGGCGTACTGACTCCCGCCCCACGTCGTCACCAGGATGAGCGACGCGACGCCGGCGCTCAGCAGGGCCGCGCCCAGCAGGTCGATCTTGTGCCGGACGGTCGGCGTGTGCAGGTGCAGTCGAGTGACCACGATCAGCACGGCGAGCGCGCCGACCGGCAAGTTCACGTAGAAGACCCAGCGCCACGAGAGGCTGTCGACGAGGAAGCCGCCGAGCAGCGGGCCCGCGACCGAGGCGAGTGCGAACACCGAGCCGATCAGTCCCATGTAGCGTCCGCGCTCGCGCGGAGGGACGATGTCGGCGATGATCGCCTGCGCGCTGACCATCAGCCCACCGGCGCCGATTCCCTGCAGCGCGCGAAAGCCGATCAGCTCGGTCATGGACTGCGACAGCCCGGCCAGCATCGAGCCGGCGAGGAAGATCAGGATCGCGACGAGGAAGACCGGCTTGCGCCCGACCATGTCGCCGAGCTTTCCGTAGAGCGGCGTCGAGACCGTCGACGCGAGCAGGTACGACGTCACGACCCAGGAGAGGTGGTTGAGACCGCCGAGGTCGCCGACGATGGTCGGGAGCGCCGTCGACACGATCGTCTGGTCGAGCGCCGCGAGGAACATGCCGAGCATGAGCGCGGCGAACACCGTCCACAGCGCGCGTCCTTCGAGGCGCCCGTTCATCTGTGCAGGCGCTGGAGCGCCCGGGTCAGCTGTGTCCGCGTGAGGGGCGGCGCCGGCAGCGGTGTTGCGGCCGCCGGGCGGAGCCCGTCGAGCAGCAGCGCGAGATAGCGCCGCCAGTAACTCGGTGCGACGTCCTGCGTCAGCTCGATCACGCGGTTCGCGGTCCAGAAGATCAGCGGCAGGTCGTCTGAAGTGAAGTCGCGGCGCAAGGTGCCTTGCTCGTGTGCGCGCTCGACGATCTGCGCGAGCAGCGGACGGAGGCGCGCGCGCATCGCTTCGGCGCGATGGGAGCCGTGCCCGCGCAGCGCGACGATGTCCTTGACGCCGCGGTTCTGCGCGTGGAGCTGGAGCAGCCGCTCGAAGAAGCCGGTCAGGCCGGCCCAGGCGTCTGCGTTGTCCGCCGCTTCGCGGGCGAAACGGATGATCTCGTCGAAGGCGTCCTCGAGGACCGCGTCGATCAGCTCGTCCTTCGTCGAGAAATGGCGGTAGAGCGTCCCCATTCCGACGCCGGCGTGCTGGGTGATCTCCTCCACGGAGACGTCGAGACCGCTGTCGGCGAAGAGCTCGCGCGCGGCGGCAACGAGCTTGGCTCGATTGCGGAGAGCGTCGCTACGGGTGGCGGCGGCAACGGGCACCGGCTCACGGTAGCAGAAGCGGAGTGGCCACTCCGCTTTGCTCCCTGGCCACGCCTCACCTCTTGGTCCATAGTGTGGGCGGGCGTTGTTGCGGCCTCGTCCACACCGACGATGACCACGCAACGAACGAGCAGCCAGCCGGTCCCGGGGACGGGGCGCCGGCGCATCCTCATCGTCGACGACGATCCGGGGCTCCGCGCGCTGCTGCGGGCGACGCTCGGCGTCGACGAGTTCGTCGTCGAGGAGGCGTCGTCCGCCGAGGAGGCCGCCCAGATCGTCCGCTTCTGGCTGCCGGCCATAGTGATCCTCGACGTGGCTCTTCCGGGTATGGACGGATTTCGGTTCTGCCGCGAGCTCAAGCTCAGCGGGCGCTACGAGGCCCCGTTCGTCCTCCTCCTGACGGGCCAGGAGGCGACCCGCGAAGAGATCGAGCAGGCGCGGCCCGACGCGGTCCTGCGCAAGCCGTTCAGCCCGATCGAGCTCGTCGGGCTGCTCGATCGCCTCGGCGAGCCGGGGACGGTGCTCGCGAGCGAGCCGGCGGCGGACGACGCCGAACAGCTGCTCGTGTACGCGCGCGATCTCAGCGCCCTGCTCGCGATCGAACGCCGGCAACGGCGGTTGCTGCAGCAGTCGTACCGGCAGACCGTGATTGCGCTCGCGGGCGCGCTCGAGGCCAAGGATCCCGTGACGGGGTTACACGCGATCCGCGTCCAGCGGTACGCGACCGAGCTCGTGCGCGGCGTCGACCCACGCCTGCTCGACGAACGTCACCCTGCTGGAGGGGGCCGGCCTGGGCGTGGTGCGCTCCCACCACGAGCGCTGGGACGGCTCCGGCTATCCTGACGCGCTGGCCGGCGAGCAGATCCCGATCGCGGCGCGCATCTTCGCCCTCGTCGACGCGATGGACGCGATGACGACCGATCGCCCCTACCGCCGCGCGCGGCCGTGGGAAGAGGCGACCGACGAGATCCTCGCGCAAGCGGGCAAGCAGTTCGACCCGCACATCGTTGCGACATTCGCACAGCGCGAAGCGCGCATGCGCCGCATCGCCGAAGAGCTCCCCGAGACCGGCTAGCCAGCCGACTGGACGAGCTCGCGCTCGCCGCGCTCGACGCCTGCCGCTGCATACGCGTCGTCCTCGTCCAGCGTCTCGTGCTCCAGGAGCGCGTGCGCGAGCGAGTCGAGCTTGTCGCGATTCTCCCGAAGCAACGACAGGGCGTCGTGGTGCGCCGCTTCGACGACCCGGCGCACCTCCTGGTCGACCAGCTTCTGCGTCTCCGGCGACACCTCGGCGACGCCGGGCAGCAGCGGGCCGGACCCGTCGCGCGGAATCACCGCGATGGGGCCGATCGCGTCGCTCATTCCCCACCGGCCGACCATCTGGCGCGCGATCTCCGTCAACTGCTGGATGTCCGACTCGGCGCCGGTGCTGATCTCGCCGAAGACGACCTCCTCCGCGGCGCGCCCGCCGAGCGCGACCTTGATCCGCGCGTGGACCTCGGGCTCGCGGTAGTTGAAGCGGTCCGACTCGGGCGCGGCGAACGTGACGCCGAGCGCGAGGCCGCGCGGGATGATCGAGACCTTCCGCACCGGGTCGGCCCCCTCCGTGAGCATCCCGACGATCGCGTGGCCGCCCTCGTGGTACGCCGTCAGGCGACGGTCCTCGGCGGTCATCATCACCTGCCGTTCGGCGCCGAGCACGATCCGCTCGAGCGCGTCCGTGAAGTCCGCCTCGGTCACCACACGATGGTCACGGCGCGCTGCGAGAAGCGCCGCTTCGTTGACAAGGTTGGCGAGGTCGGCGCCGACCATCCCGGGCGTTGTCGCGGCGAGCCGGCCGAGCTCGACATCGGGCCCGAGCGGGACGTGGCGCGTGTGCACCTTCAGGATCTCCTCGCGGCCCTTGCGATCCGGCGGCTGGACGGCGACGCGGCGGTCGAAGCGCCCTGGACGAAGGAGCGCCTGGTCGAGGACGTCGGGCCGGTTGGTCGCGCCGATCACGATCACGCTCGTCGCGGAGTCGAAGCCGTCCATCTCGGTGAGGATCTGGTTCAGCGTCTGCTCGCGCTCGTCGTTGCCACCGCTGAAGCCGGCGACGCCGGAGGTGCGGGAGCGACCGATCGCATCGAGCTCGTCGATGAAGACGATCGCGGGCGCGGCCTCCTTCGCCTCTTTGAACAGGTCGCGCACGCGCGACGCGCCGACCCCGACGATCGCTTCCACGAACTCGGAGGCCGCGAGCGAGAAGAACGGCGCCTCCGCCTCGCCGGCAACCGCACGCGCGAGCAGCGTCTTGCCCGTGCCGGGCGGCCCGGAGAGCAGCACGCCGTGCGGAATGCGGCCGCCGAGCCGGCGGTACTTCTCCGGGTGGCGCAGGAAGTCGACGACCTCGGTGAGCTCCCGCTTCGCCTCGTCGATCCCGGCGACGTCGGCGAACGTGACCCGGTCGCCCGAAGGCTGGTAGCGCCGCGCACGTGAGCGGCCGAACGTCCCGAGCAGGTTCTGCGCGCTGCCCGCGCGCCGCATCAGCCAGAAGAGCAGGAGCACGAACAGGATCGTCGGCCCGAAGCCGAGCAGCAGGCTCTGCCACCATGGCGCGGCGGTGTCGAGCGGCTGCGCGTTCACGACGACGCGCTTCTTCTGCAGCAGCGCCGACAGGGTGTCCGTGTTCGCAAACGCCGGCACCTCGGTCTTGAAGCGCGTGGTCGGCTTCGACTTCCCGTAGCGCAGCTTCGCGTTGAACGTCCCCTGGATCGCCGTGCCCTACGACGTGATCTCCTTGACTCGCCCGGCGTTGACCTGGTTCAGGAAGAACGGGCTGTACGGGACCCGGACACGCGACGGCGGCTGCGTCGCGCGCGAGCCGAGGTAGAAGTTGAGGGCGAAGAGAAGGAGCGCGAAGACGATCCAGCCGCGGCTGATCGGGAAGCGCGACGGCGGCTTGCGAGGCGATGAGCCGCGCGGGGCAGGCGGCCCTTTGCCGTCGGTGCGTCCACGACTCCCTTCCATGTCCCAAGCCTACTCCTGCCTTCTCACACGACGACCGCCGGCGCCGTTTGACCATCCGTGCGCGCGCTCGGGGCGGCCCTGGTCACGGTCACGCTGTGGGCGTCGGCCTTCGTCGCCATTCGTTCCGCTTCGCGCCAGCTGTCGCCGGAGGCCCTCGCGCTCGGGCGCCTCACGCTCGCGAGCATTGCGCTCGGCCTCGTGGTCGCAGTGCGGCGCGAGCCCCTGCCTGCCTCGCGCGACGTGCCCGCAATCGCCTTCTGCGGCGTGTTCTGGTTTGCGCTGTACAACATCGCGCTGAACGAGGCCGAGCGGCATGTCGACGCCGGCACCGCGGCGATGCTCGTCAATCTCGGGCCGCTTCTGATCGCTCTCCTGGCCGGGGTCGTGCTCGGCGAGGGCTTCCCGCGACCGCTGCTGGCCGGATGCGCGACCGCGTTCGCGGGAACCATCCTGATCGGCGCCGCGACGTCGAAGCAGGGGGTCGCGCCGAGCTGGAGCGCGCTCTTGTGCGTCGCCGCCGCGCTCTTCTATGCGATGAGCGTCGTCGCGCAGAAGCCGCTCCTCACGCGCAGCTCGCCGTTGACGATCACATGGCTGGCCTGCACCGTCGGGGCCCTCGTCTGCCTCCCCTGGGCGGGGACGCTGGCGCGCGAGCTCCCGGACACGCGAGCGTCGGCGATCGGCGCGATGGCGTACCTGGCGCTCGTGCCGCTCACGCTCGGCTTCCTGACCTGGGGTTACGCACTTGCGCGGACGACCGCCGGCCGCATGGGAGTGACGCTTTACCTCGTCACGCCGATCGCGATCCTCCTCGGCTGGCTCCTGCTCGGCGAGGCTCCGCCCGCGGCGGCAGTCGCCGGCGGCGGGCTCTGCCTGATCGGCGTCTACATCAGCGCGCGCAGCTCGTCGAGCGTGTCCGCCTCCTCCGGAGGCTTGTCGGGGCGGTACCGCTTCACACGCGCGAACCGGAGCGCGACCCCGCCCGGATAGCGGGTCGAGGCCTGCACGCCGTCCAGCGCGATCTCGACGACGAGCTCCGGACGCACGAGCACCGCGATCCCTCGCCGCGCGACTTCGCGCGCGAGCAGCTCCTGCGTCTGCCAAGCAAGCAACTCGTCGGTCATGCCCTTGAAAGTCTTCCCCACCATCACGAACTCGCCCGTCGACGCGTCGCGCGCGCCGAGGTGCAGGTTCGAGAGGCGTCCCCGGCGCCGGCCGTGTCCCCACTCGGCACCGAGGACGACGAGGTCGTACGTGCGCACCGGCTTCACCTTGCGCCATGCTTTGCCGCGGCGGCCGGCGGCGTAGGGCGACGCCGCGTCCTTCACGACCACGCCCTCGTGGCCGGCGGCGAGCGCGTCGTCGAGCAAGCGCTCGGCTTCGCGCGTGTCGGACGTGAACGTGCCGGGGATCTTCAGCTCCGGCGCCAGTTCCGCGAGGCGCGAGCTTCGTTGCTCCAGCGGCACGTCGAGCAGGTCATCTCCGTCGGCATGCAGGAGGTCGAAGAGGAACGTCTCTCCCCGGTACGCCTCCCCGTCGAGAACAGCCTGCTCGAAATGGAGGCGCGAGACCGCGTCCACCGTCCCCGCGAGCGCTTCCGTGACGTCGTTGAGGTTACGGGTGTAGACGCGCACGTCGCTGCCACGGCGATGAATCTGGATGCGGATCCCGTCGACCTTCCACTCCACGGACGCGCGCGCGAAGCCGGCGAGGGCATCGGCAACCGTGTCCGCCGTCGACGCGAGCATCGGCAACACCGGCCGGAACAGCTCGAAGCCGACGCCGCGTAGCCCCGACTCGCCGTCGGCGAGCGCGATCTCCGCGGTGCGCGTGAGGTCGCCGGAGAGCATGTACCCGCGCCTGGCGAGCTCGGCCGGAACCCCCGCGGCTTTCGCCACCGCGTCGACCATGATCCCCGCCAGCGCGCCCTGCCTGAGCTCGCCGGTGAAGAGACGACGGATGAAGTCGGCCTCGTCGGAGGTCGCTCGCGTCAGGAGCTGCGCAAGGACATCGCGGCGGCGTGCAGCCGAGCCGCTGCCGGTAGCGGCCTTGACGTCGGTGATCGCCTGGTCGAGATCGCGCACTGCGAGCGACGGCTCAGGCCCAGGTGCGGGCTCGACCCCGTAGATCGTCGAGTACCCGACGCCGACACGCCCCTGGCGCGGGATGCCCGACAGGAATCCCGTGACGATCGAGACCTCGTCCGGGTCGAGCCGACGGAGCAGCGCCGCGAGCGTCGCGACCTTGCTCGAGCGAGAGCTCGTGCCGGCGACGGCTCGTGAGGCGGCGACGACGTCTGCGAGCGGCGTCATCAGTCGGGCAGTAGCGGCATCGCGAAGCCCGTCTCCCGACCGAGCAGGACGGCGCGCTTGACCGCATCGAGCCCGAAGCGCGTGCGGATCTCGTCGATCGCCAGGTCGAGCTCGAGCTCGCAGCGCCGCTCGAATGGAAGCGCCAGCTGGACGGGCGTGTCGTCCGTCAGGTTCGAGACGGCCACGCCGACGAGAGTAAGGCCTCGCCGCTCGATCAGCCGTGCTTCAGCGGCGAGCAACCCACGCGCCACGTCGAGGATCTCCTGCGTCTCGGCGGTCGGCTCGTCGAACGTGAAGGAGCGCGTCGCGCGCGTGAAGTCGTCGAAGCGGAAGCGCAGCGTGACCGTTCGCCCGATGCGGTGCGCAGCGCGCATGCGGCGCGTGACGCGGTCGACGAGGCCGAGCAGCACGGCATCGACGTCCTCGGGCGAGCGACGGCGACGGCCGAGCGCACACTGTGCTCCGATCGAGCGGCGGCGGCGGCGCGGACCGACACGCCGCGGGTCGCGGTTGTGTGCGAGCGCGTGCAGCTGGCGGCCGCTCGCGCGGCCGAGAATCGACACGAGCGCGCTTTCCGACATCGCCGCCACCTGGCCGACCGTCGCGACGCCGAGCTCGTGCAGGCGCGCGGCGGTGACCTCACCGACGCCCCAGAGGCGCTCGATCGGCAGGGCGTGCAGAAAGCGCAGCTCGCGCTCGGGCGCGACGAACAGGAGGCCGTCCGGCTTCGCGACGCCGCTCGCCACCTTCGCGAGGAACTTCGTGCGCGCGATCCCGACGGTGATCGGCAGGCCGACGCGCCGGCGCACCTCGTGCCGCAGCCGCACGGCGATCTCGGCGGGGCTGCCGGCGAGGCGCCGCATGCCGCGCACGTCCAGGAAGGCCTCGTCGATCGAGAGGCCCTCGACCAGCGGCGCAAGGTCCTCGAAGACGCGGTAGACCGCCTGGCTCGCCTCGCTGTACGCGGACATGCGCGGCGGCACCACGACGGCGTGGGGGCAGAGACGCCGTGCGGTGCGCCCGCCCATCGCGGTCCGCACGCCGAAGGCCTTCGCCTCGTAGCTCGCCGCGAGCACGACGCCGGCGCCGACGATCACGGCCCGACCGCGGAGCCGCGGGTCGTCTCGCTGCTCGACTGACGCATAGAACGAGTCGATGTCCGCGTGGAGGATCGTCGCCTCCTGCACGAACACATGTTCGCATACGACAGCGGGCGGACTGGCTTTTAGGGACAGCGCTTGGGGACAGTCCCTAAGCCCTGTCCCTAGGGGCGAGCAGCGCTAGCCGGTGGTGAAGCCGATCCGGCGATGCGTCCCGTCGCAGAACGGCTTGTTGGCGGAGCCGCCGCAACGGCACAGGGCGACGCGAGTGTCCTCGCGGATGACGCCGCCCTCGTCGCCGACGATGCGCAGCCGGCCGCGCACGAAGAGAGGGCCGTCCGGCCGCGGGTCGACGACAGTCTCGTCCGGCGCCTGTTCCTGGGGCCCGCCGTCCAGGCGGCGATAGTGGAGCGCCCCGGTGGGGCACTGCTCGACGGTCGCCGCAACGGCATCCGCGCCCGCGCCGTCGATCACGATCCAGGGACGCTCGCCGGCTTTGAAGACCTGGGGCAGGTTGCGCACGCAGTTCTGGACGTGGATGCAGAGGCGAGGCTCCCAGTGCACCTCGATCGCCTCGCCGCTATACGTGCGCGTCGGGCCACGCTCCGGCGGCGCAGACATCAGTCGGACACCTGGAGGTCGCCGGTGACGAGATCGTTGTATTCCGGGTGGCGCCCGATGTAGGCGCGCACGAACGGACAGATCGGAACGACGCGGAGCCCGCGTGCGCGAATGTCGTCGAGAGCCCCGGCGACGAGCCGGCTCGCGAGCCCCTGCCCCTCGAGCGACGGCGAGACCTCCGTGTGCACGAGGACGATCCGGTCAGGCGAGCGCCGGTACCGGATCTCGCCGGCGACCTCGCCGTCGACGACGAGCTCGTAGCGCAGGTCTTCCGGGTTGTCCCGAACAGCGACCCGCGGACCGCCCATGCTCACCTTGCGACCCTAGCTCAGGCCGCGGTGCTGTCGACCTCCGCCAGCTCCGCGCGCACGCGGGCGATCTCGTCTCCGTAGACGCGGAGCTCGTCGTCGCCGGCGCCGCGGCTCTCGCGCAGCTCACGGACCGCGAGCAATCCGCGCAGATGCAGCACGAGATCGTCGAGCGTCCCGACCCGCGCCGGCTCCTCCTGTACCGGCTCGACTGCCGGCCGCGGTGTCGCGGAGCGGACGAGGCTGAAGGCGACCGCTGCGGCGACGAGCACCAGGCCGGTCAGCACGTACAGGCCGGTCTGGAAGCCGTGTGAGAGCGCAGCTCCGCTCGACGCGGCGACCGTGTTCGCCTCGGCGTAGTTGGTCGTCGACGTGGCGGCGATCGCGCTCACTGCGGCGATCCCGATCGCGCCGCCGATCTGACGGCTCGTGTTGACCAGGCCGGAGGCGACGCCCGCGTCGGCGCGCTCGACTCCGCTGAGGCTCGCGATCGTCACCGGGACGAACGAGAAGCCCATGCCGGTGCCGCCCAGCACGAACCACGGGAAGAGATCCCAGAAGTACGTGCCGTCGACCGAAATGCGCGTCAGCGCTGCGACCGAGATCGCCGACGCGAGCAGTCCGAGCGTCAACGTCGTGCGGACCCCGATGCGCCCGACGACGACCTGCGCGACGTTCGACATCACGACGACCGCGATCGCAAAGGCGCTGAAGGCCGCGCCGGTCTGGACCGCGGAGTAGTGCAAGACGTCCTGCAGGTACAGCGTCAAGAGGAAGAACTGGGAGAACGCGACGGCCCCGACGATCGCCATCGCGACGTTCGCCCCGGTCAACGTCCGAGAGCGGAAGATCCGCAGCGGCAGGAGGGGTGAGCGCGAGCGGAACTCGATCACGACGAACGCCAGCACGAGTGCAGCCGCTCCCGCGAACAGCAAGAGCGTCGAGCTCGCACCCCAGCCGTCGGTCGTCGCCCGCGTCGTCGCGTAGACGAGCAGCATGAGGCCGGAGGTGATCGAAGCGGCCCCCGGCAGGTCGAAGTGGCGATCCGCCAGATCCGCGCGGCTCTCGTCGAGCAGTACGGGCGCGAGCAGGATTGCGGCAACGCCGACCGGCACGTTGATGAAGAAGATCCACGACCAGCTCAGATAC
>MNJC01000045.1 GCA_001920085.1 Actinobacteria bacterium 13_1_20CM_4_69_9
TGCGACGCCAAGCCCACGCTGCTACTGCGCGCACCGCGCGGAAGGCGCAGCGCACGGCCGCACACGCGCACGCGGCGACGCACGGCCGCGGGCGTGCGCTGGGCCGTCAGAAGCACTTCGACGCGAGCCTCTCGTCGCGAAACACCGTGCGGTTCGCGCACGTCCACCCGGTGCATCCCGCCCATCCGGCCGCCCCTGTGCGACCCACCCATGCGCGCGGCCACTCCGCCAAGCCGAGGTCGTCGAAGCCGAAGGCCTTGCCCGGCCCGGCCGACCACGGCGGCGGCAACGGCAACGGCAAGAAGCCGTAGTACATCCCTCGCAAGGTTCGCCGGTGCCCTGAGTCTTCTAGGACGGACGTGCCCTCGTCCCATCCCTCGGGGACCGCGCTCGCGGCCCCCGAGGGACCCCAGGAGCGCTTGCTAGGCTCGCCCGTCGGGAAAGGAGCGGACATGTCCATCGTGAATCGACGCAACGCCGTGCTCGGCTGGGGTGTTTGGCAGGTCGCGAAGGTCGCAAGCAAGCGGAAGGCCAAGCAGGCCGTTCCGGGCAAAGGCGAGCACGCCGGACTGAACAAGGGCGCCATCGCGGGGCTCGGCGCAGCCACGCTCGCGGCGCTCCTGTTCTGGCGCAAGAAGTCCGACGGCTCGCTCAGCAACGGCTCATAGCGTGAGCGACGCTCCGGCGGGTTTCGTGCGGCCTGCGCTCGCGGGCCTGGTTCCGTACGAGCCGGGGAAGCCCGTCGAGGAAGTCCAGCGCGAGCTCGGCCTCGAGCGCGTTGTCAAGCTCGCGTCGAACGAAGGGCCGCTGGGTCCATTCCCGCAGGCGCTCGAGGCCATGGAGCGCGCCGCGGCCGAGCTGAACCGCTATCCCGACGGCGGCGCGTACCGGCTGCGCGCGGCGCTTGCCGAACGGCACGGCGTCCGCTTCGAGGAGATCGCGGTCGGCTCGGGCGCCGACGGCATGATCGACGGGATCTCGCAGGCGATCCTCGACCCCGGCGACGAGCTCGTCTGCGGGTGGCCGTCGTTTCCCAGCTACGTCATCTACGCGCTGAAGCTCGGCGCCGAGGCGGTGCGCGTGCCGCTACGCGACCACCGCTACGACCTCGACGCCCTGCTCGCTGCGGTCACGCCGCGAACGAAGCTCGTCTACATCTGCCACCCGAACAACCCGACCGGCACGATGAACACCCGGGCCGAGCTCGACGCGTACTTCGACCGTGTGCCCGACCACGTGCTGACCGTGCTCGACCAGGCGTACTTCGAGTACATCGACGACCCCGGGTACGCGGACGGGATCGAGGACTACTTCAAGGCGGGCCGCCGCGTGATCGTACTGCGCACGTTCTCGAAGATCTACGGGCTCGCCGGCGTGCGCGTCGGCTACGGGGTCGCCGCTGCCGGGCTCGTGACGGAGCTCGGCAAGACGCGTCGCGCATTCGACCTCACGACGCCGGGGCAGGAGGCGGCGCTCGCGAGCCTCGACGTGTCCGGCGAGCTGCGGCGCCGGCGTGAGCTCAACGAGGCAGGACGCGACGAGCTCGAGCGCCTGCTGCGCCACGCCGGGTACGAAGTCGTTCCGGAATCCGCCGGCAACTTCGTGTACGTCGAGCTCGAGGAGGACGCGCAGACGCTGTTCGACGCGCTACTGCGCCAGGGCGTGATCGTGAGGCCGCTGGCCGCCTTCGGCGCGCCGCGCGCGGTCCGCGTCACCGTCGGGACGCCGGACGAGCACGCCTTCCTCGCCGACGCACTGGCTCGCGCCCGCGCTGTCGCATGAGACTCCTCCGGACCGCGCCGAGCTTCCGCCTGCTCTTCTTCGCAACGCTGGGGTCGAGCCTCGGCACGCTGCTCGCGACCGTCGCGCTCGTGATCGACGTCAAGGACCGTACGAACTCGGGGCCGTGGGTCGGGGCGCTGATGTTCGTCGAGTTCCTACCGGCCGTCGCCGTCGGGCTCTTCTTCGGCCCGTTCCTCGACCGGCTGCCGAGGCGCGGCTTGATGATCGCGTCGGACGTGGTCCGCTGCGGTGTGTTCTGTGTGCTGCCGTTCGCCGGCAGCGCCGGGCAGATCGTGTTCCTCGCCGCAATCGCGGGCTTCACGACCGGCTTCTTCCGGCCGGCCGTCTACGCGGGCTTGCCGAACCTCGTCGCGGAGGATCAGCTCGCGCGCGCCAACTCCTTGATCCAGACGGGCGAGAACGTCAGCTGGACGCTCGCACCGATCCTCGGCGGCGCGCTCGTCGCCGCGACCAGCCCCGACACGGCGTATTGGGTCAACGCCGCGTCATTCCTCGTGTCGGCGGTGCTCGTCTTCCGCATTCCCGCCGCGAAGCTGCAAGGCGCGCTCGCGGTCAGCCGCGGATTCGTTCGCGATCTCGCCGAAGGGTTTGACCGCGTGCTCCGCACGCACGCCCTGCGCACGGTGCTCGTCGTGTGGACGATCGCCCTCGCCGCGATCGCGGCGTCCAACACGGCGCAGGTCTTCCTCGCGAAGGACACCTTCTCCGCGGGAGACTTCGGCTACGGCCTCATCTTCGGCTGCATCGGGCTCGGTCTCGCGATCGGCAGCCTCGCCGCAGGCCCCTGGATCGAACGGCGCTCGGTCGGCGGGGTCTATGCGGCAAGCATCCTCATGCTGGCCGTGGGGATCGGGACTGCGGGAGCGATGCCGAACGTCTGGGCGGCGCTGCCGTGCTTCGTGCTGTGCGGAATCGGCAACGGCATCGCGGTCGTGTGCAATTCGCTGCTCGTGCAGCGCGGCGCGAGCGACGAGGTGCGCGGGCGCGTGTTCACGGTGATCATGAGCGTCAACTACGCCGCGTACGGAATCGCGATCCTCGTCGCCGGCCCGTTGACGGACTCGTATGGGCCGCGCTGGGTGTACGGCGTGGTCGGGCTCGTGCTCCTGTTCGCATCGCTGGTCGCCTACGTGCTCGGTCGCGAGGAGATCCCCGAGACCCGCGCCGAGGTCGAGGCTGCGTAACCGGCGGGACTGGACGCGCGAGACGCTCGCCGAGGGCGTTCGCGCCGGCGACACACGGGCGCTTGCACGCGCGATCTCGCTCGTGGAGAACTCGGACCCGCTCGCCTACGAGGTCGTGCGCGACCTCTACCCGGAGACGGGCAAGGCGTACGCGATCGGAGTCACCGGTCCCCCGGGTGTCGGCAAGTCCAGCCTCATCTCCGCCCTCGTACGGCACCTCCGTGAGCAGGACCGCACGATCGGCGTCGTCTCCGTCGACCCGTCCAGCCCGTTCTCGCAGGGTGCCCTGCTCGGTGACCGCATCCGGCTTGCCGACCACTTCCTCGATCCCGGGGTCTTCATCCGGTCGATGGGGACGCGCGGACACCTCGGCGGCCTCGCCGAGGCGACGCTGCAGGCACTGCTCGTGCTCGACGCAGCCGGCAAGGACCTGGTCTTTCTGGAGACGGTGGGGGCGGGCCAGAGCGAAGTCGAGGTGATCGGCATCGCCGACACGATCGTGCTCGTGCTGATGCCCGGCTCGGGCGACTCGGTGCAGGCGCTGAAGGCCGGGATCATGGAGATCCCCGACGTGATCGCGATCAACAAGATGGATCATCCGGCGGCGAAGACGATGCGGAACGAGGTCCGCTCGATCCTGTCGCTCGACCGCGAGCGTTCCTGGAAGCCGCCGATCGTGCTGACCGAGGCGACGCGCGGCGAGAACGTCCCGGAGCTCTGGGAGAAGGTCGAGGAGCACCGCGCACACCTCGAGCAGGAGGGCCGGCTCGAGGAGCGGCGGCGGAAGAACCTCGCCGGCGAGGTGTTCGCGGTCGCGTCCGGGCGGGCAAAGGCACATCTGCAGCAGGCCGTCGCCGACGATCCGGAGCTGCGGCGGCTGCTCGACGAAGTGCAGAAGCGCGAGCTCGATCCGCTGACGGCGGTACGGGAGATAATGGAGAAGGTGTTCCACCTTGGCGACGCTACGGACGGCACCAACACTCGCTGACGTTCAGGAGGCGCGGCAGCGGCTCTTCGGAATCGCCGAGGAGACGCCCATCTACCTCTCGGAGACGTTTTCGCGGCGCGTCGGCCGCGAGGTGCGGCTGAAGGCGGAGAACCTGCAGCGCACCGGCTCGTTCAAGGTGCGGGGCGCCGTCAACAAGCTGTCGACGCTGACGGCTGAGGAGCGCGCGGCGGGGGTTGTCGCGGCAAGTGCCGGCAACCACGGGCAGGCGGTCGCGTGGGCCGCGCGCGAGCTCGACGCGCCCGCGACGATCTACGTCCCGCAGGATGCGCCGATGGCGAAAGTCGAGGCGTGCCGCAACTACGGCGCGAAGACCGTCATGACCGGCACGTACTTCGAGGACGCGCTGGCGGCGGCGCAGCAGCACGTCGAGGAGACCGGCGGCACGTTCATCCACCCCTACGAGGACCAGCTCGTGATCGCCGGCCAGGGCACGATCGGGCTCGAGCTCGCCGAGCAGGCCCCCGACGTGGAGACCGTCCTCATCCCGATCGGTGGCGGCGGGCTTTTCACGATGCCGCTCCTCGAGGATGTGCTCGACGACATCGTCTCGGTCAGCGACGACGAGATCAGCGAGGCGATCGTCCTCCTGCTCGAGCGCGCGAAGCTCGTCGTCGAGGGCGCCGGCGCCGTCGGCGTCGCCGCCCTGCTGGCGGGCAAGGCGGGCAAAGGCTCGGGCACCGCGGTCCCGATCCTCTCCGGCGGCAACATCGACGCGACGATGCTCATCTCGGTCATGCGCTACGGGCTCACCGCCGCCGGCAGGTATCTCGTCGTTCGCACGAATCTGTCGGACCGCCCTGGGGAGCTGATCAAGCTGCTGTCGCTCGTCGCCGAAGAGCGCGGCAACGTCATCTCCGTCGAGCACCACCGCGAGGGGATGGACATTCCCGTCAGCGCGACGGAGGTCGAGCTGACGCTCGTCACGCGCGACGAGGAGCACTGCCGTCGCCTGCTCGACGCCATGGGCGAGCGCGGCTACGTCGTCCAGCGCCTGAGCTGACTAGCTCGAGCCGCAGCGGCGGAACGAGACCGTCTGGCCGCGCCAGTTCACGAGGCCGCCGTCGAGCACCGGCCGTGCGTCGACGCCGGCCGCGGCAAGCACGCTTGCGGCGATCGACGCGCGCGTCCCCGTCTCGCAGATCGTCACGACCGGCTTGGTCCGGTCGAGGCCGTCCGTTCCGGTCTCGCGCAGGAGGCGGTACGGAATGTGCAACGAGCCGGGGATGTAGCCCTCGTCGCGCTCCGACTGCTCGCGGACGTCGAGCACCTGTACGGAGCCGTCCTCGAGCAGCCGCTCCAGCTCGTCGAGCTCGACCGGACGGGACGACGCCGTCGCGTCGACGTCCGTGACGTAACCGGCGAGCTCGAGGAAGCCGACCGAGCGCAGCCCGCGCGCCGCGCGCTGCGCCTCGTCGTCGTCGCCCGCATGGAGGACGATGCGCTCCTCCGGGTCGAGGATGAAGCCGGCGCGTGTCGCGAACGACGAGGCCGAGACGGGTACGTTGAACGCGCCGTGCACGTGGCCGACGGCGTGCGCCGCTGCCGGGCGCACGTCGAGGACCGTCGCTTCCCCGATCTCGGGGACACGGTCGAGCGGCGTCGGCGCGGCGACGAACGGCCCTCTGTTCAGCTCGACGACACGCGCGGTCGTCGGCGGGCGCGGCGTGGAGACGACGGCGGAGGTCGTGATGAACTCCTGCACGTTCCCGAAGGAGAGCGCCACGTTCGCCCGTTTCTCCGCGCCGATCGTCGTCGAGCGTGCCGGGCTCATCGCGGCGCCGCAGAGCGAGCCGGCGACATGGCCCGGATAGACATCGTATGCATCCGGTAGTTGCGTCAGCCGTTGGAGCGAGTGGAAGAGTCCCTCGGCGCCCTCGCGCGCGTCGACGGCGAGATCCGGCCGGGCCGCGTCGCCGACGAACAGCGAGTCGCCGGTGAGCACGAGCCGCTCGGCGACGACGAAAGCGCAGTGCTCGGGCCGATGGCCCGGGGTGTGCAGCACGCGCACCGCTACAGAGCCGGCACGGAGGATCTGTTCGTCCTCGAGCGGCTCGTAGGGGAACGCCGGGTCGGCGACGGGATGGACCGACACCGGAACGCCGTGCTCGAGTGCGAAGCGGCCGTGTCCCGACACGTGGTCGGCGTGCGTGTGGGTCTCGAGAACGCGGACGATGCGCACCCCGTCGGCCTCTGCCGCCTCGAGGTATTGCTCGATCGCGTACGCGGGGTCGACGACGAACGCCTCGCCGGTGGCGGAATCCCCGATCAGATAAGAGGCGCAGCCGAGATCGTCGTCGACGAACTGGCGGAACAGCACGAAAGAGACGCTAACACCGCCTCCCGCTAGCTTTCTTGAAGCGTTGCCTTCGATCCTCGCTGCCGTAGTGTCCGGGTGTCCCCTACAGGAGGTACGACGATGGCGATGCTCATCCGGTTCACCCCGAGCGGCATGACGTCGGAGCAGTACAACAGCGTGGGCAAGAAACTCGAGGACGGCGGGCACTGGCCGCCACCGGGACTGCTCGCGCACGTTTGCTTCGGGTCGAGCGGAAACCTTCGGGTCAGCGAAGTCTGGGAATCACGGCAACAGCAAGAGCAGTTCGCCGAGAGCCTGATGCCTTTGCTGCAGGAGGAGAACGTCGACCTGACCGGCGAGCCGGAGATCCTCGACGTCGAGGGCTACTTCATGCGCGAGGCCAGCAGCGACGCCGGCGACTGACGCCGGCGGGAGACCTTCCCGCGATGCGGTTCTTTGACGTGCACGACGTGAACGACGCCGAGGGTGTCGGCCGCCGGTAGCGCCGCAACACCGCCGGCGGCTTTTCGCACCATTCGTCGCCGCATGGCCTACGGGTACTGGCCGAACGGCTGAAACGGCCATCCTTTCGGCGCGGCAACTAGCGTCTCGACGCAGTGCGCGCCCGCGCCCTCTTCGCCGTCGCCCTCGTCTCGCTCGCCTGGCCGGCCGCCGGGTGGGCGCACGCCACCCTTGTCCGCGTCACGCCCGAGAACGGGGCGGTCCTCTCGAAGCCGCCGGCTGCCGCGCGCTTCGTTTTCGACGACACCGTGCGGGCGGGCTCCGGCATCAAGGCGATCCGGAATGACGGGAGCGCCTCCGTGCTCGACGGCAAAGCACGGATCGTCAAGGGCCGAACGCTGGTCGTGCCGCTGCGGAGCGGTCTTCCGGACGGGGACTACACGGTGCTGTGGCGCGTCGTCTCCGACGACGGGCACACGATCGCGGGCGTGACCGTCTTCGGCGTCGGCGCGGGCCGGCCGCCGCCAAGCGCCGCGCTTTCGGTGCGCAACGGGCCGAGCGTCAAGGACGTCCTCGCTCGCTGGCTGCTCTTCGCCGGGCTGCTGACGGCCGTCGGCGCGGCGTTCTTCCGGCTCGCAGTCGCGCCCGTTCCGATGCGGGTCTTCCTCGGGTCGTTCCTGCTGGTCTTCATCGGGGTCTCCGGGCTGCTGCACGACGTCCCGCTGTCGAGCCGGTTCGGCGGGACGATGGCGGTGGTCGCGCTCATCGCCGCCGTCGGCGCCGTCTTCGCGGCGATCGCCCCGATCTACCCGATGGTCGAGCCGCTCGTCTTCGCGGCTGCGCTGCTCCTGCTGCCCGGGCCGTCGATCGCGGGCCACGCGCTCGATCCCGGGCGCTCGCGCCTCGAGTTCGTGGACGACGTCGTCCACGTCGCGGCGGCCTCCGTCTGGCTCGGCGGCGTGCTCGCGCTCGGGCTCGCGCTGCGAAGCCGGGAAGACCGCGGGGCGCTGATGCGCCGCTTCTCCAACATCGCGGTCGTCTCGGTTGCGGTGCTCGCGATCACCGGGGTCGTGCGGGCACTCGCCGAGCTCGACACGATCAGCCAGCTGTGGACGACGGGCTACGGCCGCGCGCTCCTCGTGAAGACGGCGCTGCTGCTCGCGCTCGTCGCGATCGGTTGGGTGAACCGCTACCGGCTCGTGTCCCGCCTCGAGGTCGTCGCGCTCCGGCGCAACATCGCCGTCGAGCTCCTGCTCTTCGCCGGACTGGTCGTTGCCGTTGCGATCCTCACGGATCTTCGCCCGGGCCGCGATCGCACCGCTGCCGCCGCCGCAGTTCCCGCGGGACCGCCGCCGCCGCTCGCCCCGGGGATGCTCGTGCAGGGCAAGGAATCGGGGGACTACGCCGTTGCGCTCGCTTACCGGCCGCCCGGAGAGGAGGTGATCGTGCTCGGCCAGGACGGCGCAGGCGTGAACGGCCTGAGCGTGAAGGTCAACGGCGTGGAGGCACGCTCGTGCGGAGCCGGCTGTTACGGAGCATTCGTCCCCCTCGAGCGCACTGTGACCGTGTCCGTGAACGGCGACGAGCTGCGCTTCCCGATCCCCGCGCATCCGAAGCCGGCCGCGGCGCTCGTCGCGAAGGCGACGCGCGCCTTCCGCGGGCTGCGCAGCGTCGACTATGTCGAGCGGCTTGCTTCGAGCCCGCGGCACAAGGTCGTGTCCGAGTTCACGCTCGAGCGTCCGAACAAGCTCGAGTACCAGATCCGGGGCGGCGCGTCCGGGATCATCATCGGCACACGTCGCTGGGATCGCGCCGCAAAGGGCAGGTGGTTCGAGTCGGGTCAGACGCCGACTCCGCAGCCGGAGCCGATCTGGGGCGGCCACTTCACGAACGCGTTCCTGCTCGACGCGACGCCGGCGACCTACGTCGTAGCGTTCATGAAGCCGCTGGGCCCGACGTGGTTCACGGTTCGCCTCGACCGAAAGACGCTGCTCCCCCGCAACCTCCGCATGACGACGGCCGCGCACTTCATGACTCATCGATACGTGCGCTTCGACGCCCCGGCGCGCATCAAGCCACCGCGATGACCCTACGGGACGTGGCTTGGGGACTGTCCCTAAGACGCGTCCCTAAAGCCCGAGGCCCCGCGCGATGACCATTCGTTGCACCTCGTTCGTGCCCTCGCCGATCTCGAGGATCTTCTGATCGCGATACAGGCGCGAGATCGCGTACTCGTCCATGTAGCCGTAGCCGCCGTGGATCTGGAGCGCCCAGTTCGCGACGCGGTGGGAGAGCTCGCCCGTGTAGAGCTTTGCCTGAGCCGCGGCGAGGGTGAAATCGCGGCCCTGGTCCTTCAGCCACGCGGCCTTGTACACGAGCGCGCGTCCGGCCTCGATCTCCGTCGCCATGTCGGCGAGCTTGAACTGCACGGCCTGGAACTTCGAGATCGGCCGGCCGAACTGCTTGCGCTCGTGGGCGTACGAGCAGGCCAGATCATAGGCCCCTTGCGCCAGCCCGACGCCCATCGCCGCAACGGAGATCCGCCCGCCGTCCAGGATCTCCAGGAACTGCCGGAAGCCCTGGCCGCGCGGGCCGAGCAGTTTGTCCTCCGGCACCGAACAGTCCTTGAAGGAGAGCTCGCGCGTGTCGGACGCGTGCCAGCCGAGCTTCTTCATCGGCTTCGAGATCTCATAGCCCGGCGTGCCGTTCGGAACGATCAGGTTGGACACCTCGTCGTCGCCGGTGCGGGCGGTGATGGTGACGCACGCGGTGATGTCCGTGCCCGCGTTCGTGATGAAGATCTTGGAGCCGTCGATCACCCACTGCCCTTCGCGTAGCTCCGCACGTGTGCGCGTCGCGCCGGCGTCGGAGCCCGCGTCGGGCTCGGTCAGCCCGAACGCGGCGAGCTTCCTGCCGGACGCGAGGTCCGGGAGCCATTGCCGCTTCTGCTCCTCGTTCCCGAAGTAGTAGATCGGCAGCGTGCCGAGCGAATGGTGCGCGGCCATGGTGATCGCGACGGACGAATCCACCCGCGTCAGCTCCTCGACTGCGAGCGCATAGGCGAGCGTGTCGGCGCCGCCGCCGCCGTAATCCTCCGGGATCGTCATCCCCATCAGCCCGAGCTCGGCCATCTCGGCGACGAGGTCGTATGGGAACCTGCTCTCGCGGTCGAGCTCCTCTGCGACGGGTGCGACGCGCTCCTGCGCGAACGCGCGCACGGTCGAGCGGACGAGCTCGTGCTCTTGCCCGAGATCGAAATTCAAGCGCTGAGGCGTCTGGCGAGCTCGACGATGAGGCGCACGCCGTAACCGGTGCCGCCGCGCTGTGTGTAGTAGTCGCCGCGCGAGCGCTCCAGGAAGCCGGGCCCGGCCATGTCGATGTGACCCCACGGCCCTTCGCCGGAGAACTCCTTGAGGAACTCCGCCGCCAGCACTGCGCCCGCCTGCCGTAGCTCGGAGGAGTTCTTCATGTCCGCGTACGTCGAGTCGACGTAGCGGCGGTAGCGCCGATGCAGCGGGAACGGCCACGTGTGATCGCCGCTGGCCTGGGCGGCGGCGAGAATGTCGTTGCGCCAGGCGTCGTCGTTCGCGAACAAGCCGGCGTAGAGGTCGCCGAGCGCGACCTCCATCGCGCCCGTCAGCGTGGCGAAGTCGAGGACGTTCGTGGCACCTTCTCTGCGCGCGTACCAGAGTGCGTCGGCGAGGACGAGGCGGCCCTCCGCGTCGGTGTTCGTGATCTCGATCGTCTTGCCGTTCGCCGCGCGCAGGATGTCGCCGGGACGGAAGGAGTCGCCGCTGACGAGGTTCTCAGCCGCGGCGACGACCGTGAGGATGCGCACCGGCAGCTGGAGCTCCGCGGCGGCCGCGGTGCCCGCGATCACGGCTGCGCCGCCGGCCATGTCGCCCTTCATGTCGTACATCTTCAGCGCCGGCTTCAACGAGATCCCGCCCGCGTCGAACGTGATCGCCTTCCCGACGAGGCCGAGCACGACGTCGCTCCTTGCGTTCGCCGGCTCGTAGCGAAGGACGATCATCCGCGGCCCGTTGGCGCTTGCGCGCCCCACGGCGCTGAGCGCGCCCATGCCGAGCTCGTCGATCTGCTGCGGATCGAGCGCGCTGACCTCCAGGTTCGGCCCTGCAAGCTGCGCTGCGCGCTGCGCGAGGTCCTCCGGCGTCAGCTCGTTCGGCGGGGAGTTCGCGAGGTCGCGCGCCCAGTTCACCCACTTCGAAACGGTCGCCGCGCGACCGGCGGTCTCGTCGACTCCGTCGCCGGCGCCGTAGAGCACGATCCGCTCGATCTGCTTGCCGCCCTTCTGCTCCGTCTTCCATCGGCCCGGGCTGTAGGCGCCGAGCAGCGTCCCCTCGACCACCGCGCGCGCCTGCTCGTCGAGCGGCAGCGGCAGAGAGTCGTCGAGCGTCCAGGCGAGCGTTCCGCCGACGTCGCGCAGCCGGCGCGCGACGGCTGCCGCCGCCGTGCGGACGGCGTCTGCGTCGACCTCCGCACGCTTGCCGACGCCGGCGACGACGACGCGGCGTGCGGTCGAAGCGCCGTTGGTGTGCAGGACGACGGTGCGGCCGAGCTCGCCTCTCAGCTCGCCGTCCTCGGCGAGCTGCTGCAGCTGTTGCTGCAGATCACCGTCGGAGCCGGGCGTCGTGTCGTCTTCGGCGAGGACGAGAGCAAGGGCGTCGGGTGAGCCGCCGCCAGGGCTGGAAACCTCGATTGCGACCTCGTCCACCGCGGCGCGATGCTATCCGGGATGGGGTGGGTCCTGTACTCGGTGTGCCTGGCCCTGCTGCTCTACGCAGGCGTTGTCGCCGCGTTCTTCGTCGCGGGCAGGCGGGAGGATGCTCGCGCGGTGGCGGGTTTCGTGCCCGACTGCGTGGTCCTCTTCTCGAGGCTGCTCCGCGACGACCGCCTCCCGCGTCGCCACAAGCTGCTCGTCGCGGCGCTGCTGCCGTACCTGGCCATGCCGTTCGACCTCATTCCCGACTTCATCCCGGTCGCCGGGCAGCTCGACGACGCCGTGATCGTCGCTCTCGTTCTTCGCCGCGTCGTGCGTGCCAACCCCGAGCTCGTCGAGGAGCACTGGCCCGGCCCGCGCCGGACGCTCGTCTGGCTGGAAGGATTTTACGGTGTCTTTACGAATAGGCGCTAACTGCGGCTCACATTTTCGCGTCGCATGCCGATGATGAGCACGGACATGAGCACAGTTCTGCGGCCTGCCACCCCGTCCCGCTTCCGCCGTGGGCGTACGCACCACACCGTCGAGGCGCTGCTCGGGGAGATCGACGGCCTCACGGCCGAGCGGCAGCGGCTGCGCGAGCGCGGCGTCGATGCGACGAAGCTCGAGCGCAACCGCGTGAAGCTCGCGCGCGCACAGTGGGAGCTCTCGCACGCGCTGATCGAGCGCCACCGCCCCGCCTCAGAAGCGGCCTGAGCAAACGCCGGCCCGGCGGCTGTGCGGGCCGTTCGACGCGCGCCGCGGACCTGCCGCTAGATGGTTGTTACG
>MNJC01000039.1:0-6400 GCA_001920085.1 Actinobacteria bacterium 13_1_20CM_4_69_9
CAGGCCGTCGTCGACGAGGGCCACCCGCCTGCGAACGTCGAGCTCAGGCGCGTTCTGACGAACGCGTCGCTCGGGCGCCCGATGGACGACGCGCTCGCCGAGATGGCCGATCGAGTCGGTTCCGCGAACTTCGAGTTCGCGATCACCGCTGTGACGATCCAGCGCCAGGTCGGCGGCTCGCTCGCGTCCCTGTTCGACATGGTCGCGGACACCGTCCGGCAGCGTCAGCAGTTCGCGCGCAAGATCCGCGCACTGACGGCGATGGGCCGTATGTCGGCGTACACGCTGATCGGCATCCCGTTCTTCATCGCGGGCGCCGTGACACTTCTCAACCGCAGCTACATGCGCCCGCTCTACTTCACGACTCCGGGCCGGTTCCTGATCGTGCTCGGGCTCGTGATGATGGGGCTGGGCTCCCTTGTCCTGAAAAAGATCGTCTCCTTCCGAGGTTGATGCCATGCTTCTGATCGTCGCTGTTGCAACTGTCGGTTTCGCGGCCTACTACCTCGCTGAGGTAGCCTCCGCGCCCATGCGCACGCGGAGGAACCTCGTGCATCGCGCTGCCAGCTACGGCCGGGACAAGGTCGCCGGCAAGGAGATGCCCAGGTTCCGCGAACGCGTGATGATCCCGCTGACGACGCAGGTCGCCAAGGTGATGTTCAAGGTGAACCCGAAGGCGTCGACCGCGACCGTCGCAAAGAAGCTGATGGCTGCAGGCCTGCGCAATGCGTCCCCGAACGGTTTCATCGCGTCGCAGGGCATCTTCGCGCTCGGCGCGGGCTTCTTCGGCCTGATCCTGTTCGGGGCCGCGGGCAAGCCGGCGATGGCACCCCTCTTCGGCGTCCTCTGCGGCGTGCTCGGCTTCATGGGCCCGAGCTTCGTCCTCAACTCGAAGGTGCGCTCGCGGCAGGCCGCGGTCGCCGCCGAGCTGCCGGACGCGCTCGACCTGCTCTCCGTCAGCGTCGAGGCGGGCCTCGGGTTCGACGGCGCCGTCCAGAAGCTGACCGAGCACATGAGGGGGCCGCTGATCGAGGAGTTCGAGCTCGCGCTCGGCGAGATGCGCATCGGCGAGAGCCGGGTGGAGGCGCTGAAGAAGATGGCCGAGCGGAGCGCGTCGCAGGAGATGGCGAGCTTCGTGCGCGCGATCGTCCAGGCCGACCAGCTGGGTATCTCGCTCGGCCGCATCCTGCGCATCCAGGCCGGCGACACGCGCCTGAAGCGGCAGCTGCTCGCCGAGGAGAAAGCGATGAAGGCGCCGATCAAGATGCTGTTCCCGACCGTCGCGTTCATCTTCCCGGCGATGTTCATCGTCATCCTCGGGCCGGCGTTCCTGAACCTGTCCAAGATCTTCCAGTTCTAGGGAGCGGATTGGCCGTGGCTGAACACGAAGGCGGGTTCGGCTCTGGCCTTCGGGCCAAGCTCGCGAAGGAAGAGCAGAGCGAAGAGCCGAGGTCTCCGGCCGAGGCGATCGCCGCAGCGGCGGACGGCAGTCCCGATGTCGAGCTGCTCCGCCAGGAGCTGAGTGCCTCGCTCGCGCGCGAGCAGGCGCTGCGGGGCTCGCTGCACGAGCAGGTCGAGGTCTCCGGCCGCGAGGTACGGCTGGAGCAGGACGTCGCGGGGCAGGCGGCGGCGCTCGACGCGCGCGCTGCTGCGCTCGCCGCGACGGAGGCTGACCTCGAGGAGCGCGAACGGCAGATCGCGCAGCGCCTCGCCGAGCTCGACGGCGCGCTCGAGGAGAAGGAGAAGCTGGCGAAGCTCGAGGCTCAGATCGCCGAGCGCGAGCAGCTCGTCGACATGAAGGTGCACGAGCTGAAGAAGGCCGACGAGCAGCGCGCGAACGAGGCGAGGGAGTGGAAGGAGAAGGTCGAGGACCTGACGCGGCGCGAGAAGGAGCTCGCCCACTCCGAGGCGCGCGTCGAAACGGCGCGGACGGAATCGGAGAAGCGCCACGAGAAGCTGATCAAGGCGCTCGAGGAGAGCGAGAAGAAGGCGCGCGCTGCGGAAGACGAAGCGCGTGGGCTCGAGAAGAAGCTGTCCGAGCGCGAGGAGAAGCTCGTCAAGGCCGAGCAGGAGACGACTCAGGCGCGCGTTCAGCTCGAAGCGCGTGCGAAGGTGGTCGAGAAGCGCGAGGCCGAGATCGCCGCGGAAACCGGCAAGAGCGAGGAGCGCGTCGCGGCACGCGCCCGCGAGCTCGACGAGCGGGAGCTCGAGCTCACGACCAAGGCGAGCGAGCTGACGACGCGCGTCAAGGAGCTCGAGGAGCAGGCGCAGCAGCACACCAAGACGCTCGAGGAGGCGCGCAAGCAAGGTGAGGAAGCGCGCACGATCCTGCAGCGGCTCGGCGAGCGCGAGCAGCAGATTGCATCACTCGAGAAGGAAGCAGCGCAGGCGCGCGCGGAGGTCGAAGCGCGCGAGGAGATGCTCGCCAAGCGCGAGCAGGAGCTCGGCGCGGCGACCGGCCACGACGGCGAGCTGGCAGCGCGGGCGCGTGACCTCGACCAGCGCGAGCTGGAGCTCACGACGAAGGCGAACCAGCTCGCGGCGCGCATGGAGCAGATGGAACGGGAGGCTTCGGGACGGGCGGCGGCGCTCGATGCGGCACGCGCACAAGAAGCGGAGGTGCGCTCTCTGCAGGACGCGCTGGCCCAGCGCGAGCAGCAGCTGACCGCTGCACAGCGCGAGCTGGAGCAGGGCCGGTCGCAGTTGCAGGCGCGCGAGCAGATGCTCGCGAAGCACGAGGCGGAGGTCGCCGGAGCGAACGGACGCGACGAGCGGTTGGCCGCGCGGGCGCGTGAGCTCGACCAGCGCGAGCTGGAGCTCTCGACGCGCGCCACGGAGTTGTCGGCACGGATGGAGCAGCTCGAGCGCGAAGCGCAGCAGGCGCAGGCTTCGGCGCACGACGCTCGCGCGAAGCTGGCGAACATCGATCAGCGCGAGGCGGAGCTCATCGCCCGGGAGGCGGAGTTCCACCGCACCGAGGCGACTTTGCGGCGCCAGCTCGAGGAGGCGCGCAAGCCGGAGGTCGACGAGCTCGCCGAGCGGCGCCTGAAGGCGCGCGACGACGAGCTGGCGGCCCGCGAGGCGGCGCTGAACAAGGCCGAGCAGGCGATCCTCGCGTCGCGGAGCCGCTACGAGGGCAAGGAGAAGGCTCTCGACGAGCGCGAGCACGTCCTCGCGACCCGGGCGAAGGAGCTCGAGGAGCGCGAGGCGGCGATCAACCTCCGCGAGGCGCAGCTCGAGGCCGAGTTCGAGGTCCGCGAGCAGCGGCTCGAGCAGCGCGAGCAGGCAGGGGCCGAGCTGGAGGCGCACCTGTCCACGCGCGAGAGCGATCTCTCCGTCTACGTCGCGCAGCTGCAGGAGAACTTCGACCGCCGCGAGGCGGAATGGTGGTCGAAGCAGCTCGGCGGCTCGGCGAGCCAACCGCCCGCCGCGTAGCAGCCATGTCCCGGGACAGTCCCGGGACACGTCACAATTCGACTCATGGCCTCGACGCTGAGTGACAGCCAGCTCGTCGCGCGCTGCCGCGCCGGCGACCAGGCCGCCTGGGGGGAGCTCGTCGAGCGCTTCTCCCGCTACGTGTACGCCATCTCGGTGCAGGCGTTCCGCCTGCCGGAGTCCGACGCCGAGGACGTCTTCCAGGAAGTCTTCGCCCGGGCATACCAGCACCTCGACAAGCTGCGGGACGACGCGGCGGTCAAGCCGTGGCTGGCCCAGCTGACCCGGCGGCTCTGCATCGATCGCCTGCGCGCGAGCGCGCGCGAGCGGCCGGTCGCCGACGAGGAGCTCGCGACGGCAGAGCCCGACGAGACCCTTGCGTTCCTGGACGAGGCCCTGGCCGTTCACGAGGCGCTCGCCGCCGCGCCGGAGCACTGCCGCGAGATCCTCGACCGGTTCTTCGCGCGCGATGAGAGCTACAAGACGATCGCCACCGCGCTCGACCTCCCTTCCGGGACGATCGCCAGCCGCATCTCGCGCTGCCTCGCCAGGCTGAAGGCTCATCTCGAGGGAAGAAGTGACGGCCCCGGCCCGTCTGGGGTTCGATGACCGCTTACGACGAAGAGCGCCTCGCGAAGCTCATCCGCGCGCTGCGGCCCGCCCCCGAGAGCTGGGTGCGAGCGGCGCAGGAGCTTCCATTGGCGCGGAAAGGGCTCGACGAGATCGTCGCCCGCGCCGAAGCCGACGCGGCGTTTCGCCAGCGGCTCATCGCCGACCTCGAGGGCGCGCTCACAGCCGAGGGCTACGAGCGCGACCCCGCGGTTCTCGCGGCGCTCCGCGCCCGCCTCACCTCCGCATAGCGCAGAATCGCACCCATGCAGACGGCTTCCGGTGGAGGCCCGCTCGCGGCGCTCACGACCGGCTCCGCGGCGGAGCTGCTCGCGGGCATCGCCCGAGCTTCGCTCGATTGGCCCGACGGGCGTGCCGTCGCGGCACAGGCCGAGTCGTTACGTGATCGCGTGACGCCGCTCGCCGAGCTGAGCCTGAAGGCGTACGAGCAAGCGGTCGGGGCGGAGGGAGGGGACTTCGCGGTCGCCGCCGCCGAGCTCGTCGCCGTCAACCTCACGGTCTCCGCAAACGACGAACGCGTGCAGCGCGCCAACGTCCTGGCGGACGATGCCGCCCGCACCGCCGAGGCGGCACGGGCGGCACGGGAGTAGATCAGGCGGTACGAACCGCCGGTCGTCGTCTGACGGTCGTCGCCCGGCGAAGTGCCCGGAATCCCACGCGCCGCGGGCGCCCTCGTGCCCCCTCGTGCACGAGCGAGGCGAGCCGCTCCTGCGTCGCCTCGCGGATCAGATCCGCGTGGCGGGCACGGGCGATCTCCTGGTGGGAAAGTGGAAACACTTCGACCACGGGACGAAGAACGGCCTACGCTTCTTCCCCGGTGACCGAAGAGCCGCTACCCGCATGGAGCCTTTCGACCGAAGGGATCGAGCGCATCGCCTTGCCCGAGGCGTGGCCCGGTGAGGTCACGCGCGAGTGGGCGTGGGGTGGAGCGACGGGCGCCGGCGTCCGCGTCTGCATCCTCGACAGCGGCGTCGAGACGACCCACCCGCTTGTCGGCGAGGTGCAGCAGTCCGTCGCGATCTCGATCGAGGGCGACGAGGTCGGGGTCGAGGAACACGACACCGCCGGTGACCTCTGCGGGCACGGCACGGCCTGCGCCGGAATCGTGCGCGCACTCGCCCCGGAGTCCGAGCTCGCGAGCGTGCGCGTGCTGGGCGCAGGCTTCACCGGCAGCGGCCAGGTCCTCCTCGAGGGCCTCCGCTGGGCCGTGGAACAGGGCTACGACGTCATCAACATGAGCCTCTCGACGACGAAGCAGAAGTTCGCGTCGCTACTGCACCAGCTCGCAGACAGCGCATACTTCCGCCGCACGATGCTCGTCGCCTCGGCCCACAACATGCCCGTCGAGAGCTACCCGTGGCGTTTCTCGAGCGTCATCTCCGTCGGCAGCCACGACCGGCCCGACCCGTTCTCCTACTTCTACAACCCGACTCCGCCGGTCGAGTTCTTCGCACGCGGCGTCGACGTCGAGGTCGCATGGACCGGCGGCGGCCGGCTCGTCTGCACCGGGAACAGCTTCGCGACCCCTCACATCGCCGGCATTGCCGCCCTGATGCTCTCCAAGCATCGCGAGCTCACGCCCTTCCAGCTGAAGAGCCTGCTCTACCTGACGGCGTCGAACGTCGGAGGCGGCGCGTGAGCGACGACCTGCGCAGCGCGGTCGCCGCCGGCGTGCTCGGCGCCGAGACGAATTATCGCGAGCTGCTGCAGTCGATCGTCGCGGTTGCCCGCGCGATCTTCCGAGCCAAGGCGTCGTCGATCTTCCTGCTCGACGAGGAGAGCGACGAGCTCGTCTTCGAAGCGGTGGCGGGGGAGGGCTCCGAGTCGCTGGTCGGCCGCCGCTTCCCGTCGAGCACGGGCATCGCCGGGTTCGTGCTCGTCAGCCGCCAGCCGCTCGTGATCGAGGACGTGCTCGAAGACCCGCGCTTCTCGCGCGAGACCGCCGAGAGCACCGGCTTCGTCCCGAAGGGGTTGATGGCGGTGCCGCTGCTGCACGAGGAGCTCGCGCTCGGCGTGCTCGAGGTCCTCGACCGCCCGAGCGAGGCTCGCTTCACGCTCGAGGAGATGGACCTGCTCGGCCTGTTCGCCGGCCAGGCCGCGATCGCGCTCGACCTCCTCCAGCGGGCGCGCCGTGCCCAGGCGACGCTCGACGACCGCGGCGAGCTCGCGGTGCTCGCGCGGGTGGCGCAGAAGCTGGAGCAGCGCCGCGATGAAGCCGGCGCTGCGCTCGCCTTGCTCTCGGCGCTAGAACGCGTGCTCGAATGAAAGAGCCCGGGCCTGAGGGCCCGGGCTCAGTGAAAGTTCGGATCGAGGACGCAGCTAAAGGGCCCTGTGC
>MNJC01000039.1:6436-7787 GCA_001920085.1 Actinobacteria bacterium 13_1_20CM_4_69_9
CCTCCTTCGGGAAGGTCCGGCGGATTACCGGTCCCAGACTAGACGGGCCGGCTCAGAGGAATCTTCCCTGCTTCCCTTCAAATCGGCAAGGGCGACGTGCGATTCTCGACCCGTGCAGCGATTGGTCGGGCAGCTCCGGGAGTCGTCCAAGGCCTTCCGGGATGTCTTCGGCAACCCGGCCCTGCGCCGGGTCGAGCTCGCGTGGGCGGCCTCGATCTTCGGCACCTGGGCGTACGGGATCGCCGTCGTCGTGTACGCCTTCGAGCAGGGCGGGGCGACGGCGGTCGGCGTCGTCGGCCTGGCCCGCTGGCTCTCGGCCGCGGCCGTGTCGCCGTTCGCGGCCCTGCTCGGAGACCGCTACGACAAGCGGCTGGTCATGGTGTCGTCCGACCTGGCGCGCGTCGTGCTCATCGGCGCGGCAGCCGCGGCGGTGTACACGGATTCGCCACCGCTCGTGGTGTACGTCCTCGCCGCGCTCGTCGGAGTCGCCGCGACCGCATTCCGTCCCGCAGAGGCCGCGCTCGTGCCGACGCTGGCCCGCACGCCCGAAGAGTTGACGGCCGCGAACGTCACGGCCAGCACCATCGAGAGCATCGGCATCTTCGGAGGTCCCGCCATCGGCGGGCTGCTCCTCGCTGCGACAGGGCCGGCCACGGTCTTCGCGGTCACCGCCGGGCTGTTGCTGGTTTCCGCCGCCCTGCTCCTCGGCATCCGCCCGGCCCCAGAGCCCGAGCCGGCCGGGCGCCACGAGGAGTCGATTCGGGAGGAGCTGCTGGCGGGCTTCCGCGCGATCGTCGGCGAGCGCCGGCTGCGCCTGCTGGTCGGGCTCTTCTCCGCGCAGACGTTCGTCGACGGGATGCTCAGCGTGCTCATCGTCGTCGTCGCGTTCGACCTGCTCGGCCTGTTCGCCGGCCAGGCCGCGATCGCGCTCGACCTCCTGCAGCGGGCGCGCCGCGCCCAGGCGACGCTCGACGACCGCGGCGAGCTCGCGGTGCTCGCACGGGTGGCGCAGAAGCTGGAGCAGCGCCGCGATGAAGGCGGCGCCGCGCTGGCGTTGCTCTCGGCGCTAGAACGCGTGCTCGAATGAAAGAGCCCGGGCCTCAGGGCCCGGGCTCAGTGACAGTTCGGATCGAGGACGCAGCTAAAGGGCCCTGTGCTGCGCCCTGCGAGCGTGAGCCTCGACATCGTCCGACTCGTCGTCTGCGGTCGGCTCTTCGTTGGCCATCGCCTTCTTCTGATGAGCCTCGACGTCGTCCTCGGTCTTCCCCTGGGACTCGTCCTGCTGCAAACGCTCCTCCGACATGTCTTCCTCCTTCGGGAAGGTCCGGCGGATTACCGGTCCCAGACTAGA
>MNJC01000093.1:0-10878 GCA_001920085.1 Actinobacteria bacterium 13_1_20CM_4_69_9
GTCCTCACCGAGCTTCGCGTCGGCGAGTCGAGGCGCGAGGCGATCCGCAACTTCGCGCGCCGCGTCGGGAGCGAAGACGCGACCGCCTTCGCCAACGCCGTCCTCGCGTCGGATCAGCTCGGGTCGCCGCTCAGCGAGATCCTGCGTGCGCAGGCGAGCGACCTGCGCCACCGGCGGCAGACCTACGCCGAGGAGCGCGCGCAGAAGGCGCCCGTGAAGATGCTGCTCCCGATGGCGATCTTCATCTTGCCGGTCATGTTCGTGCTCATTCTCGCTCCGGCATTTCTCGGCTCGCATGGACTTCTGTAGGCGCGCGGCAGCTCTCCTCGCGCGCGCAGGGCTGGTCACGCTGTTCCTGCTCTTCGCGTGGGCGAACTTCACCCACTGGCGGTCGACGGGCGAGCCGTCGGGGCTCGGCACGACGCTCCTCGAGGGATGGGTGGCGGTCCTGTTCCTCGTCCGCCGCCGGCCCGACGCTGTCAGCCACCGCCCGCTCGCCTGGATCGCGGCCGCGATCGGCAGCTTCGCGATGCTGCTGGCGCGGCCCTCCGGCGGAGGGCTTGCCCACGTGCCGTGCGAGCTCCTTCAGCTCACCGGGGTGCTCGTCGCGCTCGCAAGCCTGGTCACGCTCGGCCGCTCGTTCGGGCTCGTCGCCGCCGACCGCGGGGTGAAGACGCGTGGGCCGTACGGGGTCGTGCGGCATCCCGCGTACACCGGCTACCTGATCGCGTACACGGGGTACGTGTTGGAGAACCCTTCGGCGGTCAATCTCGCGCTGTTCTGCCTGAGCACGGCCTTCCAGCTGCTGCGGATCGTCGAAGAGGAGCGGGTGCTTGTCCGGGACGCGGGGGGAACGCGATCCCGAAGATCTCGATGTAGATCGCGCCGGGAAGGGTGGTGTCTCCGAACCGGTCGAAGACGAACGGCACGGACCGCAGGGCGACGATCGACAGGACGATGTGGATGAGCGCCCAGAGGATCGATCGCGGGGCGAGCCGTGTGAGCCGGAAGCAGATCCAGAACGCGATCAGAGCGGAGCCGACGAGCAGGGCGGCGCCGAAGGCCTGACTCGTCATGCCCGCACTTTCGTGGAACGGCCGGACGCCTCGTAGGCGCGAAACTCCTCCTCGAACGCGGGCCACCACGGAGGCGTCTCGTCGGCGTCCTCCCGGCCCCAGTCGGGCTCTTCGCCGCTGAGGACGAGCGCGGCTCCGAGCGCGAAGGCTGCAACGCACGCCAGGAACGTGGCCTGATCCACCGTCGCAGGCAGCCGCCCGGCGAGATGCAGTGCGACCGCGAGCGGGAGCGGCACGGCGACGAGCAGCCATCCGAAGCCACGCACGCGAGCGGACCTGGGCCGACGGGCACGTATGCCGAAGACGATGATTGCGGCCGGCACGAGCACGCCCACGGCCGCATCGACGAGGACGAGCGGCATCTAGTCGACGACACTATCGCGGCGAGGCCCAGGACGTTCGTCTAGTTCTGTTCCCTACCCCTCGTTCAAGGGATCGACCGAAGTCGAGGCCGGGACCACCATTCGTCCGGAGTTCTGGGGACGACAACGGGGAGGATCGGCCATGCGGCGGCTGAAGGTTCTGATTGCGGACGACCACGAGTTGATGGTCCAGGCGGTGCGTCTCGCGCTCGCGGAGGCGCAGGACGATTTCGAGATCGTGGCCACGACGACACGCGGCCAGCAGGTGCTGCCTCTGACGGCGCGGCACGAGCCGGACCTGGTGCTGCTCGACCTGTGCATGCCCGGGATGGACGGGCTTGCGTGTCTCGACCTACTGCGGACGAGGCATCCGCAGGTGAAGGCGATCGTGCTCTCGGGGGTGAACGACGAGGACGTCATCCAGGCGGCGTTCATCCGCGGCGCGGTCGCGTTCATCCGCAAACACGTGGAGGCGCGGGATCTACCGTCGGCACTTCGCACGGCCGTCGGCGGCGCGGTGGCGCAGCCGGTCTTCGGCGAGGCCCAGGCGCAGACCGCAGCGGCGGCGGACGAGGCCGGGTTGAGCGAGCGTGAGCTCACGATCCTGGGCTCGCTCGGCGACGGAATGTCCAACAAGCAGATTGCGAAGCAGCTCTGGCTGGCGGAACAGACGGTCAAGTTCCACCTGACGAACATCTATCGCAAGCTCGGCGTGTCGACCCGCACCGAAGCGGTGAACGCTGCGTACCGTCGCGGACTGCTCGAGACGCCGTTGCTCGCGGCGGCGAGCCGGGCCGTCAGCCTTTGACGACGGCCGAGACGCCGGGATAGGCGAGCAGCCACGCTCGCATGAAGAGGCCGAGCTCGATCTCGGCCTCTTCGGCGTGAGCCGCGTGCACGTGGACGACGTGGCATGACGACGCACCGCTGCGGTGGGCGACGCAGCCGTGCTGCAGCAGCGTCCCGATGAGCTCGTCGAGAAGCGGCGGCTCGCTGAGGCGGACCTCGAGGGGCATCCCACGGATTATCGGACGCCGCCGGCGCGTGCCGATCAGACGACGGTCTAGTCCTTTTCGGCCGGTTGGACGGTCCCAGGCGGCCGGCTACGCGCGACTCTGCGAGGTATGCGCGATGTCGTCGATCTTGCGAGCCGGCACGGGGGCGGCATCGAGGTGGCGCTGATCTGGGATCGGCGGAAGCAGACGCTGGTCGTGTTTGCGCACGACGACCGAACGGGCGAAGAGGTGGCGATTCCGGTCGACGGCGCCGAGGCGAGTGAGGTCTACCGCCACCCCTTCGCCTACGCGCATCGGTCCAGCGCGGACGTTTAGCGGCAGCCGCGGATCGGCCGGTCCACGGTCACGAGCTGGTCGAACGCCGTCGCGACGCGCATACGCACGGTCGCGCTTCGCGCGAAGTGGAGGGTGGCGCCGAACGGTCTGCGCGTGTCCGTGGCGGCACGCCGGCCGCCGACCAGGAAGGTCACGGAGGTAATGCCGGACCCGGCGACTGACGCCCGGACCGGGCCGCAGCGGCCTCGGCGCGCGGCCGTCACGACGAGCGGCGGCCTTGCGCGGCACGCCGCGCCGGCGCACGTGACGAGGTTGTGCAGCCGCGCCGCGAGGGCGTCCCTGATCCGCTCGTAGGCAGGAGTCGCATGCTGGCTCTGCAGCTCGTACGGATCCTTCCGCAGGTCGTAGAGCTCGCGGTCGCCGTTGCGGTGCTCTGCGTAGAGGAAGTTCCGCGAACGGATGGCGTCGAAGTGCGTGACGCCGGGCATGTTGTCGACCAGCAGGTCGCGCCCGAGCTCGAGCCCGCGGTCGCGCCAGAGCCGAAGGAGCGAGACGCCGTCCTCGACCCGGCCGGGCCGCGCCGTGTCGCCTGCCGCTGCGAGGATCGTCTCCGCGTCGTCGACGTTCATCGCCAGCTGGCTGCGGTGGACGCCGCGCGGCAGGCTCGTGTTCCCGGTCCAGCGCATCAGCAGCGGCACGCGGATCGACTCCTCGTAGAGCCGGACCTTGCCGGTGCGAATCCGGTGCTCGCCGTGGAAGAAGCCGTTGTCGCTCGTGAAGATCACCAGCGTGTTGTCGAGCTCGCCGGTCTGCCGAAGCGTCTCGACGATCGAGGTGACGGCTTCGTCGACTGCGAGCAGCGTCTCGCGGCGCTGCTGCCAGTTCTCCTGGATGTTCGCGCGCTCCCGAGGCGTGATCGGCGGCATTCGCCGGATGAGCGTGGGCTTGTCCGAGACGTCCGCCTCGTTGAAGTTCGGCGGCTCCGGCAGCGGCGTTCCGGCGAAGCGGTTCGCGTGGCGAGGCGCAGGATCGGGCGTGGCGAAGCCCGCCGGGTCGCCGGGCTCGCGCGGCCCGCCGGAGTGGTTTGCGAGAAACGCGACCCAGAGGAAGAACGGCCCGTCGGGTGCCCGGCGCCGGATGATCTCGTTCGCCTTGTCGCGGTAGACGTCGGTCTGGTAACAGGACGGCTCCGGCGTCGCGCAATACGTCGTCAGCACCCCGTTCTCGTTGAGGGTGTAGTCGTAGTAGCGGTACGTGGTCGGATCGACGGCGCCGTGCCACTCGCTCCAGCCCGGTGGGATCTCGAGCGGGTTCCGCAGGCCGTAGCCGTTCAGGTACTTCCCGAGGTGCACGGTGTAATAGCCGGCCGACTGCAGCCAGACCGCCACGGTGTTCGTGTGGTCGAGCTTCGCGTAGCCGCCGTCCGGGGGCGCGTTCCCGCGGACGCCGTTGTTGTGCGAGTACTGACCGGTCAGGAACGACGCGCGTGACGGGCAGCAGAGCGAGAAGGAGTCGAAGTTGTTGTCGAAGGTGACGCCCGCGTCGCCGATCAGGCGACGCACGTTCGGGAGCACCTGCATCTCCGCGAGCGTCTGGTCGTCGGTCTCGAGCACGACGATGTTCGGACGCGGGGGCGCGACGGCAGCCTCGGGACCACTCGAGCCCGCCGCCAACAGCGACGCGACGAGAATCGCCAGCGGCAGCCCGCCCTTCACACGGGTGTTGTTCCCGGCGCGTGTGAGCGACGCGTTCGGTCTGCGGAAGGATTCTGTGAGCTAGGCAGGCTGATCTTCCACGAGCGGGACCGCTCGCGAGCGCAGCCAGACGACTGCGGAGATCGACAGCCCGGCGATTCCGGCGACCACGAAGCCGAGCTCCGTCCCGCCGAGGGCGGTCAGCCAGCCCATGAGGATTCCGCCGGCCGTCCCCGTGCCGGCGAAGGCGAAGAAGTAGATGCCGATCAGCCGTCCACGCAGGTAGTCGGGAGCGGCCAGCTGGATGAGCGAGTTCGCGTTCGAGGACCAGGTCGTGAAACAGATGCCGCCCAGGAAGAGCAGCACGCCGATCACCGCCGCCGAGCGCAGCGGCGCGATCAGGAGCTCGCTGAGCGCGAACCCGGCGGTGCCGATCACGGTCGTGCCCATCGTCGCGCGGGCGATGTTCGCCGAGACGAGCGCCCCGATCAGTGCGCCGACGCCGAAGACGGCGGAGAGGATCCCGAACACCTCCGGGCCGGAGTGGAGCGTCTGCTTGGCGAGCACCGGTAGCAGCACGTTGAAGTTGAGGCAGAAGGTGCTCATGACGGCGACGAGGACGAGGACGAGCATGATCTGCTCGTCGTTCCGCGCGTACGAGAGGCCCTCCTTCAGGCCGCTCAGCAGCGTGCGCGGCCGCTCGCGGCGCTCGACGGCGTGGAACTCCGACGGGCGCATCAGCAGCAGCCCGAGGATCACGGCGATGTAGCTCGCCGCGTTCACGGCGAAGCAGACGCCGGCACCGGCGGCCGCGATCAGGACGCCGCCGATGGCAGGCCCGAAGATGCGGGCGCCGTTGAAGACGCCGGAGTTGAGGCTGATCGCGTTGTTCAGCTCGAGCGGGCCGACCATGCGGAACGTCAGCGTCTGCCGCGACGGCGCGTCGAGCACCTGGACGAGGCCCATCAGCGCCGCGATCACGTAGACCTCCCACGGCTGCGCCACACCCGCGAGCGCGATCACGGCGATCGTCGAGGCGAGGAGCATCTGCGTGATCTGCGTCGAGATCACGGTCTTCCACGCGTCGAGTCGGTCGACGACGACCCCCGCGGCGAGGCTGAAGAGCGTGAACGGCAGGAACTGGCAGAGCGCGAGGATCCCGACGGCTACCGCGGAGTGGGTGAGCGACAGGATCAGCCATGCCTGCGCGACGCGCTGCATCCACGTGCCGATGTTCGAGATGACCTGGCCGGTGAAGAAGAGGCGGTAGTTGCGGTGCTTGCGGACGCTGAGGAAGGTGCGTGCGCCGGCGCGAAGGATCGCGGCCGTCATGCGCTCTCCTCGTCGAGCTCGAGGAGATGGGCGAGCGGCTCGATCGCCGCGTCGATCGCCTCCAGCTGCTCCGGCTCGAGGTGGCGGAGCCGCGCGGCCAGCCAGGCGGTGCGCTTCGACTTGACCGAGCGGAGCACCTTGTCGCCCGCGTGCGTCAGGGAGAGCCCGACGCGGCGCTGGTCGCCCTCCACGGGAGCCCGCTGGACGAGCCCGGCCTCCTCGAGGCGGGCGATGAACTTGGACATGCCCGGCACCGACATCCGCTCGACCGACGCCAGCTCGCGCATGCCGATGCCCGGCCTGGCCTTGATCTGGACGAGCAGCCCGACCTGGCCGCCCGTGACGCCCAGCGAGTGAATCTCGCGCCGGAGCTCGCGGTTGAGCTTGAGCAGCACCGGGCGGAGCTGGTTCGCGAGGGCGGTTGTGTCGATCGTCACGGCAAGCAATTCGTTAACCAGGTTAACGAATCGTCCCCGCTCGCCGTCGGCTTAACCCCTCGTCCGAGGGGCAGAATGACCCGAGATGGCCAGGAATCCCCTCGAAGACGTCGCGCGCGGCCTCCGCGTCCTGGGTGACCGGCTCGCGGCCGGCGGCAGCGACCCGGGGGACTGGATCGCCGACCAGCTCGACTCGCTGCGGCGCCCCGAGCCGGCGCGCACGCTCGAGGAGCTCCAGGCGGAGCTCGACTCGCTCACCGGGCTCGAGACGGTGAAGGAGCAGGTGCACGCACTCGTGGCGTTCCTCCAGGTGCAGGCCGAGCGGCAGCGGCACGGGCTACCGGAGGTCGCGACGTCGCAGCACCTCGTCTTCCTCGGCAATCCGGGGACGGGCAAGACGACCATCGCACGGCTGCTCGCCGAGATGTATCGCGCGATGGGCCTGCTGCGCCGCGGGCACCTCGTCGAGGTCGATCGCGCGGCGCTCGTCGGCCAGTACGTGGGGATGACGGCGATCAAGACGGACCGCGTCATCCGCCGGGCGCTCGACGGCGTGCTCTTCATCGACGAGGCCTACGCGCTCTCGGTCGGCGACGAGCGCTACGACTTCGGCCCGGAGGCAATCGAGACGCTGCTGAAGCGGATGGAGGACTACCGCCACCGGCTGGTGGTGATCGTTGCCGGCTATCCGCGGCTGATGCACCGCTTCCTGCAGTCGAACCCCGGCCTGCGCTCGCGCTTCTCCCGCGAGATCAGCTTCCCGGACTACTCGACGGAAGAGCTGGTCGCGATCACGCAGACGCTGGCCGGCGAATACGAGTACACGTTCGACGACGGCGCCAGGGAGGCGTTGCGCGACATACTCGCCGGCGCGGCGCGCGGCGAGGGCTTCGGCAACGCGCGCTTCGCGCGGACGCTCTTCGAGCAGGCGCTCAACGCGCAGGCGCTGCGGCTCGCCCGCGTCGAGGGCGCCGAGCTGGCCGAGCTCGAGCGCTCGGAGCTGATGACGCTGCGAGCTCCCGACCTGCTCGCGGCTGCACGTGCACTCGGCGAGGCGCCCGCGTCGGATGCCGCGCGCGGCCTCTTCCGGCGCCGGCGCTAGCTGAGCCAGGCGGCGATCAAGAAGCCGATCGCAGCCGCCGCGGCCAGGCCGACGAGGACCAAGTTCACCGCGAGGAGCAGCGCCATGCCGCGAGGACGCCGCCGCCTGGCGCTCTCGCCCGGCTCGCCGTTCGCATTCCGCCAGTCGACGGCAGCTGCGAGCACGCCGGTGATGAACTGGTTCAGGCTGACACCGTCGCGTTCGGATGCTTTGGCGAGCTCCTCGTGCAGGGTGCGCGGCATGCGCAGAAGCAGCCGCCCGCTGTACGTCCCGGCCTTCTGTCGCTGCTTCGGCGCGGGGGTGCCTTCAGGCGGCGCGTCCCGGACGGCGTCTGGAGTCGCCATGGCCCGAGTCTAGCTCGCTGGACACCGAAGAATCCGAGTTTCCGTCCAGATTTGCGCGGAGCTTCGCGAGGCCCGAGGCAAGCAATCGCGAGGCGTGCGTCTGCGAGATCCCCAGCGCGGCGGCGACCTCGGTCTGGCTCATGTCGTCGTAGTAGCGGCAGCGGAGCGCCTGTCGTTCGCGCCGGTGGAGCGCGCGCATGCCCGTGGAGACGGCAACTCTGTCCTCGCTCGCGTGAAAGACGTCATCGGCGCTGAGCGCCGGAGCGTCGTCCATGAGGGCGAGCGGCGACCGAGCGTCGCTGACCCGGGCCGCTTCTGCGAGCTCGCTCGTCGTGATCTCTCCCGCGGCGACGAGCTCGAGGTGCGTCGGGGCGCGTTGGAGGCGACGCGTGAGACGCCGGCGTGCATGACCGAGGCGCATCGTCGTCTCTTGCTGGCGCCGGGGAACCCGAATCAACGTGCCCTTGTCCCGCAGGTGGCGCCGGATCTCTCCGACGATCGTCGCGACGGCGAACGCCGCGAGATCGCCGCGGGCGGGCTCGAAACGGTCGACGGCCTTGATCAATCCGATCGACCCGACCTGCACGAGATCCTCCACTTGCTCTCCCCTGTCGGCGAAGCGGTGGGCGAGCGAGCGGGCAAGCGGCAGGTAGGCCTCGATCAAGCGCTCGCGTGCGGCGAGGTCGCCGTCGGAGCGGTAGGCGCGCTGCAGCTCTGCAGCCTGTGCGCTGGAGAGACGAGACTGCCGCTGGCTGACTCTGCGCATTTCGTGTTCGCAGACTGTAGAGATTTCTTCGCGCATTTACAAATCGATGGGTCGTACACACCGAGGTTGGGTACTTCATGTAGTGGACGTCCATTTTCGGATCACGCGCGGAGGGCGGCGTGTCGGATACGCAGCATCAGGGGGAGGGGAGAGGTCGACAGCGCAGGCTGCGCACGCTCGCGCTGGTCACGGTCGCTGCGCTCTTCGGCCTCGCGTATGCCACACCGGCGCACGCGAGACGCCGGCGGCCGACGACGGCTGGGAATTGGCTGCAAAACCGCACCAGTGGCGGCACGCGGAGCGCAATCGAGCGCCGGCCGCGACGCCGCCCGAGGCTCCGCCCGCGGTGATATCAACTCCCGTTCGGGCGGCGCATCCGGTGCGGCCGCACAAAGCCGTTTCCCGTGCAGTTCGCGTCGTGTCCGCCGACCCCCCGCAGTGGTATCAGGTTCCTGACACGCAGTATCGGGAACGCCGGCCAGTCGACGGCGTCGGCCACTCCGTCGGCGTGTCACAGTCGGTACAAACGGCCGACGTCCGCACGGCCGAGTCGACCGACGCGCACCCGCAAATGTCGCGAGCCTTCTGCGGGTTCCGCGGAGCGAACTGCCTGCAGTTATGCGCCGCGTATGCGCCGTACAAAGTAGTGCAGAACGGTCGCTGGATCGGTCTTTGCATTTCCGCGCCGACTGCCGTTTCGGGGCTCGACGCGCTGCACCGGCAGCTGATCGAGCGACTGTGGTTGCTCGCGCTGAACGAGCGCGCCGGCCTGTCGGCGCTGCAGTATCAGTGCCTCGGGCGGCAGTATCAGAGTCAGGCCTGCACCCGGCCCGCTTCCGGCAGCGCGACGGGCACGGCGCGTCAGACGCTCCACCCGCCGGCGGTGCACGACCGGAGCGCGAGGAGATCGACGGGCGTCGCGACGAACGCTGACGCGGCCGTCGCACCGCGCGAAGGCGCGCGACCCCGAGTTCTGGCAGTTCTGGCTGCGGTCGCGACGCATGGGACGCGTGTCGCGAAGACAGCGCGACCCCTCCCCCAACACGCAGTCGCGAGCAAGCCGCACGGCACCACGGAAGCCGCGACCCGCTCGGCGCCTACGGCTCCCTCCGACGACTGGCTCCTTCGCGCGCTCATCGCGCTGACCGGCGTCGCCGTCCTCTCGTTCCTCCTCGCCGCCGTCTCCCAGGGCACGAGGCCCGCCGCCGCTCTCATGGCCGTGCGTTCGCGGCTCGGCAGCAAGGGGCTCTCCACCGCTCGCATCGTTCTCGGGGAGGGGGGCGGCAGGCGAGTGCGCCGTCGCGGCGGGATCGCTTACCGCGACTGATCCACGTCGTGCCGGCTACGGACGGCCCGCAGCTGATCGATCTTCAGCGGCGTGACTTTCAGATCCGAGCTGCGGGCAGGCTCGCCCGTGCGGTTGTAGGCGAGACCGCTCGCCGGTCGCGGCGCGTCGCCGATCAGCCCGAGCTCGGTCGCGTTGCGCACCGCCTCGATTCGGTTGCTCGCCTCGAGCTTGCGCATGGCGTGGCTGAGGTACTCCTTCACCGTGTGCCGGCTCAGGTGTAGACGACTCCCGATCTCGGGATTCGTGAGGCCCTCGGCGACGAGGCGGAGGACCTTGAGCTCCTGCCGGCTCAGCTTCGGGTCGGCCGCCCTCTGCCGCGAGTCGATCAGCGCAGCGGCCGCTCGCGGGTCGAGCACGCTCTCTCCCGACAGGACACGCTCCACGGCGGCGGCGAGGTCGAGGTCGGCAGCGTCCTTCAGCAGATAGCCGCGGGCGCCGCTGTCGATCGCCGCGGCGACGTGCGTCTCGTCGCCGGGCTCCGCCAGCACGATGATCGGAGTCTCCGGAAGCCTCGCGGTCAATCTGTCGCAAACCTCGGTGCCCGCCTCGAGGTCGACGAGCACGATGTCGGGGCGGTGCTCGGCCGCCGCGGCGACGGCTTCGTCTGCGCTCGACGCCTCGGCGACGATCTCGGCCCCGTTTCGCGAGAGCTCGGCGCGTATCCCGGCGCGGACGAATCGATTCGGCTCGACGAGTAAGACGCGCGCCCCCACGCTGGGATCGTAGAGCGCTCCACCCGGCCGGGGGGAGCAAAGACCCGACACGTGGGGTCTACAACGCGGTCAGACAAAGGCGGAAGCTGCCTGCATGCGGTGCTGCCTCGCGCTGCTCTGCTCGATCGCTGCCGTGACGTTGAGTCTCGTACACGTCGGGACGGCGCTCGCCGACGACGCGTCTCCGGGCGCCGAGCAGGTGAGCTCCAACGAGGCGACGTCGTCGGCGACTAACGACAGCGAGACGAGCCAGAGCAGTACCCAGGTTCAGGACGGTGGGGGCGCGAGCACGGGTCAGTCGCAAACGGTCGTGCAGTCGGCGTCGACAGAGCAGAGCGGCGGGTCGACCGCGACCTCCACCCAGGCTGCGACGAACGCCGGCAGCGGCGGCCAGAAGACGCAGCAGGGGAAC
>MNJC01000093.1:10992-13614 GCA_001920085.1 Actinobacteria bacterium 13_1_20CM_4_69_9
CGCCGCAGACGCGACGGCAGGCAACGCAAACCGCGTGACGCAGGCCGGGACGCAGACGCAGGCCGGTGGCGGCACTGCCGGCGGCCAGTCTCAGGTCGCCGAGCAGAGCGCCCCGACCACCCAGGCTTCCAGCGCGAACGCGGCGTCGACCCAGGTCAACCCGCTGAACCTCAACATCGTCGTCCGGAACAAGAGCCCAGGCGACACGGCCGGGGTCACGCAAGCCAACACTTCGCAAGCAACGGCCGGCGCCGCGAACGCGAATGCGGTGACGCAGGGATCCGAGCAGGCCCAGACGGGTGGCGGGGGGACGGGCGGGCAGTCGCAGGTCACGACCCAGGTTGCGCCGACGTCGCAGACGGCCGGCTCGAGCGCCTCGTCGGCGCAGGTCGCGCCGACGAACGGCGGCGTCTCGATCACGCTCGTCCCGGCCACGGACCCCAACGGCTCGGGCGTGCCCGGCACGCTGATCCAGATCTGGGTCCCCGCGTCGATCGGCTCGTCGGGGACGAACACGTCGACGGCCGCCTCGAGTGCGAGCAACTCGAGCACCGTCACGCAGACCGCGCAGCAGACGCAGACGGGCGGATCCACCCAGGCGGGGGGAGCGGGCCAGTTCCAGGAGGTCGTCCAGAACGCGCCGACGAAGCAAAGCGCCGGCGCGACTGCGTCCTCCACCCAGTCGGGTGGGGCAGAGGCGACCTCGGCGACGGCCACGGCGACGGCGACGGCCACGGGCTCGAGTGACGTTTCGCAGGTCGTCGACCAGAGCGCGGACGCGGCCGTGAGCGAACCGCTCCCGTACGGCGTCGTCGGCTCGAGCCGCAGGCCCCTCGCCGGCAACGGGTGGGTCCTTGCAGGCGGCTCGTCGGTCTTCACGCACCACGCGCGCGCCTGGACGCCGCGCAAGCCGGTCACCAGAGAGCCGCACCCTCGGCCGGCCGGGCGAAAGGACTTCGCGCCGCAGAGGCCGCACCCGCCCCTCCCGCCCCAGGCACCCGCTGCGCTCGGCGCGGCCACGGGCGGCTCGCCCGGCGGATCGCTGTCGGTCTTCTCGAGCTTGCTCGTTCCCTTGTTCTTGACGGCCCCTCGGGGGGCCAGTCGTCACCGCCCGTCGGTCGTCCGGCGGCTGATGGGCGTCGTCTCCCGTCTCGAACGCCCGGGCTAGCGGCCGCATCGGTGGAACGCGACCGTTCCGCCGACACCCGGCCGTGGCGCTCCGGCGCGCCTCGGCAGAGACAGACGTAACGACGACAAAAAGGAGAACTCGAACACACCATGAAGCGCCATCTCATAGCGGTGGGCGTCGCAATGATCGCCCTCTCCGCGTGGGTGGGGACGGCTTCCGCCGCGAACGATCCTCCGCCAGGTGCGGACCAGATGCTCGGCCAGCTGGCCGGTGCATCCCAGGGCGCACCTGCGCTGAGCGCAGCGGGACAGACCGCTTCGAACGTGTCTCTGCCGACCAGCATCACGGGCAGTGGCATCTCGATCGGCTCGGGCTCGGCCACTCAGACGGCCTCGAACACGGCGTCGAGTGATTCGTCGAACACGAGCAATACCGATCAGAGCGCCAATGCAACGCAGACGGGTGGCAGCTCCGGCTGTCTCTCGGGCTGCGGTGGTGCAGGTCAATCGCAGAGCATCGACCAGTCCGCGCTCACGAACCAGAGCGCCGGCTCCGATGCAAACGCGAAGCAGAACGCGGTCAACGCGAATGTCCCGATCAGCATCGCGGGCGGGAGCGTGTCCGGCGGCTCGAGCTCGGCGGATCAGAACGCCACGAATACGGCGAACGCTGATGCGTCGAACAAAGGCACGACGGACCAGACGGCAACGGCCAAGCAGACCGGCGGCAGCTCCAGCTGCACCTCCGGCTGCGGTGGTGCCGGGCAAGCGCAGACCGTCGACCAATCGGCGCTGACGAAGCAGAGCGCCGACGCAGACGCGAACGCGAACCAGAACGCCGTCAACGCCAACGTCCCCGTCAACATCGCGGGCGGGAGCGTGTCGGGCGGATCGAGCTCGGCCGACCAAACGGCCAAGAACACCGCCGACGCCTCCGCGGACAACAACAGCAAGACCTCGCAAGACGCGAACGCCACGCAGACCGGCGGCAGCAGCAGCTGCCACTCCGGCTGTGGCGGCAACGGTCAGTCGCAGAGCATCGACCAGTCGGCGAAGACCAAGCAGGACGCCGGCGCCGATGCGAACGCGAAGCAGAACCTCGTGAATGCCAACGTTCCCGTCAACATCGCCGGATACGACGTGAACGCCGGATCGAGCACGGCCAGCCAGACGGCGAGCAACAAGGCCGATGCCGATGCATCGAACAAGAGCACGACGGATCAGGACGCGACCGCGACGCAGAAGGGTGGCGACAGCTCGTGCTACTCCGGCTGCGGCGGTAACGGCCAGGAGCAGAACGTCAAGCAGTCCTCGAGCACGAAGCAGGACGCTGACGCCGATGCGAAGGCCAAGCAGAACGCGGTCAACGCGAACGTTCCTGTCAGCATTGCCGGAGGCGACGTGAAGGGTGGTTCCAGCACGGCGTCACAGGACGTGAGCAACAAGGCGGACGCGGATGCGTCCAACAAGAGCACCACCGATCAGGACGCGAAG
>MNJC01000106.1 GCA_001920085.1 Actinobacteria bacterium 13_1_20CM_4_69_9
CGATCGCGTCGCCGTGATGTATCTCGGTCGCGTCGTCGAGATCGGGACGAAGGAGGACATCTACGAGCGTCCGTCACATCCCTATACACAGGCGCTGCTCTCGGCGATCCCGATCGAGGAGCCCGGCCAGCGCGGCAAGCGCAAGCGGATCGTGCTCGAAGGCGATGTCCCGAACCCGGCGAACCCACCTTCGGGCTGCCGGTTCCGCACGCGCTGCTGGAAGGCCCAGCCGATCTGCGCCGAGGAAGATCCGCTGCTGATCGACCGCGGCCAGGGCCACCCGAGCGCCTGCCACTTCGCCGAGATCGTCAAGCCGCTGCAGATCGCGGAAGAGCCCAAGCCCGTCGCGAGCTGACGGGCCGTGGGGCGGCGGCTGGTACCGGTCGCCCTCGCCGCTCTCAGCCTGGTTGCGGTTCCCGCCGCGCAGCCCGCGTACGGCGGCCATGTGCTCGGGCCGCAGCGGATCCTCGTCGCGCTCGTCACGTGGGGCCCGCAGCCGTTTGCACGTGACGACGTGCGTCGGATCGTCTTCGACGACGCCGACGCCCTCTACCGCAGCATGTCGTACGGGAAGGTGTCGCTGACCGGCGCGGTCACGCCCTGGTTGCGGGCGTTCGACGTGCCGGTCGCCTGCAACCTGCCGCAGGTTCGCGCGGAGGGAATGGCCGCGGCGAGCGCCGCCGGGTACGACCCGTCGAAGTACGACAGGGTCGTGTTCGTCCACCCCGAGCAGAATTGCCCGTGGTCGGGGGCGACACAGGCGGCGACCGTCTTCCTCAACGGCGCCGTGACCGCCCACCTGGTCGCGCACGAGCTCGGGCATTCGTTCGGGCTCGGCCACGCCAACCTGACCGATTGCAAGCGCCACGGCTGCGGTGCGCTCGAGTACGGCGATCCCTACGACACGATGGGCACCGGCTCCGGCGACTTCAGCGCCCAGGCGAAGTTCGAGCTGGGCTGGCTGGCGAACGTGAGCAGAGCGGTGAAGAACGGGGCGTACTGGCTCGCGCCGATCGAGACCGCATCGCGCTTGCCGCAGGCATTCGTCGTCACGACCGCGAGCGACCAGTACTGGATCGAGTACCGCGGGCGCGCGGCGTTGAACGACGACGGCCAACAGACTGCGGGCGCAGGCGTGATCATCCGTGTCAGCCCGAGCCCCGACCTGAAGGACTTCGGGAGCAGCGGCATCCCGAACCTGCTGCTCGGCAACCCCGACGGCCGCCACCGGCCCGAGCTGCGCCACGGCGAGACGTTCGTCGACACCGGTGCGTTCAGGATGACCGTGTTGAAGGCGTCGGGGGCCCGAGCACGGCTCCGCTTCCGCTGGACGGACGCGACCTCGCCGCGCGCTCCCCGCTTCACGGCGGCGCTCGTGGACGGACGCGTGCAGGTCTCGCTCGACACGGCACACGAGAGCGGAAGCGGCGTCGCGCGCTACGACATCACCCTTGACCGCCGCGCGCCACGACCAAACGGCGCGCGCGGCGTCCTAGAGAGTGGTCATGAAAAGACTCGTGCTCGCGACGCTGTTCGGCGCCCTGCTCTGGCAGGCCGCCGGCGCTTCGGCCGGTCCGCCGCTCGGCGGGTTCCTCGAAGGGAGCAACGACGGGCGCACGACGTATCTGTCGCGCTGCAGCCTGCTGCGCACCGACGCGAAGATCTGGAACTGCTACGTCACGCGCCTGCTCGCGGACGTCCAGAAGTCGGGCGATCCAGCGCACGAGCTGCCGCGCATCGACGTGAAGGTGCGGGCCGGCGGCGGCTACCTCGAGAGCGCGTGCCACATGATGATGCACCAGGTCGGGCGGATGTACGCACGGCGCCACCACGTCACGCTCGCGAACCTGCAGCGCTACCTCCCGCGCTCGAACGACCCGGGATGCTCCGCCGGCTTCGGGATGGGGATGGTGCTGACGCTCGGGAGCCAGATCGGGCAGCTCGGGCCGGACGGTGCGATCAAGCTGTGCATGCGCGCACCGACCCGCTACCGGTCGTACACGTGCGTGCACACGCTCGGGCACGCGTACATGCGCCTGTACCACGAGCAGCTCCCGTTCGCGGTGCAGGCATGCCGCGCGCTCCCGGCTTCACAGGCGCCGGATTGCGCGCAGGGCGCGTACCATGACTACTGGCTCTCGATCGCCGGCCGCGACGCGACGACGAAGCAGCACCACGGCACGCGCTCGGCACGAGCCCTCTGCGCACACGCGATCCCGTCGTTCGTTCGACCGTGCTGGTACCGCTACTTCCTCGAGGTCCCGCCGAAGACGCTGCCGACGAACGCGGCGGGCGTCCGGAGTCTCTGCGTCGGGCTCCACTCGCGCCAGCGGGCGGGCTGCGTCGCCGCCGCCGCGCTGATCACATCCGCTGATCCCTTCATTCAGATCCGCATCTGCGCTCGACTCCACGGCCCCGACACGATCAGCTGCCTGTACGGGATGAACATCCAGAACGTCGCCACGACGCGCGGCTCGAGGCGCGTCAAGCTGATCGAGCGGTGCGCCGATCTGCGCCGCAGCGCGCAGGGCGCCTGCTACGAGTGGCTTGGCACCACGCTTTCGGTCGTGACGAACGGGCGGTTCAAGAGCCTCGCGTGCCCGTTCATCGGCGCGAACGGGCGAAATGCCTGCCTGGCGGGCGCGGAGCGGATGAACCGGGCCCTCGTGACCTTCAGCTAAAGATTCGGACCCTAAAGACGAAGAAATGGCTAACTTCTCCTAGGCAAGGCCGTCAGAACTGAAGTGGAACCAGTGGGGCAGATTTCTCTCGATACCGCCTGTGACCGGATGCGCGAGCTGTTCTCGGCAGCGCTCGACGGTGAGCTCTCCGAGCTCGACCAGGCACGCCTGGACGCGCACCTCGCCGCCTGCGCGGGCTGCCGCGCGTACGCGGAGACGACGGCGGGCGCGTCGACGCTCCTGCGCCAGACGCCGCTCGAGGAGCTGACGGTTCCGATCCTCGTCCCCGGCCGCCGCCTCGCGGTCGCGCGGAAGCTCCAGGTAGCGGCCGCCGCAGCCGCAGTCGCGGCGACGGTCGGGCTCAGCGCCGCGGTCAGCACGATCGAGCATCCCGCGTCCTCGCATGCGGCGTCCCGCTCGGCGGCTCCGTCCGCGAAGCTCCGCTTCCCGGACCAGGAGCTGCGCATGCTCCAGCGAGCGTCTCAAGCGCGCTCGCACCCTCACCTGGCGCTCTAGCGAAGGCCGATAGACTTCCGGGCGCCGAGGGCGTCCCGCTCCGGCTGTCCTCTCAACGCGTCGCCAGGAGAACCATGTCCGAACAGAGCGTTCAGAAGCCCGGCCGAATCATCGAGATCAAAGGCGTCGTGATCGACGCCGTCTTCCCGGAAGGGCTGCCTGAGATCTACACCGCCCTGAGCATCGACATCCCGGCGCAGGAGGGGCAGGAGGCGCGCTCGCTGATCGCGGAGGTACAGCAGCATCTCGGCGACGATCGCCTCCGCGCGGTGGCGATGGACTCGACGGACGGGCTGGCGCGCGGGCTCGAGGTGCGCGACACGGGGCAGCCGATCTCCGTCCCCGTCGGCGAGACGACGCTCGGGCGCATCTGGAACGTGATCGGCGAGCCGGTGGACGAGAAGCCGGCGCCCAAGGATGTGGAGCGCTGGTCGATCCACCGGGATCCGCCGGCGTTCACCGACCTCTCGCCGAAGATCGAGGTCTTCGAGACGGGCATCAAGGTGATCGACCTGCTGGCGCCGTTCACCCGCGGCGGCAAGGTCGGCCTGTTCGGCGGCGCAGGGCTCGGCAAGACCGTGCTGATCCAGGAGCTGATCCACAACGTCGCGCGCGAGCACGGCGGCTTCTCCGTGTTCGCCGGCGTCGGGGAGCGCACGCGCGAGGGCAACGACCTGCTGCTCGAGATGCAGGAGTCGAAGGTGCTCGACAAGGTCGCGCTCGTCTACGGACAGATGAACGAGCCGCCGGGCGCCCGCCTGCGCGTGGGGCTGTCCGGGCTGACGATGGCGGAGTACTTCCGCGACGACGGCAAGGACGTGCTGCTCTTCATCGACAACATCTTCCGCTTCACCCAGGCCGGCTCAGAGGTATCCGCGCTGCTCGGCCGCATGCCGAGCGCCGTCGGCTACCAGCCGACACTCGCGACGGAGATGGGACAGCTCCAGGAGCGCATCACGTCGACACAGCAGGGCTCGATCACGTCGGTGCAGGCGATCTACGTGCCGGCCGACGACCTCACCGACCCGGCGCCGGCGAACACGTTCGCGCATCTCGACTCGTCGGTGGTGCTCACGCGCTCGCTCGTCGAGCAGGGGATCTATCCGGCGGTCGACCCGCTCGACTCGTTCTCCCGCGCGCTGCAGCCGGGGATCATCTCTGCCGAGCACTACTCGACGGCGACGCGCGTGCAGGAGATCCTGCAGCGCTACAAGGACCTGCAGGACATCATCGCGATCCTCGGCATCGACGAGCTCTCCGACGAGGACAAGCTCGTCGTTGCGCGCGCACGAAAGATCCAGCGCTTCCTGTCGCAGCCGAACTTCGTCGCGGAGCAGTTCACGGGCACTCCCGGGGAGTACGTGAAGATCGAGGACACGATCAAGGGCTTCCAGGAGATCATCGACGGCAAGCACGACGAGCTTCCCGAGCAGGCGTTCTACATGGTCGGCACGATCGAGATGGCGGCCGAGAAAGGCCGCCGGCTCGCGGGCGAAGGGGAACAGCCGACGGAGGGCGAGGAAGCCGCGGAGGACACGGCCGTCGCCGAGCGCGAGGCCGAGCCCGAGCCGGCCGGCGTCTCGTGAAGTTCGACGTTTCGCTGGTGACGCCCGAGGGCCCGGCGTTCGAGGGCGAGGCGGAGATGCTGATCGTGCCGGGCGCAGCCGGTGAGATCGGGGTGCTCGCGCGGCATGCGCCCCTGATCGCGACGCTGAAGGCCGGGTCGACGCGCGTCTACATCGAGCGGGCCGGCGAGATGCGCGAATACGCGACCGGTCCCGGTTTCTTCCAGGTCCAGCTCGATCGAGCGATCGCGCTTGTCGACGACGCAGTGCTCGCCAGCGAGGTCGACGACGCCCGGGCGCGCGAGCAGCTCGAGACGGCGCAGGCAGAGCTCGAGCGCCTCGACCGCGGCGAGTCGAACGCCGACCGCTGGCAGCTCGAACAGCGGATCAAGCATGCGGAGAATCAGCTGGCTGTTGCCGGCCGCGGCTAGCGCCGCGGCGCTGCTCGCTTTCGCGGCGCCGGTCGCTGCCCACCAACGCCGCGGTTGCAGCGACCAGTTCGTGCGCGCGGTGATTGCGGGCAAGTCGCGCTGCCTGCAGTGGCAGATGGCGTGCAGGCCGCGCTGGAACGCCGACTATCACCGCTACCTCTTCGACTGCCACGAGGGGTACCTCGTCTACTGGTGGCGCGGGCTCCTGCGGCGGCCGCTCCGCATCCCGACCATTGCATCCGGCACGCCATGCCCCACGGACCCGTCGACCGGGCCGGGCCCCGCGTACCCGACGCTCTCCGTCGAGGGCGGCCGCGCGACGCTGAGGTACCTCGCCGGCTGGGGCTACGAGGGCTGGGACGGGACGAAGGTCCTCTGGACGGTCCCGCGCTACCGCGGCCCGTACATCGTGCGCGGACGGCAGGTGGACGGGCCGGGCCTGCTGCGCTTCGACCAGGGGCCGCAGTGGAGCGGGAAGCTGCACTCGGAGCTGCGGCTCGTCGGGCCGTATGCAGACCTGAACCCCGCGGCGACCTTCCTGCGCGGCTCCGGGTGCTACGCGTATCAGGTCGACGGCCGTGGCTTCAGCTACGAGATCGTGTTCGACGCCAGGCCGCCCTAATTCGACGCCTAATCTGACGCCATGCCGGTGACGGTGGCAGAGGTGCAGGAGGTCGCACGCGTGCTGCCCCGTGCCTCCGAGGCGTACGTCCGCGGCCGGCTCAAGTTCCGCGTGGGCCGGATCGTCTTCCTCTCCTTCTCCAAGGACGGGGAGACGATGGGCTTCGGCTTCCCGAAGGACTGGCGGGCCGCGCTGGTCGAGTCCGAACCGGACAAGTTCTCGCTGCCCGGCGAGGCGGACATGCGCTACCACTGGGTTCACGTGCGGCTCGACGCCATCGACGCCGAGGAGATGCGCGACCTGGTCGAGAACGCCTGGGCGATGTGCGCGCCGAAGTTCCTCGTGGAGGAATACGCCGCAGAACAGGGCTACCGCTAGACTGGGGGCGCCCCGGAAAGCTTTGAAAGGCAGCTTGGCGACCGGGTTACCAAACGCCTAAAGAGCCCGCGCGCGTCCCCAGCAAGGCGCGGTTCTCTCCAGGCAGAACGGAGTAGGGAATGCAGGACGCGCGCACACGACTGGAAGCCATTCTCCGCGAGCGCATCGCCGTGCTCGACGGGTCGTGGGGCGTCCTGATCCAGCGGCAGGGGCGCGGGGAGGAGGCCTACCGTGGCGAGCGGTTCAAGGATCACCCACACGATGTCGCCGGCGATCCCGACCTGCTCAACATCACGCGGCCGGAGGTCGTGCTCGACATCCAGCGGCAGTACTTCGCCGCCGGCGCCGACATCGCGACGACGAACACCTTCACGGCGACCTCGATCGGGCAGGCCGACTACGGCCTCGAGGCGCACGTCCGCGAGCTCAACGTCGAGGGGGCACGGCTCGCACGCCAGGCTGCGGACGAGGTGGACGGCTTCGTCGCCGGCTCCGTCGGCCCGCTCAACGTCACGCTCTCGCTGTCGCCGCGGGTCGACGATCCCGCGTTCCGGACGCACACGTTCGATCAGCTCTGCGAGGTGTACGCGGAGCAGATCAGCGCGCTGGCCGAGGGCGGGGTCGACTTCCTGCTGATCGAGACGATCTTCGACACCCTCAACGCCAAGGCGGCGATCGCTGCGGCGCAGGACGCGGCGCCCGAGCTCCCGCTCTGGATCTCATTCACGGCGATCGACCGCAGCGGCCGCAACCTGTCGGGTCAGACCGTGGACGCGTTCTGGCTCTCGGTCGAGCACGCGAACCCCTTCATCGTCGGAGTCAACTGCTCGCTCGGCGCACGCGAGATGCGTCCGTTCGTCGAGGACCTCGCCCGAATCGCGCCGACCTGGGTCGCGTGCCACCCGAACGCGGGCCTGCCGAACGAGATGGGCACGCACGACGAGCAGCCGCGCGACACGAGCCGCTACCTGCGCGAGTTCGCGCAGGACGGCCTCGTCAACGTCGTCGGCGGCTGCTGCGGCACCACGCCCGACCACGTCAGGGCGATCAAGGACTCGGTGCAGGGACAGTCACCGAGACGTCTCCCGCCGCGCGAGTCGGTGCCGCGGCTGAGCGGCCTGGAGCCGTTCCGGATCTTCGAGGACTCGACGTTCGTGATGGTCGGCGAGCGCACCAACGTCACCGGCTCGGCGCGGTTCCGCCGGCTGATCGAGGGCGGCGACTTCCAGGAGGCGGTCGAGGTCGCGCTCGAGCAGGTGCGCGGCGGCGCGAACATCCTGGACGTCAACATGGACGCCGACCTGCTCGACTCGGAGCAGGCGATGACGACGTTCCTGAACCTGCTCGCGACCGAGCCGGACGTTGCCCGTATCCCGGTCATGGTCGACAGCTCGCGCTGGACGGTCATCGAGGCGGGGCTCAAATGCCTGCAGGGCAAGGGCGTCGTCAACTCGATCTCCCTGAAGGAGGGAGAGGACGCCTTCCTCGAGCAGGCGCGCCGCGTCCGCCGCTACGGCGCGGCCGTCGTCGTGATGGCGTTCGACGAAAAGGGTCAGGCCGACACGGCCCAGCGCAAGGTCGAGATCTGCGAGCGGGCCTACGGGCTGCTGACCGCGGACGGCTGGACGGCCCAAGACATCATCTTCGACCCGAACGTCCTCGCCGTCGCGACCGGTATCGAGGAGCACGCCGAGTTCGCGAAGGCGTTCATCGAGGCGACGCGCATCATCAAGGAACGCTGCCCCGGCGCGCGCGTCTCGGGCGGCATCTCCAACCTCAGCTTCGCCTTCCGCGGCAACGACGCCGTCCGCGAGGCGATGCACGCCGCCTTCCTCTACCACGCGATCGCCGCCGGACTGGACATGGGCATCGTCAACGCCGGCCAGCTCGCCGTCTACGAAGACATCGAGCCGGATTTGCTCGAGCGCGTCGAGGACGTCATCTTCAACCGTCGTCCCGAGGCGACGGAGCGCCTCGTGGAGTACGCGTCGCGCGTCGCGGGCGAAGGCACGAAGCGCGAGCGCGACCTCTCGTGGCGCGAAGCACCGGTCGAGGAGCGCCTGTCGCACGCGCTCGTCCACGGCATCGTCGACTTCATCGAGGACGACACCGAGGAGGCGCGCCAGAAGCACCCGCGCCCGCTCGACGTGATCGAGGGCCCGCTGATGAACGGGATGTCGATCGTCGGCGATCTGTTCGGATCGGGAAAGATGTTCCTCCCTCAGGTGGTCAAGAGCGCGCGCGCGATGAAGCGCGCGGTCGCCTACCTCGAGCCGTACATGGAGGCCGAGAAGGCGCGGGGCGACGGGCGGCCGCGGGCGCAGGGGAAGGTCGTCCTCGCGACCGTCAAGGGCGACGTGCACGACATCGGCAAGAACATCGTCGGCGTGGTGCTCGGCTGCAACAACTACGAGGTGATCGACCTCGGCGTGATGGTGCCTGCCGACAAGATCCTGGACACCGCGCTCGAGGAAGGCTGCGACGTCGTCGGCCTCTCCGGGCTGATCACGCCGTCGCTCGACGAGATGGTCAACGTCGCGAAGGAGATGGAGCGGCGGGAACTCGATCTGCCGCTGCTGATCGGCGGCGCCACGACCTCGAAGCAGCACACGGCCGTCCGGATCGCGCCCGTGTACTCGGAGCCGACGCTGCACGTGCTCGACGCGTCACGCGTCGTCGGGGTCATGTCGAACCTGCTCGACCCCTCGCGCAAGGAGACGCTCGACGCGGAGAACCGAGAGCTCCAGGAGCGTCTCCGCGAGCAGCATGCCGAGAAGGAGCGCAAGCCGCTGCTTCCGCTCGACGAGGCGCGCGCGAACAAGGAGCGCGTCCCGTTCGACGACCTGCCGCAGCCGCCGTCACTTGGCTCGAAGGTGGTCGAGCCGCAGTTGACGAGGCTCGGCACGCGCGCGGCGTCTACGGCTGGTGGCCGGCGCACTCCGACGGCGACGACGTCGTCGTCGACGAGGGCACACGGTTCACGTTCCTCCGGCAGCAGTCGGCGTACGGCGACTCGCGCCCGAACCGCTGCCTCGCCGACTACGTCAGCCCCGACGGCGACCATGTCGGCGCGTTCGCCGTCGCGATCCACGGGGCCGACGAGCTGGCCGCGCGTTACGAGGCCGAGCACGACGACTACCGGGCGATCATGGTCAAGGCGCTCGCCGACCGCCTTGCCGAGGCGTTCGCGGAATACCTGCACGAGGTCGCGCGCCGCGCGTGGTACGAGCCGGACGAGCAGCTCTCGACCGAGGAGCTCGTAGCGGAGAGGTTCCGAGGCATTCGGCCGGCGTTCGGCTATCCCGCCTGTCCGGACCACACGGAGAAGCGCAAGCTTTTCGACCTCCTCGGTGCCGAAGAGGCCGGCGGGGTGTCCCTGACCGAGTCGTTCGCCATGAGCCCTGCCGCGGCCGTCAGCGGGATCTACCTCGCACATCCGCTGGCGCGCTACTTCTCCGTCGGCCGGCTCGGGCTCGACCAGGTGGAGGACTACGCCGCCCGCAAGGGCATGTCGCTCGAGGAGGCCGAGCGCTGGCTCGGCCCGAACCTGGGCTATGTACCCCTTTCGAGGGAGGAAGTCGCCAGCCGCTGAGGCCGATTCACGCCACATGGCCCGCCGCCTCGGTCTGACCGTCGTCGCGCTCGTGGCGCTCGCCGCGGCATCCGCCGCGTTGGCGGGCGATCCGCGCGAGCCCCAGCACCGCTTCAACCCCGCCGACCAGGCGTGGGCGCACCGGATCATCGTCAGCCACGACGACCTGGGCCCCGGCGACTGGCGGGTCGAGCAGCTCGACAGCCAGGGCGACGCGAACGCGCCCTCTTACTGCAAGAACCCGAATCTCTCCGACCTCGTCCTGACCGGCCGGGCGAAGAGCCCGGACTTCGGCCGGGAGGACAGCTTCGAGGACTCCGACGGCGAGGTCTGGGCGACCGAGCGCGAGGCGATCGCGGCGTTCAACCGCCTCAAGGCGTACCCGTTCGACCGCTGCTTCCGGGTCGCGATGCAGCAGGAGTTCGCGAACGGCTCGGGCGTGAAGTTCACCATGCTCTCGAGTGGCTCGCTGAAGATCGGGAAGTTCGCTCCGCGGCAGCTGACGTACGGGCTCAGGTTCCGGATGACCGTGGGCACCCAGAGAATCGACGGCCGGATCGACATCTACGCCTTCTCGCGCGGCCGGGCCGACGGCAGCGTGCTGGTCGCCTCGCTCGGCGCCCCGGCGAGGCCGATCCCGCTCTCGCTCGAGCGCAAGCTGGCCACGCTCGTCGCCGAGCGCCTGAAGCGCTGATCGCCGGAGCCGGCCGGACGGTCGGCTATCCTCCTGGTCGGCTGGCGCCCTCGTAACGGGCGCCGTCCTGTTTCAGGCCCCGATGAAGACCACGCTCAAGAGAGGTATGGGGCGCGGCGCCGAGCTGAACGGCAACGGCCGCGCGATCTATCCGCCGTCGCCGCCGACACCCATGAGCCGGTATCGGCAGCCCGACCCGCCGAAGCGCGGTGCGTGGCATCTGGTCGCGGCGATCTTCCTCTGGACGATCCTCGCCGCGCTGATCATCGGCGCAGCGGCCGGCGGCGCTGCCTATCTCAAGGGGCACCAGTTCGTCGACGCGATCAGCCCCAAGACGAAGGCCGACATCGCCGCCGCGAAGCGGCTCGACCTCGCCGATCCGAGCCAGCCGACGATCGCGCTCGTCATCGGCACCGACCGGCGCAAAGGCTTCCAGGCCGACCTCACCGGGCGCTCCGACACGCTGATCCTCGTCCGCGCCGACCCGATCAACAAGTCGCTCTCCCTGCTCTCGTTTCCGCGCGACCTGATCACGGACGTGAAGTGCCCGGGCCATGCGGACGTACGGGAGCGGATCAACTATGCGTTCTCGGAGTGCGGTGCGGCCGGAAGCGTGGAAACGGTCCGCGCGCTGACGGGACTGCCGGTCAACTACTTCGTCACCGTCAACTTCCGCGGGTTCATGGACCTCGTCAACAACCTGGGCGGCGTTTGGGTCGACGTCGATCACCGCTACCTGTGCGATCCCACCAACTGTCCCGGCGTGTCGAAGATCAACCTCTGGCCGGGCTACCAGCGCGTGAACGCGACGAACGCGCTCGCATACGTGCGGTACCGGCACTTCGACTCCGACATCTACCGCAACGCGCGGCAGCAGCTGTTCCTCAAGGCGCTGAAGGAGCAGATCTCGTCACAGCTGAGCATCGACACGGTGCTGCAGATCGCGAACGCGATCGAGCACAACGTCGTCGTCGGGCGCGGCGGAAACAAGCAGCTCGACGTGAGCACCCTCAAGGACTACCTCTTCTTCGCGCACGGCCTGCCGTCGGGCCACGTCTTCCAGTCGCGCATCCAGGGCCTGTCCGGTTACGCCGAGCTGACGACGGATCCCTCCAACATCTCGCAAGCCGTGCGCGAGTTCGTCAATCCCGACGTCAAGTCACCGGAGAAGGCCCGCGACGTCGCCTTCGGCATCAAGCACCGCTCGCGCGCGTTGAGCCCGAAGTCCGTCACGACGACCGTGCTGAACGGCAACGGGGTCTCGGGCTCCGCCGCGAACGCGGCGTACGAGCTGGGCCAGCGCGGCTACAAGATCCTCACGCCGCCGAGCGGGCAGCCGCAGAACGCGCCCCGCTACAACTACTTCCGTACGACGGTGTACTACGACACCGCGCAGCTGCACTCGAAGCCCGCGGCGACGCAGATCGGCAACCTCTTCGGCGACGCCGACGTGGAGCCGCTTCCGCCGACGATGACGACGCTGGCGAACGGCGCGATGGCCACGGTCGTCGTGGGGCAGAACTTCCACGGCTCGATCGCACCCGCGCCGGTCGACCAGACGCCGAAGAAGGCGCGGCCGCAGGTCTCGCTCAACCCGTCGCTGACGCGCTCGGAGCTGCTGAGCCTGCGCCGACGCGTTCCGTTCAGGCTGGAGGTGCCGCGCTTCGTGGCCGACTTCTCCAAGCTGGAGTTCGACGCGCCGATCCGCGCCTACAACATCAAGCGGGGCTACAAGGCCGTGCGCGTCACGTTCGCCACCGGCCTGAACGAGTACTGGGGGATCGAGGAGACCAACTGGGACGAGGCTCCGGCGCTCGCCGACGCAAGCTTCAACCAGCGGATCCACAAGCGGCAGTTCTCGCTCTACTACTCCGGGCCGCACCTGCACATGGTCGTGCTGCGCGAGAACGGCGCGACGTACTGGGTCGTGAACACCGTCCTCGACTCGCTCACGAACGAGACGATGCTCGCGATCGCGCGCGGGCTGCAGCCTCTCCCGAAGTAGGCTTCCCGGCCCATGGCGGAATCGCAAACGATCGGCGTCTTCGGCGCGGGCTGGGTCGGGCTCGTCACCGGCGGCTGCTTCGCAGAGCTCGGTCACGAGGTGATCGTGCGCGACGTCGTGCCGGACCGGATCGCCGCGCTGCAGGCGGGGCGCATGCCGTTCCACGAGCCCGACCTGCCGGACGTGCTCGCGCGGAACCGCGAGCGGATCAGGTACACGCTCGACGCCGGCGACCTGGCGGATGCGGACGCTCTCTTCGTCTGCGTGCAAACCCCGCCGACGTACTCCGGCGATGCGGATCTGTCGTTCGTCTGGTCGGCGCTGGACGACCTCCCGCGGGTCGACCGCCGCCAGGTGCTCGTGATGAAGTCGACCGTGCCGGTGGGGACGGGTGAGAAGGTTCGCGCGGCGCTCGAGGCGCGCGGCCTGACGAACGTCGGCTACGTCTCGAACCCGGAGTTCCTGGCGGAGGGGCACGCGGTGCGCGACTTCCTCGCTCCCGACCGGATCGTGATCGGCGCGTTCGCCGACGAGGACGGAGCCGGCGTCGAGGCGCTGTACAGCCGCATCGCGGCACCGGTGGTGCGCACCGACGTCGCGTCGGCGGAGATGATCAAGCTTGCGGCGAACGCGTTCCTGATGACGCGCATCTCGTTCATCAACGAGATCGCCAACGTGTGCGAGGCCGTCGGCGCCGACGTCGTCGAGGTCGCGCAGGGCGTCGGCCTCGATCACCGCCTCGGGCCGCACTTCCTCCGGGCAGGCATCGGCTACGGCGGCAGCTGCTTCCCGAAAGACTCGCTCGCGCTGAAGCAGCTCGCATCGAACTCGGGCTACCACTTCCAGCTGCTCGCGGCCGTGATCGAGGTCAACGAGCTGCAGAAGCGGCGCGTGATCCAGAAGCTGCAGAAGCACCTCGGCCGGCTGCGCGGGAAGAAGGTTGCGCTGCTCGGGCTCGCCTTCAAAGCGGGCACCGACGACATGCGCGAGGCGCCGTCGCTCGTGCTCGCGTCGCGGCTGCTGGCGGAGGGCGCAGAGGTGCGTGCGTGGGACCCGGTCGCGCGGCCGGGCGAGCTGATGAAGGGCGCGGTTCTCAGCGACAGCGTGCTCGAGGCGGTGACGGGCGCCGACGCGGCCGTGATCGTGACCGAGTGGGACGAGCTGCGCGGGCTCGCGTCCGCGGAGGTTCGCGACGCCATGACGCGGCCGCTGATCATCGACGGCCGCAACCTGCTCGATCCCGAGGAGACACGGCGGGCGGGCTTCGCGTACGAGGGCATCGGCCGCCAGAGCTCTGCGTTCGAGTCGCTGCCGGAGACGCCGGAGCCGAGCGAGCGAGTCTCCGGCTAGTGGAGGCGATCATCCTGGCGGGCGGCCAGGCGACGCGCCTCGGCGACGCGGCGCGGGGCCAGCCGAAGGCGCTCGTGCCGATCGCCGGCCATCCCCTGGCGGAGTACCAGGTGTCGCAGCTCGTACGTGCCGGCGTCGACCGCGTGATCGTGAGCTGCGGGGCGGGGCAGGCCGGGCTGTTCGAGGCGAAGCTGTCGGGGTTGGGGGCCGAGATCGCCGCCGTCGCCGAGCCCGAGCCGCTAGGCCGTGGGGGAGGGCTGCGCTTCGCCGCACAGGCGCGGGACGAGACCGGCCCCGTCTTCGCGTTCAACGGCGACGAGCTGCACGACGTCGACCTGCGCGCGTTCCTGGAGGCGCATGAAGAGCGCGAGGCCGCGGCGACGATCGTCGTCGCTCCGCTGAAGTCGCAGTTCGGCGTCGTCGAGCTCGACGAAGGCGACCGGGTGACGGGCTTCCGCGAGGCGCCCCGCCTCCCGCACTGGGTGAACGCCGGCGTGTACGTGCTCGACGACGAGGCGCTCGAGCGCCTGCCCGACCGGGGCGACCACGAGCAGTCGACATTCCCGGAGCTCGCGGGCGAGGGCAAGCTCTACGGGTTCCGTCACGAGGGCCTTTGGATCACCGTGAACACGCCCAAGGATCTCCAGCGCGCGGAGGAGCACTATGCCGCGCATCCCGAGCTGCGCCCGACGCTCGCGCGCAATCGCTAGGGCGTAAAGTCGCCGGGTGAGCGTCGACTCGCCCAACCTCGAGGGCCTCGACGCCTGGGCGTTCGAGCCCCGCAAGGTCGAGAAGCCCTGGGGATACGAGCTGATCTGGGCAGAGGCCGACCACTATGTCGGCAAGGTGCTGTTCGTGAAGGCGGGGGAGTCGCTCAGCCTGCAGTTCCATCGAGTCAAGGACGAGTCCTGGCTCGTCCAGGAGGGGCGGGCGAAGCTCGAGCTCGGCTCGGCGGGCGACCCGGTTCTGAAGCAGGAGGTGATCGGTGCGGGCGCGACCTTTCGGTTCCGGCCGGGCACCGTCCACCGCGTGACCGCGCTGGAGGACACGACGATCGTGGAGGTGTCGACCAATCACCTCGACGACGTCGTCAGGCTCGAGGACCGCTACGGACGGGAGGGCACGTCCGAGCCTTGACCTCCGAGCGCATCCTCGTCTGGGATGGATGCGTGA
>MNJC01000017.1 GCA_001920085.1 Actinobacteria bacterium 13_1_20CM_4_69_9
CGCTCGACGAGGTGCTGGAGGTCGCCCGCGCCGGCGCGGCGGCCGGCTGCCGTGAAGCGCTGTTCACGCTGGGGGACAAGCCCGAGCTCCGCTACCGCGCAGCGCGCGACGAGCTCGCCGAGCTCGGCTGCACGACGACGCTCGAGTACCTGCATCGGGCCGCGGCCGCCGTGCTCGAAGAGACCGGCCTGCTCCCGCACTTGAATCCGGGGGTGCTGACGGGTGCAGACGTGACCGCACTGCGGCCGGTGAGCGCCTCGATGGGCGCGATGCTGGAGACGACGTCGGAGCGGCTGTCGGCGCGCGGCGGGCCGCACTTCGGCTCGCCCGACAAGCTGCCGGTTGCGCGCATCGCGACGATCGCGGCCGCCGGCGAGGAGCGCGTGCCGTTCACGACGGGGATCCTCATCGGCATCGGAGAGACGCGCGCCGAGCGGCTCGACGCGCTGCGCGCGATCCGGGACCTGGCCGATCGCTACGGCCATGTCCAGGAGGTCATCGTCCAGAACTTTCGCGCGAAGCCGGGCACCCGCATGGCCGGCGCGCCCGAGCCGGCGCTCGAGGAGCTCCTGTGGACGATCGCGGTTGCGCGGATCGTGCTCGGCGCGCGTGCGCACGTGCAGGCTCCGCCGAATCTCTCGTACGACGACTTTCCACGGCTGCTCGACGCCGGCATCGACGACTGGGGCGGCGTCTCCCCGGTGACGATCGACCACGTCAACCCGGAGGCGCCGTGGCCGGAGGTCGAGCGCCTCCGCGCGGCGACCGAGAGCCGTGGGCTCGAGCTCGCCCCCCGGCTTGCGGTGTATCCGGAGTGGATCTCGGGCCGGTGGATCGACCCACTCGTCATGCCGAGCGTGCTCCGCGCGTCGGACTCGCTCGGGCTCGCACGCGAGGACGGCTGGTCGCCCGGCGAGGACGGCGGTGTCCCGTTCGTTCCGCGCGACGCGCTTCCGGTCGACACGGCAGACGAGCTCGGCGAGGACGACCTCGTGCGCCTGTTCCGTGCCCGCGGCCGTGAGCGGGACCGAGTGTTCGCTGCGGCCGACAGGCTGCGGCGGGAAAACCTGCGCGGTGCGCCCTATCTCGTCCCCCACGACGAGATCGTCCGCCGCTGCGAAGAGGCGTGGGAGCGCGGCGCGACCGAGGTCTGCCTCCAGGGCGGGATCCACCCTGGCTTCGACGGCGACTACTACCTGTCCGTGCTGCGCGCGATCAAAGCGGCCGTGCCGGCGCTGCACGTGCACGCGTTCTCGGCGCTCGAGATCTGGCAGGGGGCTGCGACGCTCGGCCTGCCGCTCGACGAGTACCTCTCGGAGTTGCGCGCTGCGGGTCTCGGCTCGCTGCCGGGAACCGCAGCGGAGATCCTCGACGACGAGGTCCGTCGCGTCATCTGTCCCGACAAGGTGACGACGGAGCAATGGCTGCACGTGCACGACACCGCGCATCGCGCCGGGCTGCGCTCGAACGTGACGATGATGTTCGGGCACGTCGAGCCCCCGCGCAGCTGGGCGCGCCACTTGCTGCGCGCGCGCGAGCAGCAGGTGCGCAGCGGCGGCTTCACGGAGTTCGTGCCGCTGCCGTTCGTGCACATGGAGGCGCCGATGTGGCTGCGCGGCAGAGCGCGCTCGGGGCCGACGTTCGGGGAGACGCTGCTCGTGCACGCGGTCGCGCGGCTCGCGCTGCATCCGGTGATCACGAACATCCAGGTGTCGTGGGTGAAGCTGGGCCGGGAGGGCGTCGCTGCAGCCCTGCGCGCGGGCGTGAGCGACCTCGGCGGCACGCTCATGAACGAGTCGATCTCGCGCTCGGCCGGCGCGCAGCACGGGCAGGAATTCCCGCCCGAGGCGATGGAGGAGCTGATCCGTTCCGCCGGCCGGGTCCCGCGACAGCGCACGACGCTCTACGCCGACGCGCCGCAGGAACGCCGCCTTGCCTCGTTCGGGGCCCCGCCGCTTGCCGAGCCGGTGAATCCGCCGGTCAAGGAAGCTCGGCTCGTCGCGCCGCCGCGGCTCGTGCGCCCGGGGTTCGCCTATTCCCAGTTGCCGTAGGCGAACGCGAGGAAGACGAGCAGCAAGAAACCGCCGACCACCGTCGGCACCGCCGCCTTCAACAGCCCGTGGAGAGCGGCGCGGCGTTGCTCGGGAAGGAACAGCCCGGCGAGCCCGCAGCCGATCGCCGCGAGCGTCACGGCCGCGCAGGCGATGATCAGGAGCCAGAGCAGCACCTCGGCGCCGGGGAGGAAAAAGCCGAACGACGGTGCGAACAGCGCCAGGAACAGAATGAGCGACCACGTGCCGAAGCGGTCGCTGCGGACGCCGGGGCCTATCCCTGATTCGAACATGGCCCGATCATCGGCGCCGGTGGACGCCGGCGACAGGGGGCTAACCCTGATCCGGGTCGAACCGGAGGAGGTCGTCGACGGTCTCGCGGCGCCGGATGAGCTCGGCGCGGCCGTCTGCGACGAGGACAGCCGCCGGCCTCGGCACCCCGTTGTAGTTCGAGGCCATCGAAAGCGTGTAGCCGCCGGTCGCGGGAACGGCCAGCAGGTCGCCGCGGAGCGGCGCCGGTAGCTGCACGGACTCGATCAGGACGTCGCCCGACTCGCAGTGCTTGCCGGCGATCCGGTACGTCGCGGTCGCGGCCTCGTCCGCACGGTTCGCGAGCAGCGCCTCGTAGCGCGCGCCGTAGAGCTGTGGTCGCGGATTGTCCGACATTCCGCCGTCGACGGCCGCGGTCGTCCCTTTGACCGCGCCCAGCTCGTACAGCGTCAGGCCGGCTTGCCCGATCAGCGAGCGTCCAGGCTCGAGGATCAGCCGCACGGGCTGCGGCCACCGCGCGCGGACGTGCTGCACGAGCTCCCCGGCGAACTCCTCGACCTCGGGGACCCGCTCGTCGAGGGTGTGCCGCACTCCCAGGCCGCCGCCGATGTTGAAGACGCGCGGTTCCCAGCCGGGGCAGCGCCGGGCGACGTCGACCATACGCTCCACGGCGACGACGCTCTCGTCTGCGCGGCTCAGCTGCGAGCCGATGTGGACGTGGAGGCCGGCGACGTCGAGCCCGGCCGCCCTCGCATTCGCGACGGCAGCGATTGCGTCGTCGGGAGGCAGGCCGAACTTCGATTCGGCATGGGCGGTGCGGATCGCCCGGTGGGTCTCCGCCTCGATTCCGGGAGTGAGGCGGACGAGCACGCTGCGCACGCCCGCGGCCCGCGCGCGCTCGACCTCTTCGAGTGCGTCGAGCACGACGAGTGCGCCGGCCGCCGCCGCCGACCGGAGCTCCGTGTCCGACTTGTTGTTCCCGTGGAAGACGAGGCGCTCGCCGGCAACGCCGGCGCGGCGTGCGAACTCGAGCTCACCCAGGGTCGACACGTCCGCTCCCAGGCCCTCGGCGGCGAGCAGCCGCAGGAGGGCCACGTTCGGGAACGCTTTCGTCCCGTAGACCACGAGCGCGTCGGGATCCACGCGCGCGTACGCGCGCGCACGCGCGAGAACGGTGTTCCGGCAGTAGACGACGAGGGGCGTGCCGAACTCCGACGCGAGCGCGGCCGCGCGCACTCCGCCGACTGCGAGCTGGCCGTCCTCGACGGCGGCCGTGTCGGGGAAGAGGGCTAGGAGCGGCGCGCTAGTCGCTCCACCAATCCTGCGTCGTGTCGGCGTCGCCCGGCCCGGTGTTCGGCGCGCCGATCGCGATGAGCTCGGCCCCCTCGGGGCCGCCTTCGAAGCCCCGCATCGTGTCGCGGTGGAGCCGGACCGCGTCCCACTGCTTGAGCTCGCGCACGTCGTCCTCGATCTTGATCTTTGCGCTGCCGCTGACGAGGACGTAGACCTCCTCCTGCTGTTTGTGCCTGTGACCGAATGGCATCCGGAAGCCGGGGCCGATCCGGAGGTAGCTGACGCCCGCGTTCTCCATTTCGAGGGGCACGCGCGCCATCCGGAACTCGAGATCCGGCGCAAGCCCGAAGTTGGGCGCCTCGCCAGCTCCCCACGGCCTCTCTCGCGAGAGGCTTTTTCATTTCAGAGGACGGTCATGGAGACGTACGACCCGCAGGCAATCGAGACCAGGTGGCAGAAGGTGTGGGAGGACGAGAACGCCTTCCACACGCCGAACGCTGGTCCCGGGACGGGCAACGCGTACTTCGTCCTGGAGATGCTTCCGTACCCTTCGGGGACGCTGCACGTCGGCCAGGTGCGCAACTACACGCAGGGCGACGTCCTCACGCACTTCCACCGGCGCCACGGCAAGCGGGTCATGCGCCCGATGGGGTTCGACTCGTTCGGCCTGAACGCCGAGAACGCAGCGATCCGCGACGGCGGCCATCCCCGAGACATCGTCCGCGAGAACATCAAGAAGATCCGCGCGCAGATGAAGCGCATGGGCTGGGCGATCGACTGGGAGCGCGAGATCGCCAGCCACGAGCCCGAGTACTACCGCTGGACCCAGTGGCTCTTCCTGCAGTTCCTGAAGGCGGGCCAGGCGATGCGAAAGGAGGCACCGGTCAAGTGGTGCCCGAAGGACCAGACAGTGCTCGCGAACGAGCAGGTGATCGACGGCCGCTGCGAGCGGTGCGGGACGCTCGTCGAGTCGAAGATGCTCGAGCAGTGGTTCTTCCGCTACACCACGTATGCGGACGAGCTGCTCGACGAGATGGACCTGCTCGAGTCGTGGCCCGAGCGGATCCTCGCGGCGCAGCGCAACTGGATCGGCCGCTCGGAAGGCGCCGAGCTGCTCTTCCGCGTCGACGAGCTCGACATCGACATTCCCGTCTTCACCACCCGCGCGGACACGGTTTACGGCGCGACCTTCTTCGTGCTCGCGCCGGAGCATCCGCTCGTGCCGAAGCTCGTCGCGGCCACCGAACAGGAGCCTGCCGTGCTCGACTACGTGCGGCGCACGGCGGCGCACTCGTTCGCCGAGCGCGAGAACAAGGAGAAGGACGGCGTCTTCACCGGACGCTTTGCGATCAATCCCGCGAACGGCGAGCGCATCCCGATGTGGGTCGCCGACTACGTGCTGATGGAGTACGGCTCCGGCGCGATCATGGCCGTGCCCGCGCACGACGACCGCGACTTCGAGTTCGCTGCGAAGTACGAGCTGCCGGTTCGGCAGGTGATCGCGCCCGTCGACGGGAGCGAGCCGGAGCTGCCCTACGTCGCGAAGTCCCGCGAGGCGAAGCTCGTCAACTCCGAGCAGTTCACCGGCTTGCCGGCGCCCGAGGGCGAGCGACAGATCGTCGAGTGGCTCGGCAAGCGCGGCCGTGGCCGGCCCGCGATCAGCTATCGCCTGCGCGACTGGCTGCTGTCACGGCAGCGGTACTGGGGCAGCCCGATCCCGGTCGTCCACTGCGGGAGCTGCGGCATCGTCCCGGTGCCGGAAGAGGAGCTGCCGGTGCTGCTGCCGGAGATCGAGGACTACGCCCCGAAGGGCAAGTCGCCGCTCGAGTCCGCGGAGGACTGGATCCGCGTCCCGTGCCCGCAGTGCGGAGGCGAGGCGCGGCGCGAGGCCGACACGATGGACACGTTCGTCGACTCGTCCTGGTACTTCCTGCGCTATTGCGATCCACACAACGACACGGCACCGTTCGAGCGCTCCGCGATCGACGAGTGGTGCCCCGTCGACCAGTACATCGGCGGCATCGAGCACGCGGTCCTGCACCTGCTCTATGCGCGCTACTTCATCAAGGTGCTGAACGACCTCGGCATCGTCGGTTTCCGCGAGCCGTTCTCGCGGCTGTTCAACCACGGCTGGGTCGACATGGGCGGCGCGAAGATGTCGAAATCGAAGGGCAACGCGATCAGTCCCGACGACTTCGTGCGCGAGCACGGCGCCGACGCGCTGCGGCTCTACATCCTGTTCATCGGCCCCGCGGATGCGCGCGTCGAATGGCAGGCGACGGGTTTGGAGGGGATGTCGCGCTTCCTCCGGCGGCTCTGGCGCGTCGCGCTCGAGGTCGCCGCGCAGTCGCCTGAGGAAGGCCCGGGCGAGCTCGCGCACAAGGCGAACGAGACGATCGTCAAGGTCACGGACGACATCGGCCGCCGGTTCGCGTACAACACGGCGATCGCGGCCGTGATGGAGCTGGTCAACGAGATTGCGCGCGATCCGAGCGCGCCCGGCGCGCGCTTCGCGGTCGAGACGGCGGTTTCGCTGATTCAGCCCGCCGCGCCGCATGTTGCCGAGGAGCTGTGGGGGCGGCTGGGCCACGAGCGGCTGTGGGAACAGCCGTGGCCGACGGCCGATCCGTCGCTGCTGCAGCGTGAGACATTCGAGCTGGTGGTGCAGGTGAACGGCAAGGTGCGCGACCCCCTCGAGGTCCCGGCCGACCTGCCGGAGGACGAGCTGGTCGCTCGCGCCAAGGAGTCACCGAAGGTGCAGGCGCAGCTGAACGGCGGCGAGATCCGGCAGACGATCGTCGTGCCGCGCAAGCTCGTCAATCTCGTCGTCAACTAGGCACAGACACGTGTGAGCTCCGCCGCCACCCTTGGGTGGCATGTCGGAGCTCCTGCAGGACCGTCGCCGTCTCCTCGCCGCAGCGGTCGCTGCCGTCGTCGCGCTCGCGCTCGGCGGCCGGCTCTTTCTGCATCCCAGCCACGCGAGCGTCCCACCGCCGCTCCACGTCGCGCCGAGCGCGGCGCGCCCCAAGACGGCGCAGCTCTACGTCGATGTCGTCGGCGCCGTGCGGCGGCCCGGCCTCTACCGCGTACGCACCGGCTCGCGCGTGGCGGACGCCGTCGCGCGTGCCGGCGGGCCGACGCGCAAGGCCGACCTCGAGCTGCTCAACCTCGCCGCGCTCGTCGCCGACGGCGAGCAGGTCGTCGTGCCGCGGGCCGGCACGGCCGGCGGACCGGCTGCATCCGCCGGTGCGCCGTCGGCGCCGAGCGGCCCGGTGCACCTGAACAGCGCGACGCTCGACCAGCTCGATGCATTGCCGGGGGTCGGCCCGGTGACCGCGCAGAAGATCATCGACTACCGGACGCAACACGGCGGCTTCGCCTCCGCCGACGAGCTCGACGCCGTGCCGGGCATCGGCCCGGCGCGGCTGGCCGACCTACGCCCGCTGGTGGCGCCGTGATCAGGCCGCAGCTGCTCGCAGCAGGGCTGTGCGCCGGCCTGGCCTTGGCGAATTTCGCACGGGTCGGTTTCGCCGGTTGCGCGCTGCTGCTCTGCGTCGCCGTCGCCGGGCTGCCGCGCGCCGCGGTCGGTGTCGCATGCCTGGCGCTGATCGGTTGGTGTTGGGGAAGCGCGCGTCTCGACCAGCTCGATCGCACGGCGCTGGCGGCGCACGTCGGCGAGGCGGCGCGCGTGCTCGTGGTCGTCACCGGGCCCGTGCGGCACGGTCGGTTCGAGCTGCGGGCGCCCGCGCTCGCGACGCGATATGCCCACCGCCGCGTACGCGAGCCGGTGCTGCTCGAGCTCGCCGCGGGGCGCGCCCCTCCGCAGGGCGGCATCTTGAGCGCGCTTGCCGTCGTGAAGCGGCCGCGCGGTCCGAGCAACGGGTTCGACGAGCGCACCTGGCTTCTCCGCAGGGGCGTCCACGTCGTGCTGCGACTCGACGAGTGGCACGTCGTCGGGCATCGCCGCGGCCTGGGCGGCGTCGCCGATGCACTGCGGCGGCACCTGCGTGCGTCGATCGCGCGCGGACTGCGCGGTGAGCGCGCCGCCGTCGTCGAAGGCGTCGTGCTCGGGGACGAGAATGGCCTCTCCGACGAGCTGCGCGGGCGTTTCCGCGCCGCGGGCCTGTATCACCTGCTCGCGGTGTCCGGGCAGAACGTCGTGCTCGTCGCAGGCAGCGTCCTCGCCGTCGCGTTCGTTCTCGGCGTCTCGCGCGTGCTCGCGCACCTCGGTGCGGTCGCCGCCATCGCTGCGTATGTGCTCGCCGTCGGCGCCCAGCCGTCCGTCGTGCGCGCCGGAGTCGCCGGGACACTCTGCTCGTTTGCGTGGTTGACGGCCCGCGCGACCGATCGCTGGCACCTCCTGCTCGTCGGGGCCGTGGGGCTCCTGGCGTGGAACCCCTACACGGTCTTCGACGCGGGGTTCCAGCTCTCGTTCGCCGCCGTCACGGCGATCTTCGTGCTCGTGCCGCGCTTCCAGCGCGTGCTCGAGGGCTATCCGCTCGGCATCGCGCGCCCCGGCATCGCCGTGTCTGCAGCCTGCGGCGTCGCGACGGCACCGATTCTGTGGGTGCAGTTCCACTCGCTCCAGCTGCTCGCGGTTCCCGCGAACGTGCTGGCGGCGCCGGCGGTCGTTCCGCTCCTCACACTTGCACTCGCCGCGACGGCGATCGGTCCGCTGTCACCGAGCGCTGCCGAAGCTCTCGCGTGGCTGAACGGGTGGTGCGCGGCATACCTCGCAGCCGTGGCGCGGCTCGTCGGCGGCCTTCCGTTCGCCCAGATTCGGTCGAGCCACGGCTTGCTCGCCCTGCTTGCCGGTGCACTCCTCCTCGGTGCCTATGCTTGGCCCGGATGGCAGCGACCGAGCTCAAGGCCGTCTACCTGATCACGGGCGCCGATCGCCCGAAGATCCAGCGCGCGCTGCGACGGCTGCGCGATCGCATCGGCGACGACGCGACGGAGCTTCGCACCGCGCACGAGACGAGCGGCGACGACGCGGTCGCGGCGTGCAACTCGCTCGGCCTGCTCGGCGGAGGCGGGCGGCTCGTGATCGTCGAGGACGTCGACCGCTGGAAGGCCGCCGACACGAAGTCGATCGCTGCGTACCTTGCGAGCCCCGCGCCCGACACCGTGCTCGCGCTCGTCGCCTCGGAGCTCAAGAAGGACTCCGCGCTGGCCAAGGCCTGTGCGAAGGTGGGCGATCTGCTCGTCTACGACGTGCCGAAGCGGCGCATGGCCGACTGGGTCGCGAAGCAGTTCGGCGAGCGCGGGGTGAGCGTCGACGCCGAGGCGGCGCGCTTGCTGATCGAGGTCGTGGGCGAGGACCCCGAGGAGCTCGCGAGCGAGGTGGACAAGATCGCGACGTGGTCCGGCGGCGAGCCGGTCGGCACGCGCGAGATCGAGCTCCTCGCAGCGGGCTGCGCCGAGGTGCCCGGGTACGAGCTCACCGACGCGTGGGGCCGGCGCGATCTACCGGGCGCGCTCGGCGCGTGCCAGACGCTGCTCGAGCGCTCGGGCGATCCTGTCTCGCGCACCGTGCCGATGCTGATCGGGCTGCTCGTCGCGCACGTCGGCCGCGTGCGTGACTGCCAGGTGTTCGCGGCGGAGGGCCTGACTGCGAGGGAAGCGGCTTCGCGGCTGAAACGCCACCCGTTCTACGTCGAGAAGCTCTACGCGCAGGCGCGGAACTACGGCCCCGACGAGCTGCGCGACGCGGTCGTGCGCCTCGCCGAGCTCGACCACGCGGTCAAGGGCGGCTCGCGCCTCACGGTCGATCTCGAGCTCGAGCGCGCGCTGGTCGAGATCACGCGACCGCGCGAAACCGCGGCGGCCTAGCCGCCGGAGCTGACGATCCGCGCGGCCTGAGACTTCCGCCGGGCGGCGGTGTTGCGGTGCATCGCGCCGCGGGCGGCCGCGCGGTCGAGCCAGCGGACGAGCTCACGGTGCTCGGCGGCGACGCGCTCCTTGTCGCCGTCCTTCACGGCAGTCTCGAGGCGCTTCGCGAGCGTCTTGGCGGTCGAGCGGTAGTGCAGGTTCTCGAGCCGCTGCTTCGCGGCCGTGCGAACTCGCTTCTTCTGTTGTCGGATGTTCGGCATGAGCGTGAAAAGGCCCGCTACTTCGCGGGCGGCGGCATGGTACCAGAGGGTGCCCTCCCTATACTCGCGCGGGTGGACGAGCGCTCCGGCCGCCGGCTCGCCAGGTCGACGGCGATCTTCTCGCTCCTCACGGCCCTCTCGCGCATCCTCGGCCTCGTTCGCGAGGTCGTCGCCGCGTACTACTTCGGAGTCGCCGGCAAGATCAACGCCTTCACCGTCGCGTTCCAGGTCCCGAACCTCGTGCGCGCGCTCGTCGCCGACGCAGCCCTGTCCTCGGCGTTCGTGCCTGTCTTCACCGAGCTGCAGGAACGCGGCGAGCGTCAACGTGCCTGGCGCGTCGCATCGAGTCTCTTCTGGCTCGTCCTCCTCTTTCTGACCGGACTGACCGCGATCTTCATCGTCGCGGCGCCCTGGATCATCGGCCTGTTCGGCGATCCCGGCGGCGACAAGGAGCTCGCGGTCGGGCTGTCGCGCGTGCTCTTCCCGATCGTCGCGCTGCTCGGAGTCTCCGGGATCATCGTCGGGATCCTCAACAGCTACGAGCGCTTCACCGTTCCGGCGCTCAGCCCCGTCTTCTGGAACCTCGCGATCATCGCCGGGCTCGTGCTCGGCGTCCCGCGAGCGCAGACGATGGACACGAAGCTGTACGTGTACGCCGTCTCGATCGTGATCGGGACGGTGATCCAAGTGCTCCTGCCGATCCCCTGGCTGCGCGGGCTCGATGGCAGCCTGCGCGTGCTGATCGACTGGCACGACCCGGCCGTGTGGCGCGTGCTGAAGCTGATGCTGCCGGTGACGCTCGGGCTCGGCCTGATCAACTTCAACGCCGTCGTCGACTCGATCTTCGCGTCGCGGCTGATCGACCCGGAGCTCGCGCCGACGGCGATCGACAAGGCGTTCCGCCTGTACATGCTGCCGCAGGGAATCTTCTCCGTCGCGATCACGACGGTGCTGTTTCCGTCGCTGTCGCGTCTCGCGGCACGGAACGACACGTCCGGCTTCCGCGACACGCTCGGGCTCGGCCTGCGGCAGATCGCCTTCCTCCTGATCCCGGCCGGCGTGATGAGCGCCGTGCTCGCCGAGCCGATCACGCGCATCGTCTACCAGCGCGGACAGTTCGAGGCGGCGCAGACGCCGGTCGTCGCCGCCGCGCTCGCCGCCTTCTCCGCCGGGCTCTTCTTCAACGGAGTCATGCTGCTGCTCAACCGGGGCTTCTTCAGCCTGCAGTCGAACTGGATCCCGACGGCGGTCGCACTCGGGAACCTCGGGATCAACGCCGCGCTCGACGCGGCGTTCTACCGGTTCGGGACGTGGGGCATCCCGCTCGCGACGTCCTGCGTCAACGTCGCCGGGAGCGCTCTCCTGCTCGCCCTGATGCGCCGCAGGCTCGGGCGCCTCGGCGGCCGGGCGATCGCTGACTCCGTCGTGCGCATCGTGGTCGGGTCGGCGGCACTGGCGGGCGCGGCGTACGGCACGTGGTGGGTCCTCGACGACACGCTCGGCCGCTCGTTCTTCGGTCAGCTCGTCGCCGTCGTGACTGCGCTGCTCGCAGGGATCGCGGCGTACCTGCTGGCCTGCAGGGCGCTCAAGGTTCGCGAGCTCGGGGCGTTGCTAGCTTTGCGACGCCGACTTCCGCAGGCCTGAGATGACCCAAGACCGCATACGCAACTTCTCGATCATCGCCCACATCGACCATGGGAAGTCGACGCTGGCCGACCGCATCCTCGAGCTGACGCACGCCGTCTCGAGCCGCGACATGCGCGAGCAAGTGCTCGATTCGATGGAGCTCGAGCGCGAGCGCGGGATCACGATCAAGGCGCAGGCCGTCCGCGTCGAGTGGAAGGGCCACCAGCTCAACCTGATCGACACACCGGGGCACGTGGATTTCACCTACGAGGTGTCGCGCTCCCTACAGGCCTGCGAGGGCGCGCTGCTCGTCGTCGACGCAGCGCAGGGCACGCAGGC
>MNJC01000083.1 GCA_001920085.1 Actinobacteria bacterium 13_1_20CM_4_69_9
GTGAGGTCGCCGGGAACGAGAACCAATGACGGTTTGTCCGTGGCGATCTGCGTCTGGGTCGGCGCGACGGGGTCGAAGTTTCCCGAGTCGCCGACATCCGCCTCGACGTCGAATCGATACGAGCCGGTCGGTGCTGTGTGAAACGTCCCGGACGGCCCGGAGCCGATGACGTAGCGGTACGCCGTCGCCGGGCGGAGCGCGGCAATGCGTGCGACGCGGAACGGGCCGGCAGACGAGAAAGGCTTTGGCGTCGGCGCGTGCGCTCGCAGAGTCCGCCAGCGGCCGCTTACGCGGACACGGATTGCAGCTCCGCCGCCGCGCCAGTCGAACGCGACGGAGCGCGGTCCCGTGAACGTGTAGTGAACTTCGCTCGCGAGAGTTGCAGCCGCGAATGTGCGTCGTGGCTTCGCGCGGTTGAAGCGGCGGAGGACGTCGAGCAGCTTCGGCCGGCTACGAAGCTCGTGCCCGTCCCAGCGCCACGCGAACGTCATCAACACCGATGCGTGCGAATGTGTCCAGAGCGCCAGGAGACGCCGCTCTTCCGCGGGGCTCGGCCAGCGCCACGTGTGATCGGAGAACGCCTGGGCTACGCCCCAGTAACGCAGGTGCGCCGAGTCGGCAGCGGCGATGACGCGGCGCACCCACGCGTAGTCGCACGGCTTGTCGCGATAGCAGGGATACGGATCGAGTGCGATTCGATCTGCCGCACCCGCCCACCGCGGGATCTGGTCGAGCGTCTGTCGTCCCGAGTTGGAGTCGACGACGATGACCGTGACCTTTCCGCCGGAAAGCTTGCGCACGAGCTGGGCGCGGGCACGGTGTTGCGCGGGCGCGGTGGGACACGCGAACGGATCGGCCTCGTCGGAAAAGAGGAAGCCGTAGATGTGCGGATCGCGGGCCGTCCCCGCGAGCAGCCGCTCGAGCTCCGCGTCCGGCCGCTCCCAGTCGCATGTCGCATTGTCGTAATCGCCGAGCCACATGAGCCCGCGCGTGCCCGGTGGCAGTGCGTCGGCCTCGTCTTTCGAGCTCACGTCGAGCAGGTTCCAGCCGGCGGCGGCAGCGGCTCCCTGGGCGCTTCCGGAGTCGAAGAGGTAGCGGAGGGCGGGCCGGGGGTTGGCGACGGAGTCGCGCACCGCGGGGGCTGCGCCCGCCGAGACGACTGCGAGCGGCAAGAGCAGGAGAAGCATTCGTACTCGAACCACGGCCTCACCCCGAAGGGTACCGCGCTAACCTCCACCAGGTTCGAGCAGGTTTTAGCCAATAGTACGGCGAGAACTTCGGGAAAAGTTGCGCTCGGGTCCGGGGTGCGATACAAATGACCGGGCAGCACCCTCGTATTTTCAACCGAAAGGCGGCCCTTTCGATGAGGGGATTTGGGGAGGAAAAAACGGCGGTCATCCTGGACCGCCATCCATTGTGGGTTGACGCTCTTCAGCGCCTGTTGACCCAGGTGGGCATCAAGGTGGCGGGGGCGACAGCCTCGCCATCCGAGGCGCTGGATCTGATCGCCGAGTGGAAGCCGGCGCTGTTCGTCGCCGAGTGGGACGCGCTCGAGAGCGCGAGCAACGGCACCGAGTTGCTGCGGGATGCCGCGGCGAGTGCTCCTGGCCTACGTTCGGTCGTGTTGGCGACGCAGGACGACCCTGTGTGCATCGACAAGTCGTTCTCGGCGGGCGCAACGATGTACTGCATCAAGACCGCGGCCTCCGAGGACATCGCGTCGGCGATCCGTCAGGCGTTCGAGACGTCGATCTACCACGCCGGTGTTCGGCGTCGAGAGAACTCCTTGGTCGCTGTCGACGGCCCTGCGTCTGGGTTGACGAAGCGTGAGATCGAGATCCTCCGGCTCGTCGCGGAGGGCTACTCGAACTCGCAGCTCGCGAAGATGCTCTGGGTGACGGAGCAGACCGTCAAGTTCCACCTGTCGAACATCTATCGCAAGCTCGACGTCGCCAACCGGACCGAGGCGAGTCGCTGGGCGCAGCTTCATGGCTTGCTCGCGCAAGCCACCGGGCAGTCTGCGGCATAACAGAGCGCGGCGGCTTCCGAGCAACCGGAGGCCGCCGCGCTCTTCGTCTTCTGCGTCGGCGCGGCCGGACGTGGCTCGACCTCGCATGGCGCGAGGTCGAGCGTCGCAACAGGTTGCGGCCCACCTGCTGCACGACCAAAGCTAAGCCCTTTCGTCGCCCGAACCCACTGGCCGTTTAGGCGGGAAGAGCCCCCGCCTGCCGAACGGCTGAGAGGGTCCGGACGTTCGGAGAGTGGCCGGGCGGGCCTCTCCGAGCCAGAGTGAGGCATGTGGACCTGCGGCCTCCACGCCCGGAACGGAGCGGCACTCTCCAGCATCGCCTGGCGCTCCTCGTGCTGGAACGCCAGACGCTCCGCGAGCGCGAAGCCTCCCCGCTCGTGCTCGAGCAGAACCGCCTCGACATCGTGCACGCACAGCAAGAGCTCGCCCAGGCGCTCATGTCCGAGCACACCGCGGCAAGCGTCGCGTAGCGCGTAGGTCAGGCGGCGACGGCGCGGCGCTCGAGCACGAGCTCCGCGATCTGCACGGCATTCAATGCCGCACCCTTGCGGAGGTTGTCGCACGTGAGGAAGAGGACGAGCCCGTTCGCGACCGTCTCGTCCTCGCGGACGCGGCCCACGAGCACGTCGTCGATGCCGACCGCGTCGCGCGGACGCGGGACCGCCTCGACGCGGAGACCAGCGGCAGCTCGGGGAGCTCGAGGATCTTCCGCGTTTCCGCGCGCAGCTTCGCCTCCTCGTCGAAGTCGACGCCGTCGAATTCCCAGTCCATGTCGAGGTGGGCCGCTGCCGGCGGAGTCGCGCGCAGCTCCTCCATCCGCTCGACGCCCGCGCCCGATCTCGACTGATAGGTGCTGACTCGAACGCGCGCGAGGCCCGCGGCCTCGTGCAGCGGCTTCAGCACCATCGTCAGCGGAATCGTGCAGCAGTTCGGGTTCGCGACGACACCGTCGTGCTCGGCGGCGCGTCTGCCGTTCACCTCCGGCACGACGAGCGGCACGCCGTCCGCCAGGCGAAACGCGGACGACTTGTCGACGGCCACCGCGCCGCCCTCGACCACGCGCGGGACGAGCTCGCGTGACAGCGCCGTTCCGACGGAGAAGAGGCACACGTCGAGATCGCCGCCGCCGAGCGCTTCGGGCGTGGCCTCCTCCACCTGTAGGCCGCCGACGGTCTTGCCGGCGGAGCGCGCAGACGCGAAAGCGCGGACGTTCGTGTAGCCGCGTTCGCGCAACAACTCGACCGCCACCGGGCCGACTGCGCCCGTCGCACCCACGACGCCGATGCGCGCGTCACGGTTACGCAAGGTCGAACGCCTCGTGGAGTGCGCGCACCGCGCGGTCGACGTCGACGCTCGGGACGTGGCAGGCGATCTTGATCGGCGAGGTGGAGACGACCGGCGCGTCGATGCCGGCTGCCTCGAGCGTCGCAAACGTCTTGGCCGCGACGCCGGGGTGCGACTTCATCCCGGCGCCGACGAGCGACACCTTCCCGAGGTCGTCGCGCGCCGCCCAGTCGACGCCGAGGGCGTCGAGCGCGCTTTCCGCATCGGGGCGGTCCTCGACCGGCGCCGAGAAGACGATCTCGCCGCCCGTCCGCAGGATCGTGTCGACGTTGACGTTCGCATCTGCGAGCGCGCCGAAGAGCTGCGCCGCCCTCGCCCCGGAGACGCGATACACGGTCTCCTCGCGCTGGTGCACGACTCCTGAGATCAGCGCCTTCTCGAGCATCTTCTCGTCCTCCTCGCGGATCCAGGTCCCGTCGGCGTCGTTGAACGTCGAACGGACATGGAGCCGCACATTGTGACTGCGAGCGACTTCGATCGCCCTCGTTGCCATGACGCGGGCGCCCGACGAGGCCATCTCGAGCATCTCCTCGAAGCTCAGCAGCTCCAGCTTGCGCGCGGCCGCCACGAGCCGCGGGTCGGCCGTGTACACGCCGTCGACGTCGGTGTAGATCTCGCATACGCCTGCGCCCACCGCAGCCGCGAGCGCAACCGCCGTCGTGTCGGAGCCGCCGCGGCCGAGCGTCGTGACGTCGAACGAGTCGGCCGAGACGCCCTGGAACCCGGCGACGAGCACGATCTTGTCCTGGTCGAGCGCCTCGTGAATGCGGCGCGCACGGACGTCGACGATCTTCGCCTTGCCGTGGACCGTGTCGGTCACGATTCCGGCCTGCGATCCCGTCAGCGAGATCGCTTCGTGGCCGAGGTCGTAGATCGCCATGGCGGCGAGCGCGCATGAGATCCGCTCGCCGACGGAGATGAGCATGTCGAGCTCGCGCGGCTCCGGCCGCGGCGAGACCTGGCGCGCGAGGTCGAGCAGATCGTCGGTCGTGCTCCCCATCGCCGAGACGACGGCGACGACGCGGGCACCGCTCTCGCGCGCCGCGACAAGCCGGCGGGCGACGCTCTTCAGCTTCTCCGGGTCGCCGACCGACGTCCCGCCGAACTTCATGACGACGGTTCCGGCGCGGCGTCCCGCGTCGTCGGCCGCGACGGCAGGGATCGCTTCGTAGTCGGTCGTCGTCATTCCATCTCTCGTCGGCCCGTGAGCGCGCGCCCGAGCGTGACTTCGTCCGCGTACTCGAGGTCTCCTCCGACGGGGAGCCCGCTCGCGAGGCGCGTGACGCGGGCGCGCCCGCGCAACCGATCTGCGAGATAAGCGGCCGTGGCTTCGCCGGTCATGTTCGGGTTCGTCGCGAGCACGACCTCCTGCACGCCGTTCCGCTCGACGCGCCCGATCAGCTCGTCGATGCGCAGATGCTCGGGCTCGACGCCGTCGAGTGGCGACAGCGCGCCGCCGAGCACGTGGTAGAGGCCGCGGAACTCGCTCGTCCGCTCGACCGAGATCAGGTCGACCGGCTGCTCGACCACGCAGATCATCGTGTGGTCGCGGCGCGCATCGCGACAGATCGCGCAGACGTCGTCCTCCGTCAGGTTGCCGCACTCGTTGCAGAAGCGAACTCGCTCCTTGACCTCCTCGATCGCGGTCGCGAGTGCGAGTGCCTCGTCCTTGGGTCGCTGCAGCAGGTGGAACGCGAGCCGGTGAGCCGTCCTCGTGCCCACTCCCGGCAGGCGTGAAAGCTGGCTCACGAGATTCTCGACAGCCGGGCTGAGCATCGATCTATTGTGCCGACATGCCTCGGACTGCCGAGGCGGGCGTTTCTCTGTCCCTTTAGGGAGCAGACTCGGCGCCGGCGATGAGAGAGGATCCCGCGGTGTCGTCGGGGCAGAGCACGCGTCCCGTCCGGATCGTGATTGCGGACGATGACCCCCTCTTCGGCCGCATGGTGCAGGCCCAGCTCTCGGAGCGAGCCGAGTTCGAGGTGGTCGGGCTCGCCGCCAACGGGCTCGAGGCGATCATGCTTACGCAGGAGCTGGAGCCCGACCTCGTGCTGCTCGACGTCTCGATGCCCGTGCTCGACGGCATCGACGCCGCGCGGATCATCCGACAGGGGCGGCGCCCGCCGTCGGTCGTGCTCGTCACCGGCGAGGACGACGCGTCGGACGCCCGCGCCTACGAGGCCGGCGCCGCCGCGTACGTACGAAAGACCGGAGACATCGTCCCGCTGATGGAGGCGATTCTCACCGTGTCGCAGCTCGCGTTGCCGCTGCGCTGAAAGGGGCGGGCGGGCGCGCCACCTGGGAGTCGTGCCGCGCCGTCTCTCCGCCCGAAAGGTGCTGCACCTCTCGCGAAAGTGCGGCCACTTCGCGAGGGCTCGGACGGTACACGGTGTGCTCCGAACTGCAAGCGCCTCAGGCTGCAAATTCCGCAGACTTCGTGCGCTCGTCCACAGCTTGGCGCCATCCCCCACAGCACCTGTGGAAGAGGGTGTGGATTCAGTCGGCCAGGTGACGTAGCCGCTCGCCGACGTTCGGGTGCTCGGCGATGACGCGCTCGATCGCGGGACGAGCGATCGCGAGACACCGGACGTCGGTCTGCGCGCGGACGCGAGCGGTGCGCTCGCCGTCCTCTCCGAACAGCGACCGCTCCCCGAAGACATCGCCCGGACCGAGGGTCCGCCTTCCCTCCGGCGCTTCGACGACCGCGCTTCCCTCCTCCAGCACGAACAGTCCCGAGCCGGGATCGTCCCGCTGGATGAGCGCGCGCCCGGCAGGCGCGGCGAACTCGCTCGTGCTCGCGGCGAGGCGCTCCAGCTGGTCGTCGTCGAGCCCCGCGAAGAGCAGCAACGCGCGCAGGCGTTCGCGCAAGCTACTGACCGAGGCCGGGAAGCCCGAGGCCGCCGAGCGCTCCGCCTGCGAGCCCGCCCAGCTTCGACTCCTGCAAGCTGCGCGCGGAACGGATCGCCTCGTTCACGGCGGCGAGCACCATGTCCGCGAGCAGCTCGGGGTCGTCCGGATCGATCGCCTTCGGATCGATCTTGATCGCTTTGATCTCGCCGGCGCCGTTCGCGGTGACGGTGACCATGCCGCCGCCCGCGCTGGACTCCACCGTCTCGTTCTCGAGCTCGCCCTGCGCCTTCTGCATCTCCTCCTGCATCTGTTGGGCCTGCTGCAGGAGCTTGTTCATGTCCATGCTCATCGTCAGTCCTCTCGTTCGCGCGCGTCCAGGGTCTCCTTGACCAGCTCCAGAATCTTTTCCTCGCCCGCCGGCCCGTCATCCTCGTCGGGCTGCTCCGCGCGCGCCTCGCCTTCCGCGAACGCGAGCCCGAGGTGGCGGCCCGTCACCTCGTACAGCGCTTCCGCGAGCAGCGTCGCGTTCTTCGGCTCCTCCGCGAGCTGCCGGTGGAACGAGGCGCTCGACGGGAACTCGACCGTGAGCGTGTCTCCCGCGAGGTCGGCAGGATGCGCCTCGCGCAGCACCGACGCCGCCGGGATCGAACGTTCCTCGACGGCGGGCAGGATCGTTCGCTGCCACGCCTCCTGCAACTGCTCGAGCTCGAGCGACGGCGGCTCGGGCGAGGGCCGTGCCGGCTCTTCGGGACGTGTCTTAGGGACAGTCCCCAAGACAGCGCTCTCGGGGACGTGTGCGCGGGACTCCACCTGCTCGAGCCGGTACGAGAGCGACTCGCGCGAGAGATCCGCGCCGGGCCGCGTCACCTTGACCAGGGCGAGCTCGAGCGGAAGGCGCGGGTCGCCGCCCTGACGCAGGTCCTCGACAGCGACCGCGAGCAGGTCGATGAGCCGGATCACAGTCGCCTCCCCGAGCTGGTTCGCCTGAGCGCGCAACCGTTCGCGCGTCTCCTGCGTGACCGGCAGCGTCTCGGGCACCTCGCCCATGTGCTGAACGAGCATCAGGTGGCGCAGGTGCTCGAGCAGGTCGACGACGAGGCGGCCGAGATCCTGTCCCTGTTCGGCGAGCTCCTCGAGGAACGTGAGCGCGCCGGCGGTGTCGCGGTCGACGACGAGGTCGCAGAGGCGAAACAGCGCTTCCTCTTCGACGGCGCCGAGCAGCTGCAGGACCGCCTGCACGGTGATGTCGTTCTCGGTCGCCGACGCGAGCTGGTCGAGCGTCGAGACCGCGTCGCGGAACGAGCCGCGTGCACCGCGCGCCACGAGCGCGAGCGCCTGATCGGGGACCTGGATGCTCTCGCCGTCGGCGACGCGCCGCAGGTACCGCACGAGCTCCGGCAGGCGCGGGCGCGCGAAGACGAATGTCTGGCAGCGCGAGCGCACGGTCGGCAGCACCTTCGACAGGTCGGTGGTGCAGAAGACGAAGACGAGGTGGGGCGGGGGCTCCTCGATCAGCTTCAGCAGCGCGTTCCACGCGGCGTCGGTCAGCTGATGGGCCTCGTCGAGGATGTAGACCTTGTAGCGGCCTTCGGCCGGCTGGAGAACGACGCGTTCGCGGATCTCGCGGATGTCGTCGATTCCGCGCTGTGACGCGGCGTCCATCTCGACGACGTCGAGGGAGGTGCCGTTGGCGATCGTGACGCAGGCGTTGCAGACCTTGTCCGGGCTCGGCGTGGGCCCCTGCACGCAGTTCAGCCCTTTCGCGAGGATGCGCGCGAGCGAGGTCTTCCCTGTTCCTCGCGGGCCGGCGAAGAGATACGCCTGGCGGACCTGGCCGGACGAGATCGCGTTCTTCAGCGTCCGGACGATCGCCTCCTGGCCGACGACCTCGTCGAAATCCTGCGGTCGGTACTTCCGGTAAAGCGCGGCCACTGAGGCGATCTTACTGGCCGGGTCAGCGCGTCTAGATCGACCCCGCGAAGGTGTTGCACTCAGCCGGCTTGCCGGTCTCGTACCCGCGGGAGAACCAGCGCCGGCGCTGCTCGGAGGAGCCGTGCGTCCAGGTCTCCGGATTCACCTGACCCTGGGTCTCCTCCTGGATCCGGTCGTCGCCGATCGCCGCGGCGGCGTCGAGCCCGCTGTTGATGTCCTGCTGCGTCAGCTGCTCGATCAGTCCCGTCTCCGTGGCATGCGCCGCCCAGACGCCTGCGTAGCAGTCCGCCTGAAGCTCGGCGCGCACCGACTTGCTCTCGGGGCCCTGCGTGTCGCCGCGAATCTGTTCGAGCACGCCGAGCTGGTCCTGTACGTGGTGTCCGTACTCGTGCGCGAGCACGTACGCCTCGACGAACGGCGTGACCTTCACACCGAAGCGCGACTTCAGCTCGTCGAAGAAGCCGAGATCGATGTACACGAGCTTGTCCTCGGGGCAGTAGAACGGCCCGACCTGCGAGGTTGCGACGCCGCAACCGGTCTGCGTCTGGTCGGTGAAGAGGACGGTGTCGACCTTCGTGTACGGCTTGTTGCTGTTTGCGAACACGCCGGCCCAGAACTTCTGCACGCTGTTGACGACGCCGACGATGCGGCAGTCATCACGCGCGTTTGCGTCGGCGCCCGTGCGGCACGTCGCGAGGTCGGAGGGGGTGTCGATCTGCCCGGACTGTCCGCCCTGGCCAACGGTCTGCTGGTCGAGCGGCGCGAGCTGTCCGAGGCCGTTGCCGCCACCGGAAAGGAGCGAGATCAGCAGCCAGACGACGAGCGCGACGAGCCCGAGCCCGCCGCCGCCGACCGCGACACCGCCAGGCCCGCTCATGCGGCTGCCGCGCAGGTCGGTGACCTGACCCGTGTCGAGCGGGGCGTCCCGTCGGAACCGCATGGCACTCCTTGTTGCCGCGCCCGGGAGGGCCGCAAACGCGCTGGTACCATCGGCGGGCCGCGGCGGTGGGAGTGTGTGAACCGCGTCAGGGCCGGGAGGCAGCAGCGCTAAGCATTCCTTCCAGGCGCCGCGGTTTCTCTCCCGGGCGCATAGCTCAGCGGGAGAGCGCCCGCTTCACACGCGGGAGGTCCCTGGTTCGATCCCAGGTGCGCCCATCGAGGCACCCGCCGGCAGGCAAGCTCGGGCGGCGTTGAGCGAACAGGGTCGCGTCAGTCGCCGCCGCCTGCGGCAGCCACGATTACGTGGGCTCCGCGTTCCGGCGGAAGTTCGTCGGTGTTGATCACGAGGTCGTAATGGGTTGGGAGCTCGAGTGCAACACCGTGAAAGCGCTTCAGGTAATGGGCTCGCGCATCATCTTCTTCTGCGAGGACCTTCTCGGCTCGCCGCGGGTCGAGCTTCCTCTCGCCGGCGATCCTGTCCCTGCGGGTCGTCTGCGAAGCGGTGACCAAAACCCGGAAAGCGTCCCCGCGGTCGGCGAGCACCATCGACGCGGCGTGTGAGGCGATGACGATGCCCTCCCCGTCCGCCGCTTCTCGGATGACGTCGCGGATCAGCGCTCGCAGATCTTCGTCGGCTGGCATTTCCCTACGGTCGGCGCCTCCGCTCCGGTGCTGGACGGATGCGTCCGGTCGCTCGGACGTGGATTGCCCTCTCATCGCCTCGCCGATCCGCGTCATCAGCGATTTGCGGCGCTCTACCTCGCCGATCACCGATGGATGCAGATCGACCCACTCGGCGGCTGTCTCGATGATCTCCTCGTCGAGGTAGCGAAAGCCCATTTGCTCCGCGACGCCTCGTGCGATCGCCTCACCTTCGGCGCCCGTGAGATGCGACACGCAGATGACTCGGTATGGCGGCGCCATCTCCTCAAGTTTATGCGGGGCCTGGGCGCGAATCGCCGGCGGGCGGCCACGCCGCTCACTCTGCCTCTCGAACTTGCCGATACGGGAACCGTGACGACGCCAGGTGGACTGGCTTCTCGGGCGAAGGCGCTTCTGCTCACGGACGCGGACGACGTCTTCAACGCGATGGATCGCCGGAGACGGCGGCGGTTCCGCCGGCACCCGCTCCGGATGCACCTGCTCTATCTTGGCGGGTACCTGGCCGCTGCCCTGGTGTTCGCGCGCGTCGCCGGCACGAAGGCTGCTCTCGCAATACTCAGCGTTGCTTGTGGCCGTCGGAGTCGCCGGCGTTCTCGACGAGGGCTGGATAGGTCTCGTCGGGTTTGTGGTTGCAGGTCTCGCGTTGTATCCCGCGTGGTTGCTTGCACGAGCCGCTCTCCGCATCAGGCGGCCAGGGGCCCCTGCAGACCGATCCCGGCGCAGGTTTTCGCTGCAGTACGCGGCCTTCGGGACCGGGGTCCTCTTCGTGAGCACGCTGCTCTGGAGCGGGAGCTTCGCTCTGGCCCTTCTCGCCGGATTCGCTGCGCTGACCGTCACGGCGTTCGCGGCGGCCGGCGCCGAGCCCTCTCTCAGGCGCCGCAACGGACGCGACAGCTGATCCGCACACGCAGGACGCAGCGCGCATCCGTCGAAGCACCCAAGCGCAGCACGTCCGCCGGCACCTCCGGCGACGACGACGAAGGAGGATGGGATGGGAACAACCGCCTACAGCGGTTCACGCGGGCGGCCGATGGCTGGGTGGATCGTCTTCGCGGCGTCCATGTTGATGGTGATCGGCTCGATCGACTTCTTCGAGGGGCTGATCGCGGTGATCCGGAAGCAGTACTACGTACTGACGCCGAGTCAGGTCATCGTCTTCGACATGACGACGTGGGGCTGGCTCACGCTGATCTGGGGCATCGTGCTCTTCCTCGCCGGGCTCGCGCTCTGGAGCGGGGCGGGCTGGGCGCGCTGGTTCACGATCGTCGCCTGCTCGATCAACGTTCTCGGCCAGCTGGCCTGGCTCGGATCGTCGCAGTACACGCTCTGGACCCTCACCTCGATCGTGCTCGGCATCGTGGTGATCTACGCGCTCACCGTGCGCTGGAGCGGCTACTCCGAGAGCGTCTCCTAGACGCGAGCAACACCGCGGGCGGAGAGGCGGCGCCTCTTCGCCCGCGTTTCCGTTCTTCTGTTAGACGCGCGCGAGGCGGGCCGAGACCGTCCGTGACCCGCCGTGACGCGGCGTCGGCATCGAGGCAGAGGCGGTCCATCGCGGGGGACGCTATGCGATCCTTGCCGCGATGAAGCGGCTCGGTGTGCTCACGGCGCTTGCGCTCGGCCTCTCCGCTGCCGGGACGCAGGCCGCGCCGGCATCCTTCCCGGCCCACGTCTACGCGCCGTACTTCGAGACGTGGACAGCGGACAGCCTCGCCGCAACGGCGCAGCAGTCCGGCGCGAACCACTTCACGCTCGCGTTCCTCGAGACGCCCTCGAAGACGTCGTGCACGCTGGCGTGGAACGGCAACCGGACCGACCCTGTCTCGAACGGGCGCTACCTGACCGACGGCGACATCACGTCACTGCGTGCAATGGGAGGTGACGTCATCCCGTCTTTCGGCGGCTGGAGCGCCGACCAGGGAGGCACCGAGATCGCCGACTCCTGCAAGGACGTCAAGACGATCGCCGCGGCCTACGAAGACGTCATCGCGCGCTACGGAGTGACGCGCCTCGACATGGACGTCGAGGGCAGGTCGCTCAACCGCAGTGACGGTATCGACCGGCGTAACAAGGCGTTGAAGCTGGTGCAGGACTGGGCCGCCGTCCAGAAGCGCCCGTTCCAGGTGAGCTACACCCTGCCGACGTCAGCGTCGGGCCTCGAGGCGACGGGCGTCGCAATCCTCAAGAACGCGATTGCGAATCGAACGCGCGTCGACGTCGTGAACATCATGGCGTTCGACTACTACGACCGCGTCACGACGCAGATGGGCAACGCGGCGATCAACGCGGCGAACGGGGCGGCCGCGCAGCTGCGCGGCCTCGGAATGGACGCGCAGATCGGGATCACCTTGATGCCCGGCCTGGACGACTATCCGAAGAAGACTGAGAACACGACGCTCGCGGATGCGCGGCAGGTCTTCGACTACGCGAAGGCGAGTGGGCTGAACACGCTGTCGATCTGGGCGATTCAGCGCGACAACGGCGGCTGTCCGGGCGTGACCGGATCGAACAGCTGCTCCGGCATCGTGCAGAACGCGTGGGACTTCACGCACGTCCTGCAGCCGTTCACCGGGTAGCGGTTGGCCCAGCGGTTTCGCGTCCCCGCGGAGCTCGTCCCGGCGCTGCCGGAGCCTGTACGCAAGGTCCTGCGCGGAGCCTACCGGGGGTACGGCCGGGCGACCGCAAGCCTGCGGCCGTTGCCGGACTTCCTCATCCTCGGCGCGCAGAAGGCCGGAACCACTGCGCTGTATGCATACCTGCGGTGGCACCCGCAGATCACGGGCCCGTCCTTCAAAGAGGTCAGCTTCTTCGACCGCCATTACGCGCGCGGCGAGCGCTGGTACCGCGCGCACATGCCGGTCCGCCGGAGCGGGATCGTCGGCGAGGCGAGCCCCAGCTACCTGTTTCACCCGTCGGCGCCGGAGAGGGTTGCCCGCATGCTCCCGGAAGCACGGCTGATCGCGCTGCTGCGCAATCCCGTCGACCGTGCGTTCTCCCACTACCAGCACGAGGTCGCGCTCGGACGCGAGGAGCTGTCGTTCGAGGATGCCCTCGCGCGCGAGGACGAGCGGATGGTCGGCGAGGTCGAGCGCATGCTCCGCGACCCCGCGTACTTCAGTTATGCGTGGTGGAACTACACGTACGTCGCGCGCGGCCGCTATGCGGAGCAGCTCGAGCGCTGGTTCGGGTCGTTCGCTTCCGAGCAGCTGCTCGTCCTGCTGACCGACGAGCTCGCCGCCGAGACCGGCGCGACGTACGGGAGCGTGCTGGAGTTCCTCGGCGTCGATGCGCACGGGCTCGATTCGTATCCCCGGATCTTCGAGCGCGAATACGCCGGGATGGGCCCGGCGACGCGCTCGCAACTCGAGGACGAGTTCGCAGAGCCGAACCGACGGCTGGCAGAGCTCCTCGGGCGCGAGCTTCCCTGGTGAAAAGAAAAAGCCCCGGCAACTTGCGGCCTGCTGCCGGGGCTCACCATGGAAGTTGCTGCGCCTATGGTGATGCCGTTGCTCGGGCTTTCTTGCACGAAAATCGTCATCCCCTCGTTCTGAGGACGTTCCTTGCGGCGCGCTGATCACTCGATCGAGTGAATTGCGCGCCCGGCTCCCCCGGAAGGGGGAGGCACGCGTGCGCACCCGCTCACAAAGTCCTCTCAGTGACTGCGGTTCGCGCGCAATGCGCTGAGCGAGGGGAAGAGAAATGGCAAGGAAGATTTCAATGAGGCGAGGGGCGGCGATCGTGGCGTCGATCGCGGCGGTCGCGGCGTTGGCCGGTCCCGGCGCTGCTTCGGCGCAGCCGAAGTCGCCGCAGGCCGCGCCGGCAGCGGCGGCAACGTCGGTCGGCTTCGGCGTCATCGCCAGCTGGGCCGAAGAAGCCAGCTGGGCCGAAGAGGCCAGCTGGGCCGAATCCTGATCTAGCGTCTGGCTCAAGCGAGGCGACCCATGGCCCGATAACTCGGGCCATGGGTCGTGCTTTCGGTCTCGTCTCGATCGTCGTCTCGCTCGCGCTCGTCGGCATCCTCTGGGCGCTGACCATGCAGCACAGTGGTCCGACGTCGGCCACCGCGAAGCAGGCCGAGCGCGATGCGACCGCGGCCGTCAGCGCGATCAACTTCACGGCCGCTGCCACGCAGCTCGAGGCCTACCACGCCGAGAACGCGACGTATGTCGGAGCGACCGTGCCGCCGTCCTTCGGCGTCACGCTCGTCCGCACAGACGCCGCGTCGTACTGCCTGCAGACCGGGGTGGGGGCGTCGGCGCAGCACTTCGCCGGCCCCGGCGGGTCGGCCGCAGCCGGTCCCTGCTAGGGAGAACACCCGGCTCCGAGGCACGTAGGATCCCGGCGTGCCGCTCGCGCTCTCGACCGGACACGAGGTCGGCCTCGCCGTCACCGCGGCGGCCTTCATCCTGTTCGCGCTCGCGTCGTCTTTCGTGTTCCCGCGCTTCCGCCCGCAGTACCCGGGCGGCGGGCTGCCGGCGTTCATAGTGATCTGTTTCGTCTTCTTCTTCGGGATGCTCATCGCG